>DAIPLK010000204.1:0-3410 GCA_036769285.1 Gemmatimonadales bacterium | reverse complement strand
TCCCGTTCACCTCGCCGCTGTCGATCAGGCCGAGGATGTGCGGGTGCTGCAGCGTCGCGATGGTCTTGATCTCGCGGAGGAACCGCTCGGCGCCGATGACCGCGGCAAGCTCGGGCCGCAGGACCTTGATGGCGACCTTGCGCTCGTGCTTGAGATCGTGCGCCAGGTACACCGTGGCCATGCCGCCCTGGCCCAGCTCCCGCTCGATCCGGTAGCGGTCGGCCAGGGCGGCGGTGAGGCGCGCGATCGCGTCGCTCACTCTTTCCCCACTTCCGTGACCCAGATGTCGCTCTGGAGATCGCCGAGGGTGAAATAGATCTGTTCGCCGCGGACGCGGAAGCCGAACCGGTGCCACGGCCGGGTCGGATCGTCGAATCGCACCACGACCCGCGGAGCTGCGCCCGATATCGGGACAGCAACCGCCGCCACCACCCGGCCGGAGTCCTCCGAAATGTGATACACGGTTCTTCCGTCGGCGGACCACTGAGGAAAGGCCCATCCGGCGGTGGAGTAGGGCGACGGAAGACGGTGTGCCGACCCGCCCTCGACCGGCACGATCACCAGCCCGCCGCTCCCGCAGCCGCACGCCAGGAAGCGGCCATCGGGCGACCACGCCGCGATACCCGCAGTCACCGTGTCCGCCCCGATCACCACGGGCAGCGGCCGCACGCCTGACCAGCGCCCTTCGCCGTTCCGGGTGACGATGTGGAGCGCCGGTTTGGTGCCCCAATTGGCCAGCAGCAGGAGCCGCCGGCCGTCCGGAGACCACTCCGGCGACCGCTCATCCTCGGAGCCGTCGGTGACTTGAACCGGCGTGCCGCCTTCCGAGGAGATCACGAAGACCTGGCGACGCTCCCCGCGGAATCTGTGGAGCGCGATTTCCCGATCATCAGGCGACCAGGCGCCCCAGTAGGAGTCCGTCGTATCGGCGGTCAACTGCTGGGGCTCCGCGGCCCCGTCGCCCACGCGCTGCCGGTAGAGCTGGTTCGTGCCGCTGCGGTTGGAAGAGAACGAAATCCATCGGCCATCCATCGACACGTTGAGGTTCTCGATGGTCTGATTTCCCAGAGTCACTGGCCGAGCCTGGGAGACGGAAACGGCACCCGACGGGGGAATGGGGATGGACCAGACATTGGACGTTTCCGTGAACGCGGAGTATGCCAGCCGGGCGCCGTTCAACGAGACGGCGATGCCGTGGGGGTTGAGCCCCGTCGTGAGCCGGAGCGGTGGGCCGGCCGGCGCTCCCGAACCCGTCAGGCGGACCTGATAGACGTCTCGGCCACCTTGCCGGTCGGAGACATACAGCAGCACTCGGTCGGAGACCCATGTGGGGCTGACGTTCAGCGACCGGTTGTCGCTGACCTGGATGGGTCCCCCGCCGCCCACCGGGACCACGTGGATGCTGCTCGGTGCACTGTTCCCCAGATCCATCATCCTGACATACTGCACGTTGCCCGAGACGAACGCGATCCAGCGACCCTCGGGCGACCAGGCTAGGGAGTGCACCTCCCGACCCACGGTGAGGACTCGCGCTTCCCCTCCCTCCAGGGGTTTGGCGTAGACGGAGTCGTGCGAGACGAAGGCGAACGACCGGCCGTCCGGCGCGATGGTCACGCCGCGGGCGAGACTGGTCCCCGCGACCAGAAGGCGGGGCACGCCGCCCAGGGCCTGAACGACTTCCACGCCACGGGGAGAGACGAAGACGAGACGCTGACCGTCCGGCAGCCAGGCGGGCCAGCGCCCGCTGCCGTCTCCCTCCCGTAATACCCGGATAGGCACGCCACCCTCCACCTGCCGCACTGTCAGCTCGCTCCGGGACCCCGAGTAGGCGATGAATTTTCCATCGGGGGAAAGTGCCGGGTCTATCTCGAGCCCGGGGTCGAGCGTCACCTGGGTCCGTCGCCCCAGCTGGAGGATCCCCGGAGCGCGACGAGCCCACAGGAAGAGGCCCGCGCCGAGCAGCACGACGACCGCGAGCGCCGCGGCGAGCGCGTCATGGCGCCGGCGCCGCGTGAGGGCCGGCTGGGGCTCGCCTCCGCGAGCGACCGTTGGAGCCGTGCGGCCCAGGGCCTCGGCAAATTGCCCGACGTCAGTGAACCGATCCGCCGGAGTCTTCGCCAAGGCCCTTTGCACGGTCGCCACCACTTCCGCGGGCACCGCCGGGCGCAGCTGCGTGATGGGCGGCGGGCTGGCGGCGACATGCTGATGCACCACACTCTCGACGGTGGGTCCCATGAAGAGAGGCTGGCCGGCGAGCATCTCGTACAGCACGCACCCGAGGGCGTAGAGGTCCGAGCGGCCATCGAGGTTCTTCTCTCCCAGCGCCTGCTCGGGGCTCATGTACAGGGGGGAGCCGAGCACCAGCCCCGTCTCCGTCAGCCGCCCGCCACCCGCCGCGTCAACTGCCCGCGCGATCCCGAAGTCCGCCACCGCGGCGTGGCCGGCCTCGAGCAGAATGTTGGCAGGCTTGATGTCGCGGTGGATCACTCCCCGGCGGTGGGCGTAGCTCAGGGCGTCGGCCACCTCGCGAGCGATCTGCAGCGCGTCCTCGAGCGGGAGCTGCTTCTCGCGGCTCAGCCTGTCGGCGAGAGTCTCGCCCTCGACGAAGGGCATGACGTAGAAGAGGAATCCGTCCGCTTCCCCCGAGTCGTAGAGCGGGAGGATGTGGGGATGGCGGAGGTTGGCGGTGGTTTGGATCTCGCGCAGGAAGCGATCGGGCCCCAGCGCGGAGGCCAGCTCGGGACGCAGCACCTTGACGGCCACCTTGCGGTGGTGCTTGAGGTCTTCGGCCAGGTACACCGTGGCCATGCCGCCCTGGCCCAGCTCCCGCTCGATCCGGTAGCGGTCGGCCAGGGAAGCGGTGAGCCGGGCGGTCAGCTCGGACATGACCGGGCGCCTCGCAGGCTACTTGGCGTGAGGCATCATCGCCGTGCCGAGCTGCGCCTTGAGCGTGGCGGTGTCGTAGAACACGATCTCCTCGGTGATCTTGCCGTCCCGGAACTTGAGCATGGTGACACCAGAGATCTTGACGGGCTTCCCGGTCGCCTTGGTGGCGGCGTCGCCCGTGTTGGTCCCGGTCACCGTCCACTGGATGAAGCCGAGGTTCTCCTTGTAGGCGCTCTCGTCCACCACGATGTGGAAGTCGGGATAGGCCGTGTGCACTTGCGTGATGAATTGCTTCTGCTCGGCCGGGCTGGCGGCATTCTGGTCGGGCGCGGTGCGCCGGAAGTCGGGCGCCAGGATGGAGTCGAGCAGGTCGTAGTTCTTGGTGTCCCACATCGTCATGAACTTGTCCGTCATGGGTCCGAGCGTGGCGGCGTAGTCCGGCGGCGGGGCGCCGGCCGGCGCCGGTGGCTGGCAGGCTGAAATCGCGGCCGTCAGGATGGCCGCCACGAGCGTCCGAGCGAGCA
>DAIPLK010000095.1:9721-11316 GCA_036769285.1 Gemmatimonadales bacterium | reverse complement strand
GGATCGGGGCTGTCCGAGGTGATCGAGATCGTGGTCGACGCCTTGGCCACGTCGAAGGCGACGCTGGTGACGCTCACGAGGCCGGAGGCTGTCGCCGTCAGCGTGTAGGCCAGGCCCGCCTTGCTCACCGCCAGGTTCGAGAACGTGGCGGTCCCGAGCACGGGCGTGGCCGTGCTGGTCCCGGTGAGCGAGCCGGTCACCGACGAGTTGAGGGTGATCTGGTTGGTGGCCGTCAGCACCGGGTTGCCGCCGGCGTCCTGCACCTGGACCTGGAGCGCCGGCGAGAACGGCTGCCCCACCACCCGGCTCGTCGGCTGGACGAGGAAGACGAGGCGGTTGGCACCGCCCGTGAGGATGTCGAAGGAACCGCTGGTCACCCCAGCGAGCCCGGTTGCCGCCGCCCCCAGTGTGTAGCCGTTCCCGGCCTTGTTGATCGAGAGGTCGGAGAACGTCGCGACGCCGTTCACCGCGTTCACGGTCGTCGTGCCCGAGAGCGTCCCGGACGCAGGGTTGGTCCCGATGGCGAGCGTGACGGCATCCGTCGCCGTGGTGACCGTGTTCCCGTTGGCGTCCTGGACCGCCACCCGGACCGGCGGGGTGATTGCACTGCCCGCGCTGGAGTTCACGGGCGACTGGAGAAACGCGAGCTTGGTCGGGGTCCCCGCGCCGGCGGTGGCGGTGAACCGCACCGAGGGCAGGCCGGAATAGACCGCATTCACCTGATTGAAGCCGGCCGTGGCTCCGAGCGTCCACTGGGTCTTCGCGAACCCGTTCGGATCTGTAGTGATGTTGGCCGGGCTCACTGAGCCGCCGCCCGTCGCCACGAGCCAGGTGATCCCCTTGCTGCCCACGCCGTTCCCGTCTGGGTCCTCGAGCCGCACCACGAGCGAGTCCGCCAGGGCCGAGCCCGCCGCTCCGGTCTGGGCATCACCGGAGACGAGCAGGAGCACGGTGGGATTGGCCGCGATCGCCGTGTGGGTAAAACTCACGGGCGTGAGCCCGGCCGACGTCGCGGTCGCCGACTGGGCACCGGCCGCGCTCCCGAGCACCCGCTCGGCTGCGGCTTGGCCATCCGCGCCCGTGGTCACGGTGGCGGGACTGATGCTGCCCCCCCCACCCACGGTCCACTGGACCTCCACCCCGGCTACCGGGTTGCCGAGTGCATCGGTGACCCGCACAACGAGGGAGTCGGCCAAGGCGGACCGAACCGGTGCCGTCTGGTTGTCGCCGCTGGCGAGCGCCATCGCCGCACCGGTGCCGGAGAAGGCCGTGGCGGTCAGCTTCACGGTCAGTGCCGGCGCGGTGCTGCCGTGAACCTTGGCCTGGACCTCCTGCGCGCCCGCCGCCGAGCCGAGCGTCCAGAGGGCAGAGGCCCGGCCATCGGCATCGGTCGCGACGCTGGCCGGTGCCACCTGGCCGCCGCCCGCGCCGGTCGTGAAATCCACCAACTCGCCCTCGACGGGGCGGTCGAGCGCGTCCGTCACCCTGACCACGAGCGGGTCAGCCAGGACCGCCCCGGCGGGGCCCGACTGCCCGTCGCCGCTCAAGATGGTGAGGGTCGTGGGGGTGGACTCACTCGGCAGCACGACGCCATC
>DAIPLK010000095.1:0-9621 GCA_036769285.1 Gemmatimonadales bacterium | reverse complement strand
AGCACCCAACGGGTGAGCGCCTGGCCCAGGGAGTTCGTGACTGCGGTGTCGGGATTGAAGGCGCCCGCATCCTGACCACCCGCGGGGACAAAGGCCACCCGCCTGTTTGCCAGCGGGGTGCCCTCGTCGGTGCTGACCTGGACGACCACGGGGGCGGGAAGCGCCTGGCCCACGGTGCCGTACTGGTTGTTGCCCCGGACCACGACCAGGTCGAGGCCAGCAGCGGAAGTATTCGGGATGGTGAGGTCACCGCCGCAGCTGAGCAGGCTCATCAACGACATGGCTGCGGCGGGGCGCCAGGGGAGTGCAAATTGTTTCATAGGCAGCACCTACGGGTACTCGGTTCCGAACCTGCAAAGCATACACCGCTACCGGCCGGACTGGAAGAGGACCCCGACACCGAAATTCACGATCCGCTCGCGGTACCGCTCACCGCCGCGGCCGGTATAGCGATGCTGGACCAGATCCACCGCCGGATTCAGGTAGATCCGCCGGCCAACCCGCACCTCCCATCCGGCCCCCAGCAGGCCGGCGAAACCGGTGTCTCCGACGCCGAAGCCGTTGTCGAAGTCCACCTCGTGGCGGCCGAGCCCAAGCCCGCCCTTGAGGTAGAAGCCGGTGGTCGGCGCGGGGTAGAACTGGGTGATGAAGAGGAAGCTGCTGATCGACTCGGTGCGAGCCCCCTGATCGTCGATCCATCCGAGGATCTCTCCGCCGAGCCGGACGTACTGGCTCGGGGTGCCACCCAGGCGGAGCGAGACGGTAGGACGATAAAGCTCGCCGCTGTAGCCGGCGCCGTCGCGCAGATCGTACGCCTCCCCGCCCGCTCCCACGCCGAGCGCCCCCCAGAATCCCCGCCGGTCGGACTCGTGTACCTCGACCAACCCGCGCGGTATTTGCTGCGCGGCAGCGGTGCCGCCGAGGAGCAGGATGGCGGCGGCCGTTACGGCGCCACGCCGAAGGGTCCCCATGTTCCACCTCGCCGTCGTTAAGTTGCGGTGTCGTCCGGGAATGCGACCCATGACCGGGGCAAGAGGCGGACCGCGCCCGCTCCGGCGGACATCCCATTGCGCCGGCGATGCTTATAGACCTTGCCGGCCACCGCCACCGGTTCGCTCGTCCTCCGCCGCGCACAGCGATGTCATCGACCACCCGCCGCCTGATGATCGCTCTCCTGCTGCTCGCCGCTGCCGGCTTCGCCGGGCTCGGCGTATGGCAGCTCGGTCGTCTACGTGAGCGCCGCGCCGCGAACGTGGCAGTCGCGGCGGCCCGGCGAGCGCCCGCCGTGACGCTCGCACCGAGCTCGGCCGGCGTGGACTCGCTCGCGGAGCGCCGGGTCGTCGGTCGCGGCCGGTACGACCCCACGCGAGAGATCATCGTGCGCGGCGACGCGCTACAAGGCGTGCCGGGCGTGCGGGTCGTCACACCGCTGCTGCTCGGCGTGGGCGGGCCGGCGGTGCTGGTGGACCGGGGATTCCTGCCTGCGCCCGACGCGGTCACCATGGATGCGAGGGGCACGGAGGAGCCGGGTGAGGTGACGGTGCGCGGGATCGCCTTGCCGGTTCCCGCAGGCCGGGGCGAGCCGATTGAGCATGGCGGGCGCACGACCTGGCGGCGGCTGGATCTGCCCGCCTTGCGGGAGCGGCTACCGTACGAGGTGCTGCCGATCTACGTCAAGCAGAGCCCAGACAGCTCGCTGCCAAGCTTCCCCCGCCGACTGGAGCCGCCGCCGATAGGCGATGGGCCCCATCTGAGCTACGCAGTGCAGTGGTTTCTCTTCGCGGGGCTCGCGGTGGCGTTTGCGTTTCTGGTGGTGGGGCGGCCGGGGATCCGGTGAGCGGGCGGGATTGAGTCACCCTGAGCGAAGCGAAGGAGCCATGCCCTAACGCATGCCCCTTTCGCTTCGCTCAGGGTGACTCCGCACCTATGACGTCGTCTTCCCCTGGTCCAACTGCTCGATCGTCTTGGTGGATGGCTCCCGCTCGCGCTGCAGTCGCGCGGCGGTGGCCTCCGCCTGGCGAAGCACCCGGAGCAGGTTCTGCCCGGCCAGCTTCTTCAGGTCCGCGTCCGTCCAGCCGCGGCGGATGAGCTCGGCGAAGAGATCGGGGAACCGGGAGACGTCCTCCAGGCCTACCGGGACGTGGTCGATCCCGTCGAAGTCGCTGCCGATGCCGACATGGTCCACCCCCGCCACCTTCCGCACGTGCTCGATGTGATCCGCCACCTGTTCGAGCGTCGCGCTCGGTGCGGGATGCAGGGCCTCCCAGTCCTCCATCCGCCGGCGCTGCTCGGCGCTGTCCGAGATGGTGGACCCGAGCTTCTTGCGCGCCGCGTCGGCCGTCTCCTGCCAGGCCTTGAACTCGTTCGACACGAACTGCGGCACGAACGTCACCATCACCAGGCCCCCGTTCCCGGTCAGTCGGGCGAGGATGGAGTCCGGAACGTTGCGGCCGTGATCCACGAGCGCACGTGCCGCCGAGTGCGAGAAGATGACCGGGGCCTCGCTCACGTCGAGTGCGTTACTCATCACGGCGGGCGAGACGTGAGACAGGTCCACCAGCATTCCAAGCCGGTTCATCTCGCGCACCACCTCACGGCCGAACTCGGTGAGGCCGCCGTGGCGCGCGCTGTCGAGGGCGGCGTCGGCCCAGTCGAGGGTGACATTGTGGGTGAGCGTCATGTATCGAGCGCCAAGGGCGTAGTACGACCGGAGGGCACCGAGCGAGTTCTCGATCGCGTGGCCGCCCTCCATGCCGAGCAGGGAGGCCAGGCGCCCGCGCCTTCTTTCGCGTTCGATGTCGGCGGCGGTGAGGGCGAGGGCGAGGCGGTCGGGGTAGCGCGCGATCATACGGCGCGCGATGTCGAACTGCTCGAGCTGCACCCGCGCATAACCGCTGTCCTTCATCTCGCCGTCGATGTAGAGCGACCAGAACTGCGCCGCGACCTGTCCCTGCTTCAGTCGCTCGAGGTCGGTGTGCTTGGGCGCCCGGGTCCGCAAGTCATAGGCGGCGACGTCCCGCGGATGGCCCTCGGCGCGTCGGATTTCCCAGGGCAGGTCATTGTGCCCGTCGATGAGCGGGGTGGACCGGAGCAGGGCGCGGGCGTGCGCGAGCGCGGCGTCGGGAGTCTGCGCAGCGGCGGGAGCTGGCATGGTGAGGGAAAGCAAGAAGAGTGGGAGAACGAAGCCGAGGCGGGGACCGCTCACGAGACACCGTTCACTGTTTGGCGTTTGACGTGGGCCCGCCCAGCTGCACCAGCTCCGGCCGGACGATGAATTCGGGACAGATCGTGCGGTCGTACTCATACGGCCCCCCGGTCTCGGCGTCCGTCCAGGGAAAGCCGCGGCATACGGCGGGATAGTACGACGCCGTGTGGATGGTGCACAGGTTGTCCTCGAGGAAGTAGCATCGCCCGCCTCGGACCCGCGTGCGCCACTCTCCCCAGCGCGTCCGGTACACCCCCGCGGCGCCGTGCACGCGCGCGATGGCGGCGGCCTCGTCGTCACTGAGGGTGACGCCGTAGGCACAGCAGGACGATTGATGGGGACAGGGGTGGCACGGGAGCGACGGATGATCGTGCATGCGGCAAGTTAGCGGCCGCCACGCCTCGCGCGCTAGCTGGGCGGCCACACGATCACGGTGACGAGCGCTCTCGGTCCGGCGCGGAACGGGATCGAGCGGCCGTCGGCCGAGAGCGGCAGCTCGCGCGCGCCGCGTTCGTCGGCGCGCGCGAGCACGGCGCGCCCCATCGCACGGCCGAGATGCCAACGGCCCTCGACCGGCTCGGCGCGCGCGTTGTAGCACCGGAGCACGAGCCCATCACCCTCCTCCGCGGGCTTGACCGATGAGAAGACCAGGCCGGCGCCCTCGAGGCGGATGTCGACGTCCGGCGCACGCAGCGGCGTCGCCTGGCGGAGCCACAGCGCCTGCGGAGGAAGGAACAGATCTTCCCACAGCTCGACCAGCGCCCCGCCGTCCTCCAGCTCGTCCGACGCCACCGGCGCGACCGCGAGCTGGAGTCGGTCGGCACCGAGGCACTGGGCCTCCGGCGTCGCGGTCGGCCACCCGGCGTGCCCGGGACGCGCCGGCAGGTTGCCGCGCGAGAGCTGCCCGACGCCGCGGAGCAGCGTCATCCGCAGATCGCCGTCCTCGGCGAGCTCGTACTCGAAGAACCCCGGCGCCAGCAGCGCCAGGCCACGCGCGCCCCGGGCGACTGCGACGAAGCGCTGGGCCGGAGCGGTGGCCACGGGCGTTTCGCGAACATACCGGCCGGCAGCGGCCGTCACGGCGGGACGCGCCACCACCCCGAAGGGACCCCCGGCCACGGCCGCGACGCCCGGCACGCCGGTCGGGACGCGCAGGCGCAGGCGGTGGTCGGTCGCACGGTTGTCGAAGGCCAGGGTGCACCGGAGCGCGGCGCTCCCGGCGTGGAGCGTGAGCACCAGCCGCGTCTCCACCAGGCCGGTGGCGCAGGCCAGCCGGCCGCGGACCTCCAGCGCGGCGACCAGTGGTCCCGGGGCCAGCATGCGGACGCCGACCGGGCCGCGCATCCGGCGCAGGCGGTCCCGCCGCGGCGGAGCATAGGTGTAGGTATCGCCCACGTCACCGGAGGACTCGATGCCGAGGAGTGCGGGATAGAGCAGGCCGCTGCGGCGGTCGCACAGAGTCACGGTGCCGTCGCGCCCGATGGTGAGTGCCAGCAGGCCATTGTCGAGGCTCCGCGCTCCCGCACGCACACCCGGCTCCGCGGCGGCCCGGCCGCGCTCGACCGGATCGAGCAAGGCGAAGCCGAGACCGCCGAGTGCCGGCGCGGGGAACGCGACGCGCACCACATCGACCTCGTCCTGGTCGGGGTAGTGGCGCGGGGCGTCGAGCCGCTCCTGCGCGACCGAACGGCCCAGCGTCTGGACGGCGAGCGGCCCCTCGGCGCCGCCGAGGGAGACCGGCCGCGCGCCCTCACCCCGACGCGGCTGACGCGCGTCCGGTGGGCCGACGAGCACGTCGCGGCGGAACCAGGTGAGGTCGGCAATGACCACGCCGCCGCTGCGCGGGCGCGCGGCCGGATTCCACAGCACCAGGCGGGGTGCCGTCTCCGCCGGATGGTCGCGCGCGCGGTCGGGGTCGTTGCCGGTGAGGGCGTCGAGGCTCGCCCGGGCAATCTCCCGCGCCGTGAGCGCGGCGTCATCGAGACGGCTGGCCACCCGACCCGCGACCGGGTCCGACGTGCAGCCCCCGATCGAGTCGTGGAACTGTGCGCGCACGAGCGTCCGCCACGCGTCGCAGAGCAGCGGGCGGTGGTCCGCGGCTCCCGCGGTTCGGGCCAGGGCGGCGAGGGGCTCGGCGACGCGTTCGAGCAGGAGCTCCGCCTCGGCATGGCGCCGCTTGAGCGGCGCACGGGTCGCGTGCACGCCCTGGAGGGTCCAGGTGTAGCCGTACGACCAGCGCAGCTCGCCGTAAAGCGCGGGCACGCTCCCGGCCTCCGCCGATGCGGCGCGAAAGTACTCGTCGAGACGCGATACCCGGACGTCCGCCTCGGGCTCGAGGCGGGCGATGAGATCGCGCACGCGCCCGATCGCGGAGGGCGCCGCGTGGTGGTCGGCCCCGACCGGCACGGCAACGTGGGAGGTGGCGGCGCGGCGCGCGAGCACCGGGCGCAGCCGGGCCCACGCCTCGGCCAGGAGGGCCGGATCGTCCACGAGGCCGGAGCCGGCTTCGTATCCGTCGGGTGGGAGGTGGTACAGCAGGAGCGAGCGGCCGTCGGGCGCGTGCCAGCGATACAGATCGCCCTCCTGACCGTCCTCGCCGCCCAGACCGCGCCAGAGCACCCCGAATGCGATGCCGAATTCGGCCGCGAGGGCGGGCCAGACCGCGGGGTGGCCGAACGCATCGGGCGAGTAGAGGACGTCGCTCCGCCCACCGAGCCGCTCCGCATCGGCTCGCCCGAGGAGGAGGTTGCGCACGAGCGACTCGCCGGAGGGAACGAGCTCGTCAGCCAGCACGTACCAGGGGCCGACCTGCAGGCGACCGCCGCGTACCAGGGCGGCTACGCGCCGGCCTTGTTCGGGCCGCACGCGCAGGTAGTCCTCGAGCAGCACGGTTTGCCCGTCGAGGAGGAAGCTGCGGAAGTCGGGGGAGGCGTCGAGGCGGTCGAGGAGGTCGTCGATGGCGGGGACGAGGCGGGCCACGAAGGCGGCGCGCGGGAGGTACCACTCCCGGTCCCAGTGGGTGTGCGGGATGAGATGGACGGTCAGGTCGGGCACCGCCCCGCCGCTCTAATGGTCCCGGGGGCGAAAGGCCCAGAACGCGATCCGAAACGCCACCAGCCCGAGGAGACCGTAGCTCAGGGCGTGCCAGTTGAGACCTGACGCCCAGGACGCGACCTCGGCGGCGAAGGACCGAAAGGAGGTGCCAGCCAGGTTGGCGAGGAGGAGCGCGTATTCGACCATGCCCTAATGTAACCGCCGGCTCGCCCGGCGGAAAACCGCCAGGTCCAGCCGGTCGGCGATCGACGTGCCCGGCACCTCCATCGTCCCGTCGGCGGCCATCCGGAGCTCGATGACGTCCGCGCCAGGCCCGAACCACCGTGCGCTGGGCTCGAGGTCGGACGGGTAGACGCAGCCGGGGAGCGCGGCCGCGGCGAGGGCCGCCTGGGACCCGAGTCCCGACTCGGGCATCGTCCCCGCCCATAGCGCCGCCCCCGATTCCTGCGCGATCCGGGCGACCCGGCAGACCTCGGTGAGCCCGCCCATCCGGTGCACCTTGACGTTCCAGACCCGCGGGCCGCCCAGCTCGACCAGCTGCCGCGCCACGGGGGCGCCATGGAGGGTCTCGTCCACGCAAATGGGTGTCCGCAGCGTGTGCGACAACCGGACGTGGCCGACGAGCTCGTCGGGAGCGAGGGGCTGCTCGATGTAGAGCAGTCCGGCCTCATCGAGGGCCCGGAGGTTCGGCTCGTGACCGGGCCACTCGTAGCCGCCATTGGCATCCACCGTGAGGGGGACGCCGCTGCCCTCGAGCGACCGGCGCGCCGCGCCGACCGGACGGGCGTCCCAGCCCGGTGCCACCTTGATCTTGACGCGACGGTATCCCAGCGCGAGCGCCCCGTCGATCCAACGGCGCAGCGTGTCGGTGGAGCGATCGACTGGGATCCCGAAGGCGACGCCGCAGGTGATCGAGGCGGCCGGAGTGACGCCGAGGCGCTCGGCCACCATGGCGGCCATGCCGGTGCCACGGCGGTGCGCCTCGAGGTCCCAGGCCGCGGTCTCCAGCGCGGCGCGGGCGAATGGATTGCCCCGGACACCATCCCGGACGATCGCATCCACGGCTTCGGGGCTCTCGACCTCCCGACCAAGGAGCCGCGGGATGAGCAGCTGCTCCAGCAGCAGGCGGGCGGAGCCGAGCGTTTCCTCGGAGTAGAAGGGGAGCTCGAACGGTGGGGACTCCCCGTAGCCGAGGTGGCCGGTGTCGTCGTGCAGGACCACCACGAGCGAGCGACGCACGGTCATCGTGCCGCCGGAGATGACGAACGGCTCGGTGAGCGGGAGAGTGAGCTCGTGCAGCTCGATATTCGTCAGGCGCATGCGATGCCCAGGAACGCCAATGGGGTTGTCCGGAGTCATCCTGAGCGGAGCGAAGGAGCCATGACCAAGGGCATGCCCCCTTCGCTCCGCTCAGGGTGACTCGCGGGGCGCGCCGGCCCAGCCACCATTCTCATCCCTCCACCAGGTCGCACAGGTCGAGAAACCGCAGCTCCCCACCGCACCGGTGCAGCACCCCGGCCGCTTCCAGCTCGAGCATGCCGGCCACCAGCCCGTCCACCGGGTGAAACAGCAGCACGTGCAGCGCGCGCTGGGTGCGGGAGCCCGCGCTGGCGGGGTACTCGGAGAGCGGTAGCTGGAAGAAGGTGTGCAGCTCGACGCTCTCGCATCCGGCACGGGCGTAATCGAGCACGAGGCGGCCGGAACAGACATTCCCGGTCCCCACCAGCGCCGGGCTCGCGGCCCCGCCCGGCCGGGCCAGGCGCTCCCGACGAGCCGCGCGGAGCACACCCAGGTTCCGCTCGCTCAGGTCCCAGCCTCCATAGGCGACATTGGTTGAGCCGTCCCACAAGCGGTTGAAGCAGACCAGCGCGTCCGCGCCGGCGGCCGCGGCCATCATCTCGCGCTGGAAGGCGTCATCGAACCGTGCATTCATCAGCTTGAGGGCGAGCCGCAGTGGGGCGGGGCCGCCCGTGCTCCGGATCAGGGCGGGGACCTCGCGCAGCCAGCGCAGAATGCGGCTGCGTTCGTCGGCCAGCACGTCGCCGGCGAGGGTGGGCGAGAAGTCCTTCTCGAGCGGAAGCACGCCCTCGCCCCAGGCCTCAGCGAGCCGCAGCGTGGTGTGCCGGTACTCGGACTCCCGGAACGGCTCGTCCAGCCGGGGCAGGTGGTACTTCGCGGATGGCACGGTGAGGAGGGCGCCATCGCGGGTCAGGTCGCCCGCGATGCGCACCAGGGCGAGGTAGTCCTCGAACGCGCCATCCCATCCCCTGCCCTTCCAGGTGACGGTCCAGCCTACCCGCCCGTCGGCGGCGCGCCGCCGCTCGACCCGCATCTTCGTCTCGGGAACGGCCCAGGCGCCCATCGAGCGCGCGCCGGCCGCGTCCTCGGCGACGACCGTCTTGAGCACCACAAAGGCCAGCCCCGCCTCGCGGTCGGTCTCAAGCTGCTCGGCGTTGAGCGACAGCTGGCCGGAGCCCTTCCCGATCGGATGCGGGAGGGTGTACCCGAGGTAGCGTGCCGTCAAATCGACGCCGTAGGCCTCACGGACGTAGGCGGCCGCGTCGCGGGGCAGGCCGCGGCCGAACCGCTCGAAGTCATGCGCGAGCCGAGCGTGCATCGCGCACGGCGCGCTCGACCGCGGCGCGCTCCTCGGGCGGGAGCGGCGGCCCCCAGGGATCGTCGCACGCCTCGGGTGACAGGGCGCCATCGGCGGCGGCGGCCCACAGCATCCGGCGCACATAGCCTTCCATCGGCGGCACGAAGGTGACCTGGGCGAGGCCGTCGCAGAGCGCCGAGCGGGCGTGGAAGGCAGGCCAGTCCCGCTCGGCGTACGCGCGCAGGAGGCCGGCCTGGAGATCGGGAAGCGCCGCACCCATCCCGACGAGCGCCGCCCGCGCCCCGAGCATGAGGGAGTACCCGAGGAAGCGATCCTCCCCGGTGACGAGCAGCTTGTCGGGGTGCGCTCGCAGCAGGATGGCCAGGCGCTGGAACGTCATGACCGAATCGAGCGTGGCCACCTTGATCCCGACCACGCCGGGCAGGTCGAGAATGGCGTGAAGCGTGGCATCGTCATAGGCCACCCCGCCGGCCGCCTCGTACAGCCAGAAGGCAATGACCGGCAGCTCGCGGCTGAGCCGGGCATGGTATCCCACCGGGTTCGCGCGTTCGGGGAAGGCGAGCAGCGCGTCGGCATGCCCCCGGCGTGCCTCGATGGCCATGGTGATGTCCCGCGCTCCCGCCACCACCGGCCGGTCGGGCAGCGCTTCGCGCCAGGTGTCCAGCACCACGCGCCGCTGCTCCGCGGACAGGTGCGGTCCCCGCCCCGTGTGGGCCCACACGGCGACGCCCGCGACCGGCTGCGC
>DAIPLK010000203.1:0-3423 GCA_036769285.1 Gemmatimonadales bacterium | reverse complement strand
CGCCGGCGACTTCGGTCGCGATCCGGACCGCATCCGCGATGGGCAGCTGCTTCTCCCGGGTCAGGCGGTCGCGCAGCGACTCGCCCTCGACATACGGCATCACATAGAACAGGAATCCGTCGGCGGCGCCCGAGTCGAACAGCGGCAGGATGTGCGGATGTTGCAGGTTGGCGGTGGTCTTGATCTCGGCCAGGAACCGCTCCGCGCCGATCACGGCGGCCAGCTCCGGCCGCAGCACCTTCACCGCGACCTTGCGGTCGTGCTTGAGGTCCTGGGCGAGGTACACCGTGGCCATGCCGCCCTGGCCCAGCTCCCGCTCGAGGCGGTAGCGGTCAGCGAGGGCGGTGGTGAGGCGGGACACCTGATCAGGCATCACTGACACTCCAGCTTGGCGCTCGAGTCGCGGCTGAAGCCGCGGTTCGGGGGAGCATCTCCCCATCATTGTTCGGCAGGAGCGGGCGCGGTTGCTGGAACTCGGCAACGTGGCCACACATCTGCAGCTTCTGGTACGCCTGCGTCCCTCCACAGTCATTCCCCGCCTGTTGCAGCGCATGAAGGGCGGTACCGCCACCCTGATCAATCGCCACGTGGCATCTCGGGGATCCGCGCTGCGGTGGGCGAAGGGCTGCAGTGTGACTAGACACGCACCATCCGCAGGAAGCCATCCCGGGCTGGGCCGGCCGACCCGTCGCTTCAGCGACATCAGCCGAGCCGCGGCTATCAGCCGCGGACACCGTCGCGAGTAGATAGCGGTCGGCCAGCGCGGAGGCGAGGCGCGTATCGATCATCGCTGACCCTTCATCAGGCGCCGCAATTCCTCGAACCAGTTGAGCACCACGGTCAGCTCGCCCGTGGGAGGCTGCTGGGGATCGACGAACAGGAAGGACTGATCGTCCATGTCTACCGCGTAGCCCCGATTGCGGCCGTCGGTGCGATACGCGGCGGCGGAAAACAGCCGCTGCTGCGAGACCACCTGAAATTCGGGGTCCGCGCGGATGGCCGCCGAGACCAGCATCCCGCCGGGCTCCCGATAGAACAGTTCGCGGCCGCTGTGGGACCAGGCCGGCTCGGTTCCGCCGTCAATCGAGATCTGAAACTGCCCTCCGCCGCCGCCGGGGAATGAGCGTATGTAGACCTCGTCCCTCCCATTGGCGTTGGAACCGTAGGCCAGCCAGCGCCCGTCCCGTGAAAGCGCCGGTGAGTATTCGTCGGCCGGCGTCGCCACGATGGGTTTCGGGACGCTGTCGACGCCGATGCGCATGGCGTAGATATCCCGGCCGCCGCCCGCCCCCAGGCGGAGCACGAGCCATTGACCGTCACCCGACCAGGCCCCTTCGTCCACGGACTTGGGCGATGTCGCGATCAGCTCGATCGTGCCGCTTCCATCGGAGGCCGCGCGGTAGGCCGCGCCGGCACCGCTCATTTCTGACAGGAAACCGATCCAGCGGCCGTCAGGAGACCAGAACGGCCGGTAGGCTTGGCTGCCAGCCGAGAAGATCCGGGTGATCGGTCCGGCATCGAGGGTCTTGACCCAGATCTCTGCGCGGTCTCCCACGAGCTGGTCCAGCGCGAGATGCTTGCCGTCGGGTGACAGGGCCACACCGCCCACGCCGCTGGTCCAGCTGGGATCCACCACGGTGGCCTTGCCTGCGCGGGTGACCCGGACCACGCGCGGGGTCGCGCGGTACGGGCTGAACACCAGGGTCCCGTTCGCGGAGAGCGCGAGCATGGCGGTCGGGCCGGTCTCCATGCGCACATGGTCAAGCACCGCGACCGGATCGCCGGTGGTTCGGCCCTGCCTGGGGTCGAACGCCAGCGCCACCACGCTGCCATCTCCCTCGACGACGATGAGATGTCCGGTAGCCGCATAGAAGGCCCGGACGCCCCGCCTGAGGATGCGAACCTCGCCGCGTGCGACATCCACAAAGGCAATGTCCGGGGGACCCCGCTTGCGCAACAGGCTCACGAGGACCCCCCGCCCGCCGGGCAGCGACTCCGGCCAGCGGATGAACAACTCGTCCTTGGTGGTATCCACGCGGGCCACGACCTCCGACGCGCCACCGGTCGGCCGCACCCGCATCAGCGCCCCCCCGTCGTGGCCGTTGAAGTACAACCAGCCGTCCTCGCTCCACGTCCCCCCCCAGGCCATGGCGGAGTCGCGGACCACGGTATGTGGAGCTCCACCCGCCAGGCCGAGCACCACGAGGTCCCCGGGAAAGCCGGTTGTGAACCCGAGCGATGCGCCGTCGGGCGAGAAGAATGGGGTCCAGACATTCTCGAAACTTGGAATCGCGGTCGTCTTCAGGGCATCGAGGCGCCGGATCACCGCACCGCCGGAAGACGTGGGGAGCACCAGTGTCCGGCCATCGGGCGAGATGGCCGAGACGAGTGTGCCGCTCTCGTCTCCCCCCTCGCGGTTCACGGTGAAGCGGGCCACCGGGCCGGCGGGCGGCGGCGGCCGGAGCCAGCCCCAAGCGGCGAGGGCGCCGGCGACGATCGCGAGGCCGGCGAGGCCGGCGAGGCCGGCGGTACGGCGGCTGGGAGGGACGGCGACGAGTGGCGACGCGCCCGCGCCGGTCGCCGTCCGGAACGCCGGATTCGTGAGCGCCTCGGCAAACGCCTTGGCACTCTCGAACCGGTCGGCCGGCAACTTCTCCAGCGCCTGGGCCACCGCCGCCGCCACATTGGGCGGCACCGCTCTGCGGAGCCGGGTGACCGGGGCCGCGTCCTCGGCGATGATCTTCATGATGATCTGCTGCGCCGATCCGCCCAGGTGCGGCGGCTGGCCGGCGAGCATCTCGTACAGCACGCTCGCCAGCGAGTAGACATCCGAGCGGCCGGTGATCTCCTTGTCCGCGGTCGCCTGCTCGGGGCTCATGTAGTGCGGCGTGCCGAGCGACATGCCCGTCTCGGTCATCCGGCCGCCAGCCGCCGCGGAGAGCGCCAGCGCGATGCCGAAGTCGGCCACCATCGGGCGGCCGTCGTGCAGCAGGATGTTCTCCGGCTTGATGTCGCGGTGGATCACCCCGTGGCGGTGGGCGTAGTCGAGCGCGTCGGCCACTTCGGTGGCGAGCTTCACCGCTTCGTCGATGCCCAGCTGGGTCTCGCGGTTGAGCTTGTCGCGGAGGGTTTCCCCCTCGACATATGGCATGACGTAATACAGGAAGCCATCGGCCGTGCCGCTATCGAACAGCGGCAGGATGTGCGGGTGCTGGAGTGCCGCGGTAGTGGTGATCTCCTGCACGAACCGCTCGGCACCGAGGACGGCGGCCAGCTCCGGCTTGAGGACCTTGAGCGCAACCTTGCGCTTGTGCTTGAGGTCTTCGGCCAGGTACACCGTCGCCATCCCGCCCTGGCCGAGCTCGCGCTCGAGGCGGTAGCGGTCGCTCAGCGCCGTGGCGAGGCGGTCGATCGTCATCGGCG
>DAIPLK010000094.1:6923-11354 GCA_036769285.1 Gemmatimonadales bacterium | reverse complement strand
CGCTCAGGGTGACTCGGACCGTCGACCGGCCCCCGACGCCCATTACATTCCGCCCATGCCATCTCCCGGCACGCAGCTCGTCCTCGCCCTCCTCATGGCCTCCGCACCGCTCGCCGCGCAGAGCAACGCCGAGCGGGTCCTGAGCGGCGCGTTCACGCCGTCGCACGACTACGACCTGGTCCACCAGCGGATCGAGCTGCGGAACTTCGACTGGGACTCGACCAGCTTCGACGGCCGGGTCACCACCACGCTGGTGGCGCTCCGTCCTGGCCTCGACTCCGTGGTGCTGGACATGGGGCGGACGCTGGAGGTGCGGAGCGCGACGCTCGCGTACGCGCGTCCCGGCGACTCGCTGGTCGTGCGGCTCGCCCGCCCGGCGGCGTTCGGCGATACCGTCCGGTTCACGGTGGACTACCACGGCCGGATCAGGCAGGGCTACGGGCTCTACTTCTTCAAGGACGACGGCCGGCCACGCCGGCCACAGCAGGTGTACAGCGGCGGCGGCACCGACGGGAACCCCCGCTGGCTCCCCACCTGGGGCGAACCGGCGGACAAGGCCACCTGGGACATCGTCGCGACGGTCCCCAAGCGGTTCACCGTCGTCTCCAACGGGCGCCTGGTGAGCGACCGGCCGGTTCCCGGCGGCCTGCGCACCACCCATTGGCGCCAGGAGCGGCGGGCGTCCACCTACCTCATCTCGCTCGTGATCGCGCCGCTCATGAGGCTCCGCGACCGCTGGCGCCGCGTGCCGGTGGACTACTACGTCTACGCCGAGGACAGCGCGCTGGCGCGTCCACTCTTCGGCGTCACCCCTGACATGATGGAGACCTACAGCCGCCTGACGGGCGTGCCGTACCCGTGGGCCAAGTACGCCCAAACCACGGTGGCGGACTTCGTCGGCGGGATGGAGAACGTGAGCGCGACGACGCTGGTGGACTGGCTCCCTGACCGGCGCGCCTACCTGGACCGGCCGTGGTACCGGCAGTCGCTCATTCCGCATGAGCTGGCGCATCAATGGTTCGGCGATCTGGTGACGGCGGAGAACTGGGCCAACTACTGGCTGAACGAGGGAATGGCGGAGTTCATGCCGGGCCAGTACTGGGGCGCGAAGCAGGGTGCCCACGCGGAGCAGGACTACTATCTCGCCGAGTACCGCCAGTTCCTGGCGGCCGATGCGCGCCGCCGGATGCCGCTCGCCACCTACAACTCCAACAACGTCTACTCCAAGGGCGCGCTGGTCCTCGTGATGCTCAAGACGCAGCTTGGACCGGAGCCGTTCTGGGCCTCGATCCGCCGCTATCTCACCCGCCACGCCTACGGCAGCGCCACGAGCGACGATCTCCGGCAGGCGGTGCTCGACGCCACCGGCCAGAGCCTGGACTGGTTCTGGTCGCAGTGGATCTACTCGGCCGGGTACCCCGAGTTCGCGGTGAGCTCGGCGTACGACTCGGCGACGCGGGCGCTCACCCTCACGGTGCGGCAGACCCAGGTGGACACCGCCACGGCCGACAGCAGCGGGCTCCGGTTCGTGACGCCGCCGGCGTTCCGGGCACCGATCGCGATTCGGGTCGGGACGGCGAAGGGCGACGTGGTGCGGCGCGTGACGATCGACCGGCGCGAGCAGCCGGTGCGGCTCGACGATCTGCCCGCACCCCCGACGATGGTGGCGTTCGACGACGACAACGCGGTCGTCAAGACGCTCACCTTCGATCAGCCCACCGCGTGGCTCGCGGCGCTGCTCGAGCGCCATCCCCGGCTCTGGCACCGCGCATGGGCCATCAACCAGCTCGCCGCGCGCACCACCGACACGCTCGCCGGGGCGGCGCTCGCCCGGGCCGCCCGCGGCGCCGACTATTACCTCACCCGCGCGCACGCCGCCGGCGTCCTCGGACGGTTCCCGGAGGCGATGGCCCTCCCCGCGCTCGAGGCCGCGGCGCGCGACACGTCCGCCCAGGTGCGCGCGGCCGCGATCTCCGCGCTCGGCACGCTCGGCGGGGAGCGGGCCTTGGCAATCGCGCGCGACGCATGGCGTAGCGACTCGAGCTACCAGGTGCGTGCCGGGGCGCTGCTCGCGCTTGTCCGATCGGGGGGAGTGGACGCGCGGGAGGCGGTGCGCCGCGGCCTGGAGACGCCGTCGTACCGCGACGTGATCCAGAACGCGGCGATCGCCGCGATCGTCCAGCGGCCGGACTCGGAGCTGGTCGGGGCACTGGCGCGCCAGGCCGGCGCCCAGCCGTTGCCCACGATCGCGCTCGCCGCGCTCACCGCCCGGGGCGACTCGACGGCACGCCGGGCGCTGCTCGAGAGTCTCGACGATGCGCGGGGCTGGGTGCGGGCCTGGTCGCTGGAGGCGGTGGAGGGGCAGCTCGAGCCGGGGGAGGGGTTGGCGGTGCTGCGAGACGCGGTAGGCGGCCTCCGCCCGGAGGCGCGGGCGGAGGTGCAGGAGGCGCTCGCCCGGCTGGAGCGGAAAGCAGGGAACTGAGCGGAGGCCGATCGGCCTCCTACCTCCTCACCGCTGTCCGCTTCCCACCCGATCGATCCATCCGATCACGGGCTCCACGTGGCTCGTCGCCAGCGCGGGATCGCGCAGCCGCGGCAGCGTGAGCACGCGGTCCAGCCCGCCCAGCCGGACGATGGCGCCGGCGTTGGTGCCGGTCGAGGCGTCCGGCGTCTCGGGCGTGGTGAGCACGACACCGGCCACGTCCAGCCCCGCCAGCTCCAGCGCGCTCAGCGTGAGCAGCGCGTGGTTGATCGTGCCCAGCCGGTCCACCCCCACCACCAGGGCGGCTGCCCCCAGGGTGCGTGCCAGCTCCACGACCGTCCACTCCCAGGTGATCGGCGCCAGCAGCCCCCCGGCGCCCTCGATGAGCACGACCTCCGCGCCGGCACTGAGATACTCGATCCGCAGGATGAGAGCATCGAGGTCGATCGCCTTGCCCTCGGCCTCCGCCGCCAGCGCGGGCGCGACCGGGGCGGCGAAGCGATGCAGCGCCGCCCGCGGCTCCGTTTGCCCCGTGGCCTCCGCCAGCAGCGCCCCGTCCTCGAACGCCGCTGTGGCAGCGGCGCATCCCGTCTCGACCGGCTTGATGGCGACGACGCGCCGCCCGGCCGCGGACAGCGCCCGGCCGAGCGCGCGGCCGACCCAGGTCTTGCCGACGTCGGTATCGGTGCCGGTGATGAGCAGCGCGTTCATGCGCAGGCCTCCGGTATCGCCGCGGCCAGCGCGGCCGCGAGCAGGTCCAGCTCCGCGTCGGTGATGGTGAGCGGGGGCATGACCACCACGACGTCTCCCAGCGGCCGGAGGAACACGCCGTGGCGCCGCGCCGCCCGGCAGACCCGCATCCCCCTCCGCTCGGCGGCGGGGAAGGGGGCGCGCGAGGCGCGGTCGGCCACGAGCTCGATTCCGGCCATCAATCCATACTGGCGAATCTCGCCGACGGCGGCCAGTCCGGTGAGCGGGGCGAGCGCCTCGGTCAGCCCGGCGATGGTGCCGAGCAGGCGCTCCAGCAGCTGCTCCCGCTCGAACACGTCCAGGGTGGCGAGCCCGGCGGCCGCGGCGAGCTGGTTACCCGTGTAGGTGTGGCCATGGAAGAAGGTCCGCCCCTCGGCCGGCGGTCCCAGGAACCCCTCGAACACCCGCTCGGTGGTGAGGGTCGCTGCCATCGGCAGGTAGCCACCGGTGAGGCCCTTGGCGAGACACAGGAAGTCGGGAGCCACACCCTCGCGCTCGCACGCGAACAGCCGCCCCGACCGGCCGAAGCCGACCGCTACCTCGTCGAGAATGAGCAGCGTCCCCGTCTCCCGCGTCACCTCCCGTACCCGGCGCACGAACCCCTCGGGCTGGACGATCATTCCCGCCGCCCCCTGCACGCCGGGCTCGAGCACCACGGCGGCGAGCCGGTCCGCGTTCGCGCGCACCAGCCGCTCCAGCTCGGCGATGCACCACTCGCCGTAGGACGCCGGCGTGTGCCCCGTTGGGGAACGGTACGTGTAGGGCGACGGTGCCCGGATGGTCGGGAAGAGAAGCGGGCGGTAGCACTCGTGGAACAGGTCGATCCCGCCGAGCGAGACCGAGCCGATCGTGTCGCCATGGTACGCGCCGCCGAGCGTGAGGAAGGTCGTCCGCTCGCGCTCCCGGCCGCCATCGGCCTGCTGCCAGTACTGGTACGCCATCTTCGCCGCGACTTCGACCGCGGTGGATCCGTCGTCGGAGAAGAACACCCGGGTGAGCCCTGCCGGCGCGAGCGACACCAGCCGCCGGGCCAGCTGCACCGCGGGTGCGCTGGCGTTTCCCAGGAAGGTGGAGTGTGCGATCCGCCCCAGCTGATCGCGGATCGCCGCGTCGATCTCCGGCCGGCGGTGGCCGAACAGGTTGCACCAGAGCGACGATACCCCGTCGAGGTAGCGCGAGCCGTCGGCGTCGATCAGGTA
>DAIPLK010000094.1:0-6823 GCA_036769285.1 Gemmatimonadales bacterium | reverse complement strand
GCGCCTGCGGCGAACAGCGTCGCATGGGCCGAGGGATAGGCGGGGAAGTTGGGGAGCGGCACCGAAAGGTCGAGGTTCGGGTCCACCTGCGACGGCCGCGCGAGCCAGTAGGTGAGCTTCGCGTCCCAGCAGGCGATGGTCGCGTCCGAGAGCGCCATGTTGAGGTACATGAGCGCCCGCGCCGCCTCAGCCTCCGGCAGGCGGTTCCGCAGCACCACCTGGCCCGCGATCTCGTTCCACAGCGTGGCGGCGTTCCGCGCCCAGGTCCAGGTGGCCCGCGTCTCGGCCCGGGTGCGCTGCTGGGTGGCCGTGCGGACCGCCGCGAGCGCGGCCGCGAAGTCGGGGGAGTCCGGAGCCGGCGGGGGCGGCGGCCGGAACTGGTCCCGCGAGACGAGGAACCACGGTCTGAGCCCGAGCGAGATCGCCAGGCTCGGCGGGCCGCCCTCGGAGTGCCAGCGGCCGGGGCCGGAGGGAGCGGTGCCGCGCCAGGGCGGCACGCGCAGCTCCCTGGTGGCGTCGGCGCGCCAGCGGCGTGCTGCGGCCTGCCCCGCCTGCTCCCCGGCCCGGATGCTCGCGGGCGGGAGGCCCCGTCCGCCAAGCCGCTTGCGCTCGCCCGCCAGCTGGCGGGCGAGGTAGGCGGCCTCACGGGGAAAGACGGTGCCCAGCACCGCGGCGGCGGCAGCCGCGGCGGCCATGTCGCCCTCGCCGTCGCGGGTGGCGGCGCGGAGCGCGTCGTACTGCGCGCCGCTCACCAGCGCATATAGCCGGGTGTTGTTGTTGCCGTCGTAGAAGGTGGCGCGTGCCCGGCGACCCTGCCTGGCGGCCAGATCGCGGCCGACCAGCTCGCGGGTCACGACGTTCCACCGGAGCACCGGCCCCGCGCGGCGGAACGCGGAGTCGGGAGCGAGACTGTCGGCGCCGGGGTTGGGGGAGGGTACCTGGGCCCGGGCTACTCCGGTGACGGACCCCGCCGCGGCGAGGGCGAGGCCGACCGCCACCAGGCTCCGGCGCACTACGCCTCCACCAGCTCCGCGACCTGGAAGCCGGCGTCGGCGATCATCCGCAGGTCGGCCTCGTACCCCTGCCCCGGGGTGGTGAGGTACCCGTTGCAGAAGAGCGAGTTGGCGGGATAGAGCGCGAGCGGCTGGAGCTGGCGGAGGTTCACCTCGCGGCCACCTGCCACCCGGATGTCGCGCGAGGGGTTGACGAAGCGCATCATCGCGAGCGCCCGGAGGCAGTCCTGCGGCGAGAGCCGCGGGGTCTCGCCCAGCGGTGTGCCCGGGCGGGGGTCGAGAAAATTGACCGGGATTGATTCGACCTCGAGCTCGCGCAGCTCCAGCGCGAGCTGCACCCGGTCCTCTTCGGTCTCGCCCATTCCCATGATCCCGCCGCAGCACGCCTCCATCCCGGCGGCGCGGGCCCGTTGCACCGTCCGCACCCGGTCCTCGAACCGGTGGGTAGTGCAGATCTCGGGAAAGAAGCGCCGGGAGGCCTCGAGGTTGTGGTTGAACCGGTCCACCCCGGCGGCGGCGAGCTGCTCCGCCTGTCCCTCCCGCAGGAGGCCGAGCGAGGTGCAGATCCGGATGTTCACCTCGGCCTTGATCCGCCGGACCGCCTCGCACACCACGTCCAGATCCCGTTGGGAGGGCCCGCGGGTGCTGGTCACCATGCAGTACTTGACCGCACCCATCCTGGCCGCCTCGCGGGCGCCCTCGATCAGCTCGTCCACCGACTGCATCTGATAGCGCGGCGCCTCGGTGTGGAACGCCACCGACTGGCTGCAGAACGCGCAGTCCTCGGGGCAGAGCCCGCTCTTGGCGTTGCGGAGCACGTGGATGCGCACCTCCCGCCCGTGGTAGCGGGACCGCAGCCGGAAGGCGGCGTGGAGCAGGGGCAGCAGGTCGTCGTCGGGCGCCCGCAGCGCGGCCAGCGCCTCGTCGGCGGTGGCGTCGTGACCCGCGAGGGTGCGGTCGGCGAGGTCGTTCCAATCCATGTGGGCGGTCTCCCGGGGCTACGGCCCGCTCGGATGGAGGAGCAGGATCTTCTGGACGGCGCGGAGCCGGTCGGCGAAGTCCAGCGGCGCGAGATCGTACACCTCGTCGTCGCCGCCGACGAGCGCGCTCATCGCGCCCGCGGTCGTCCCCCCGCCGGCCATCTGCATCTCGGACTTCCGGATCAGCCGGATCTCGTTGACGTGCGCCACGGGGACGCGCACGAGGCTGTCGGACTGGCGGACGACCAGCGAGTCGCCGTCCAGCCGCACCAGCCGGATGTCCCAGACGTAGCGATCGTCGTCGAGCGCCACCTGCCAGCGGTCGTCCTGGGCGGCCGCCGTCCGGGTGAGCGCGAGCAGGACCACCAGCGTACTGCCGACCAGTCGAATCATGGGAACGGCCTCCTGGGGACGCGTACCCGTCCCCATCGGGGCGGTTCCCGCGTCGCTCCGAGGAATATATCCCCGCAGGAAGTAGGTATCTTTGAGGGTGGGGCCGGGGTGCTAGATTCAGCAGTCAGCCCCTCCACGGTCGTCACGAACAGTGGAGCAGTCGAATGGTTCGCAAGACGCGGGAACAGGTCTGGCGGGAACTGGACGCCCTGGGCGAGGACGAGGTGCGCCGGCGACTCGCGGCGAAGCCGGCGGAGGTCGAGGAGCCCGGGCTGATCCACGACTGGTTGGCCCAGCGGGAGCGGATCAACTCGGCCCTGGCCGACACGTCCAGTGAGTTGGCCGCGCGAAAGACGGGCCTGTCCAAGGGCGTCAAGCGGGCGGTCGGGTCCGTGGCGCTGATGGGGGCCGCCGCCGTCGCGCTCGCCTTGCTGCTGGCCCGGCGCAAACGGTAGCCGTGAACGGGCGCAAGCGATCATGACCCGACCAGGCATTCGGCAGGCCCTGCTCAAGCCGGCATTCGCCCACCTGTACCCCGGCATTGCCGCGAACGAGTGGCAGCCGGCCGCGGTCATGATGGACCAGGTGCTCGCCCTCCGGCTGCGCACGCTGGACCACGTGCCGCTTACCCGCGATCGGGCGCTCGATCAGGATCACTTCGAGTTCCGGGGAGTGGCGTCGGCCGGGGCTTCCGACGCGGTGCGCGAGGCCAAGCAGACCGAGCGGCGCCGGCGGCTCACGGCCGAGTAGCCGGGGCCGTTCCTGATGGAGCGTCGCTTGTCCCGCGGCGTGGAGGTGCAGATGTTTTGGCAGGCGCGGGGGCGTAGCTCAGCTGGTAGAGCAAGGGACTTTTAATCCCTAGGTCGTGGGTTCGAGTCCCACCGCCCTCATGGAGTTAGCGTTTGGTGATCCAGTTTGGTGATCCAGTTTCGCCCCGTTATCGCCCCAATCCACGCAAAGGCGCCCGGTGTTGACGCGTGGCGATTGAGCAGCCCCCCAGGTACGGCAGACCCACTTTGACAGTTCAATAACGACGGCACTGGTCATGTTTGACATTCTCCGGTCGGCCAGCGTCGGCCGCTGGCTCCGTCTTCAATCTCCTGGACCACTCGCATGCTCGACCTGTAACAATCCAGCGCCCTTAGACCAAGTGAATCGGCTGACATGAAATCCATATTGATTCGAGGGATCCAGTGCGCCCAGTTTGCGGTTGACTAAATCCAGGACCCCCCGGGCGCTCTCTTGGCCCTCAAAGTGCCGACCCGAATGCGAGAACACCAATGCGACTTTTCGGCTCAAGAGGACATCGCGAAGAAAGGGTTCCCAATCCTCATCGTGGCTTAGCTTCTGATAATCCTCCAAGAACACTTTGCCAGCGGCATGACTTTGGGCTTCGTAATAATCGAATTGCTTGCGGCTCGATGGAATGAAGTGGAGTGGGACAGACTGTTTGTACAATTGCGTTTGACTTTGAAGCTCCGCAAAGACAGGCCGTATGTCTTCCCTCTTTTCAACAAGCAGCGCATATGCAAATGCATTTCCCACCACAGCCAGCATTGCCGCTGTCCCCATAAGAAACCCAAGAGTGCAACGCGGTGCGGCGATATGCCATCTTCTTAGGGAAGTCATGGCGACATGGAGCCCATCGGCGGCGACATAAACGAACGGCACAATCAGATAGAGCGTCAGCCGTCCCCCGTCGAATGGATAGAGGCGAAGAGCCGAGAACGCCAAATGCGATACTATAGGCAGCTGTGTCGCTGCCAACGGAAAATACATCCGCTCTCTGATGTACCTATAAAGGCCGACAAAATAGAAGATCCAAAGCAACTGAAATACCGTGGTGAAATACCCGGCACGGACAACACCGTTGAGTCGGTGGAGGACAAACGCCAAGGCATTGTCTTTGCCAGAGAATAGAAAGTGCTGTGACCACGACTGATGCATGCTGTCGCTGGTAGGGTGGTTATAGACGAAGAAGAAATAGTAGATGACCAATGGCAACAAGACTAACAGGAACCGCCATAATAATGACGCATGAGACCTAGAATGCTTCAGGCTAATCAGCAGAGAAAACAAGGGCAGTTGAATGAAGGTGACATTGGAGAGCAACACCGATGCGGTTGAGAACAGGAAGGACAGCCGACTACTTGAAAGTATGAAGTCGCCATAGGCCAAAAGCACCACCATTAACAGTACGTCATATATGTACTGCTTTAGCTCGAAGGCGTACTTAATAACGCCCGCGGCAGACACAATGAACACGAAACGAAGGAGCCACTCTGGCGATCTGCTTGCACGTCGCCCGAGAATGAAGAACAGGCAGAGGTAGGCAATGATGCTGGGAAGGCGGACCGCGATGTCGTTATATCCGAACAGCGAGTTGCAGGCCTTGGATAGCAGCAAGTAGCCGATGGGGGCTGCCTGCTGGTCGGAAAGAGGCTGCAGAAGCTCCGAATACGAACGTGAAACAATGTTATAACCCAGGGCCGCTTCATCGAGCCATAGACTTCTGTTTCTGCAAATAACGATCAATAGCGGTAACGTCAGTCCGAAGAACAATAGGCGGCGGTAGGCGGAAGGCGGTTGCATAATGTTGCGCTGATGATCTTGTGAATCCTTTAGAGCGTATCGCATCCGGAGTCGCGCTGAATCCAATCAGGGGCGCAGGAGGCGACGGCGGCGGCAGCGGGCGAATAGCGTCGCCCTGACCGGGGCCAGTGCCGCACGATCAGCCAGTCTCCCGCCGTGCCTCACGCCAACCAGGCACCTTCCCGGAGGCAAGGGCGTTAAAGCGGCCACCCAGCACTGCGCCGACGCCATCGTTGACGCCGTGGAAGTCATCGAGCACTGCTTCCCTGGGAGCAAGGTTGCCCTGCCGGATAGGCTCAAGGTAACGTAAGCTCCCCTACCAGCCAGACAGTCGGAGTTAGCAGGTTGCTGAAACTGCCGTTGGTCCCGAAAGCGCACAGGTCAAAGAGAGAATCAGGCGACGGGTTCGGCACTGCCTTATGAAAGGGATTTCCGGGAGGGGCCGCCCGACCACGATGCTGTTTCGGGTACCCCCCTCGATTGAGGTGGCCCAGCCTTGGTCCCCGCGAGTATCTAAGCGGGACCTTAACTCCTCGGCTCTCCGTCGGACTCGCCGAGCTTGAACAGCTCTAGCATCGGACCTAACTTCGTTTTGGAAGGTGCCTTACGCACCTCAGCGGGTCTCAGCGGATTCGCAGAAGGCGCTCTCTTAATCCCTAGGTCGTGGGTTCGAGTCCCACCGCCCTCACTCTTTGTAGGTCTGTCTTTGAAGGTCTGTTGGGATCTGGAGGTTGTTCCGCCAGGCGCCCGCCGTGTGTTGGTAGCCGCCTCTGCGTTTGAGGCTGATGGGGAGAGTCGGAAGCTCCCCCGTCTCCCGCGAATGCAGCCGACAGGCCAGAGGGGCGTGGAGTCTCGTAAGGGCGGCACCCCCCGTGAGGGCTCTTAAGGAACGAAGGCTTGTGCAGGCGCGCGCTCCCGGTCGCGTCGTGTTGGCCACCACCGGCCCCTCGGCGAGGACCCCTGGCGCGCGCTCACTCTCAATCAGGTAGTCGCAGCGAATGCCCAGAGGCAGGCTCGTTCTTTCCGCCACCCTCGCGTTCGGCTTGGTGCTGGGCGCGTGCGATGAGCGGCCCACCGAGCCGGCAGCCCAGCCGGCCGAGGCGCTCTCCACCACCGTCACCGGGGCTCTCATCGGCGCCGGCGACATCGCCGGCTGTCGCACCGATTATCAGGACGAGGCCACCGCCAAGATCATCTCCGCCATCTCCGGCACCGTCTTCACCGTGGGTGACAACGCCTATCCCGACGGCACCACGTCGGACTTCAGCTGCTACAACACGAGTTGGGGCGCGTTCAAGTTCCGGACCCGGCCGGCGCCGGGGAACCACGAGTACAATTCCTCGTCCACGGCGGCGCCCTATTTCAACTACTTCGGCAGCCGGGCGGGTCCGGCGGGAAGGGGATGGTACAGCTACGACGTGGGCGGCTGGCACATCGTCTCGCTCAACAGCGAGCGCAACCTCAGCACCCAGGCGAGCTGGCTCAAGAACGACCTGGCTGCCCACCCGGCCAAATGCACCCTGGCCTACTGGCACAAGCCGCTCTTCACCTCCGGGTCGATTCACTCCCCGAACACCAGCATGCGGCCGATCTTCACGGTCCTCTACAACGCCGGTGCCGAGATCGTGCTCGGCGGTCACAACCACAACTACGAGCGGTTCGCGCCGCAGGACCCGTACGGCAAGGCGACCAGCAACGGGATCAGGCAGTTCGTGGTGGGGACCGGCGGCGCCGAGCTCTACGGCTTCGGCAGCGCCAAGCCCAACAGCCAGGTGCGGCACCAGGGCTACGGCGTGCTGAAGCTGACGCTCTATTCAGACCACTACGCCTACAAGTTCATCTCGG
>DAIPLK010000093.1:10116-11366 GCA_036769285.1 Gemmatimonadales bacterium | reverse complement strand
TTCGCCGCCCCGGTGCAGATCGCCGGGCCGTTGACATCTCACCGCTATGAGTTGGGCGTCCTCAAACGGACGGATGCATGGTCAGATCTCGCGCTCTGTTCCCCCTGATCCTCGCCCTGCTGGCCGCCTGCGGCGGCAGCGACCCGAGCGGTCCCAGCACGGGCAGCCTGGCGGTGGCAGTCACCGGCCTCCCGGCCGGCACTGCCGCGGCGGTAACGGTCACGGGCCCAGGCGGCTACACCCGCGATCTCGGCGGCACCGAGACGCTGTCGGGCCTGACGCCGGGCAGCTACACGATCACGGCGGAGTCCGTGAGCAGCAGCGGGCAGTCCTACGAACCGTCACAAGCCACCCAGTCCATCGCGGTCGCCGAAGGGGCCACGCCGGCCTCGGCGCAGGTGATCTACGGCCTCGTGAGCGCCAGCCTGACGGTGACGGTCGCGGGGCTCCCTCCCGGTACGTCGGGCGCGGTCACCGTGACGGGCCCCGCCGGGTATAGCCAATCGGTCACCGGTACTACCACGCTGTCCGGCCTTGCCGCCGGCGTCTACACGGTGACCGCACAGAGCGTATCGCCGGCCGGAACGCAATACGACCCGAGCCCATCGTCGCAAACGGCGAACCTCGCGCCCGGCGGGAGTGCCACCGCCAACGTGAGCTACACGCAGGCGTCGTCCGGAGGTCTCAACCTGCGGATCGACGGGATGTATCTCACCCAGAGCGTGCAGAAGTACGCCGGCACCGTGCCACTCGTGAAGGACCGCGACGGCTATCTCCGGGTCTTCGTCACCGCCAACCAGGTCAACGTCGCCGCACCCCAGGTGCGCGTCCGGTTCTATAGCGGCGGCGTGCTCGCCTCGGAGCTCATGATCGGGGCACCCGGGCTCTCGGTTCCCCTCTCGCCCGACGAGGGAAGCCTGAATGCGTCCTGGAACGTGCCGGTGCCGAAGGCGCTCATCCAGCCCAACCTGTCCATCCTCGCGGAGGTCGACCCGGCCAACGCGGTCGCCGAAGCCAACGAAGCCGACAACGCCTTCCCGTCCTCGGGCACGCCGCTCGCCATGGACGTGCGCACCACGTCCGCGTTCAGCGTGCGGTTCGTCCCGGTCCTCCAGAGTGTGAACGGGCGGCAGGGCAACGTCAGCAACGCGAACAAGGACGGCTTCCTCGTCGAGACGATGCGGGTTCACCCGCTGGCGAGCTACGACGCCGACCTGCGCGCGCCGTACACCACCAGCGCCCCCGCGGTC
>DAIPLK010000093.1:8799-10016 GCA_036769285.1 Gemmatimonadales bacterium | reverse complement strand
TCGTCGGACCTGATGGGCTACTGCAGCAATGAATGGATCAGCGACTACACGTACACCGGTGTCCTCAACTACCGGTCTGCGCATCCGGACGTCGTGACTGCGTTTGCCCAGGCCATGCAGCCCTGCCTGCTCGTCTGGGGACGGATCGTAGACGGGCAGCCGGTGCTCGAGCCCGCCTTCCAGGTGGTCACGCGGCCCAGCCTTCCCACGCGCGCCGGGCCGTACAGCCTCGAGGGACGGGCCACCGACGGGTCGCGGCTGTTCGGTTTCAGCTTCATCCCCGAGCAGGTGGCCGACGACCCGCGCGGCGGCGAGCACTTCGCCTTCGCGGTGCCGCTGGCGGCGGACCGGGCCGCTCGGCTCCATGCGCTTCGATTGGCGGTGCCCGGACGGCCGATCGTCTCGCTGCGCGCGGCGGCCGGGGCAGTGTCCGGGGCAGCGATCGGCGTCCAGACTACGCGCGTCGGGTCCGGCCGCGTGGGGCTCCGCTGGGACGCAGCGGCCCATCCGATGGTGATGGTGCGGGATCCGGTCACGGGGCAGGTGCTCTCGTTCGCCCGCGGCGGGCGGAGCGAGGTGGCCACCGATCGCGACGAACTGGAGCTCCAGCTCTCTGACGGCGTCGCCGCGCGGTCGCTCCGGGTCGCGGTGCCGGCTCGATGAACTGGGTCCACCGCCGGACGCTCCCGCGGCGCATGGCGCTGCTCGTGGCCAGTGCGCTGGCCTTCGCCTGCGCCCGGCGCGCGCCCGAAGGGCCCGTGGTGGATTCAGAGCTCACGCACCAGGTTTCTGCCGCCGACAGGGTCTTCCTGGAGCGCGGTTCCTGTTTCGGCACCTGCCCCGTGTACACGGTCTCGCTGGATCGGTCCGGGGTGGTGCGGTTCGAAGGCCGGCGCTTCGTGGCCGACACCGGGGTCTTCAGCGCGGTCGTGCCCCCGATGCGGGTGGACAGCCTGCTTGCCGAGCTGGAGGCCGGCGGCTACTTCCGGTTCGCCGACCGCTACGTCGCGGGCGCGCCCGGCTGCGAGCGATATGCGACCGACCTGCCGACCGTCATCATCGAGGTGCGCGCCGGCGGCCGGACCAAGCGCGTCGAGCACGATCACGGGTGCGCGGGCGCGCCGGAAGCGCTGTCCGCGATGGAGCGGCGGATCGACGAGGTGGCGGGGGTGGGAACGTGGGTGGGCAGGTAGGCGTGAGGGCCGGCGAGTCACCCT
>DAIPLK010000093.1:0-8699 GCA_036769285.1 Gemmatimonadales bacterium | reverse complement strand
CCCTTCGCTTCGCTCAGGGCGACTCCCCTCCTCCCCGGATCCAGCCGATCCCGCACCGCATCCCCCAGCAGCGTCGCCGCCACGACAACCAGCACCAGCGCTGCCCCCGGCGTTGCGGCCACCCACGGCGCGTTGACCAGGGTGTCCCGTCCGGACGCGATCAGATTGCCCCACGACGGCGTCGGCGGCTGCACGCCCAGACCGAGGAACGAGAGGCCCGCCTCGAGGAGGATGGCATTGCCGAGGCCGAGCGCCGCTGCCACGATGACCGGGGTGAGGGCATTCGGTAGAATGTGTCGTACCAGGACCCGGGGACCCGGCACGCCGAGTGCGATCGCGCTCTCGACGAACGGGCGGGCGGCCTGCGCCCGCACTTCGGCGTAGACCAACCGCGCGATCGTCATCCATCCCGTGAGTCCCAGCACCAGGATGACCAGCCCCGCGCTCGGCTGCCACAGCGAGGCGAGCAGCAGGAGCAGCACCACCCTCGGCAAGGCCAGCCCGAAGTCCGTGAGTCCCAGCAGCGTCGTGCGGACCCAGCCGCGCCAGTAGCCCGCCGCCGCGCCGACCGCGACGCCGATGAGCACCGAGAGCAGCACCGCGAGCGTTCCCACCCCGAGCGAGATCCGGGCCCCATACACCAGGCGGGCCCACACGTCGCGGCCGAACCGGTCCGTGCCGAGGAGATGGAAGGCGCCGAGTGGATCGGTGGCGAATGGAGGGAGGAAGCGGGTCGCGACGATGTCGCGCTGGACGATCGGGTCGCCGGCGAGCAGGGGCGCGGCGAGCGCCGCGAGCACGGCGAGCCCCAGCACCCCCGCCCCGACGGCGGCCCGGTGGTCGCTGAAGAGGCGGCGCGGGTCGCCCCTCATCGTGTCCTCGGGTCGGCCCAGCTCACGAGTGCTTCCGCCAGCAGGTTCCCGAGCACCACGAGCACGGCGCTCACCGCCGTGGCCGCCAAGACGACCGGATAGTCGCGCGCCTGCACCGCCTCCACCAGGACGCGTCCCACGCCAGGCCAGGCGAAGATCGCCTCGATGAACACCGCGCCCGAGAACAAGGTGGGGAGAGAAAGGCCGAGCAGGGTGACGACCGGGATGAGCGCGTTCCGGAGCACGTGGCGCAGCGTCACCTGGGTTTCGGAGAGGCCCTTCGACCGCGCCACCGTCACGAACGGCGAGCCGGCCACGTCGAGCATCGCGCCGCGAACGAACCGCGCCGTGCCGCCGATCCCCACCAGCGTGAGCGTCGCGAGCGGCAGCGCCAGGTGGCGGAGTGCGTCGGCCATCCGGGCCGCCGGCGGGAGGAAGTCGGCATCGAAGCCAGCCGCGCCGAACGCCGGCAGCAGCCGGAGCCGATAGGTGAAGACCATCACCAGCATCAGGCCGAGCCAGTAGCCCGGGAGCGCGAACAGCGTGACCGTGGCGACCGACAGGGCCGTGTCGAGCCGTCCGCCGCGTGCCGCCTGCACCACCCCGACGGCGATCCCGATCAGATAGCTCAATACGAGCGAGATGCCGACCAGCCGCACCGTCGCCGGCCAGGCCTGTCCGAGCATCGTGCGCACCGGGCGTCCGGTCGCGATACTGGTGCCCCAGTCGCCGCGGACGAACCGCCCCAGCCACGACGCGTACTGCTGCGCGAGCGGCCGGTCGAGGCCAAGCGCGTGCCGTTGTGCCGTGACCTGCTCGGCCGTCGCCGCCGGGCCGACGAGCAGGCGGGCAGGGTCGCCAGGCGCGAGGCGCAGCAGGGCGAACATCAGCGTCACCACCCCTACCACCACGCCGAGGCCGGCGAGCGCACGACGAGCGAGCGGGAACATGCGATGCAAGATACCTTTCGCCGTGCTCCGTTGCCCGCTCGCCGTGATGGTCGTTCTCGCCGGCCTGGCCGGCTGCCAGCCCACCGCGGCGCGACGCGGGGCGACCGTCCTCTTCGCGTCGGGCGCCGACCTCCAGAGCATCAACCCGCTGCTCACACTCCATCCGCTCGCCCGCCAGGTGCAGCGGTACGTCTTCCTCACCACGCTCGCCCGCTACGATTCAGCGCTGGTGCCGCAGCCCTACCTGGCACGCAGGTGGAGCTGGTCGCCCGACCGGCGCGCGCTCACGTTTCGGCTGGCCGCCGGCGTGCGCTGGCACGACGGCATCCCGACCACGGCGCGAGACGTCCGCTGGACGCTGGACGCTGCGCGTGATCCTCTGGTGGGCTACCCGCGCGCCGCCGAGCTCGCGGGGCTCGACAGCGTGGTCGCGTCCGACGACTCGACCGTGACGCTCCGCTTCGCCGCGCCTCCCGCCGCCTTCCCCGATGTGCTTACCGATCTCGCCATCCTTCCCGCCCATCTGCTGGACACCGTCCCGCGGGATCGTCTGCGGCAGGCGGCCTGGAACGAGGCACCCGTCGGCAACGGGCCGTTCCGCTTCGTCGCGCACGAGCCGAACCGGCGCTGGGTGTTTGCGGCGAACCCCGACTTCCCGGCGGCACTTGGCGGGCCGCCGCGGCTGGAGCGCCTGATCGTGGTCGTAGTGGACGAGCCCGCCACCAAGCTTGCCGCGCTCACCGCCGGCGAGTTGGACTTCGCGGGCATCCAGCCGGCGCATGCGAGCTTCGTGGCGCGCGATCCAGCTCTCGCCGTCCTGAGCTATCCCCTGCTGCTCACCTACGGGATCGTCCTCAACACGCGCCGCCCGCCGTTCGATGTCCTCGCCGCACGGCGGCGCCTCGACGCGGCCATCGACCGCCGGGAGATCGTGGACGGATACCTGTACGGGTTTGGGACTCCCGCGCGGGAGCCGGTGCCGCCCGACGTCCCCGGCTATGTTCCGGTGTCCGGCGACACGAGCACGACCGACGGCCCCGGTCCCCCGATGCGGTTCGAGCTGCTCACGGTGGGAAGCGGGGAGGCACCGCTCGAGCAAATGGTGCAGGCGCACCTCCGCTCGGCCGGGATCGACGTCAGCATCCGACAGCTCGAGCTGTCCGCGTTCCTGGCGCGCCTCTACGGGCCGGTCCACGACTTCGACGCCGCCGTTCTCGGGATCTCCGGCGACGCGGGGCTTGCATATCTCGGCCCGCTCGCCTCGCTGGCCGGTCTCACGCCGCCAGACGATCCCGCGGCGGCACAGCGGCTCTTCGCCGACTCGATCCCCGTGGTCGTGCTCTACCACGCGCGAGGACTCCAGGGGATGAACCGACGGGTACACGGGGTCACCATGGACCGGAGGGGCGAGCTGCCGACCGTGCACGACTGGTGGGTGGCACCGTGAGCGAGAGCTTTCACGCCATGGCCCCGGTGCGGCTCGACTTCGCGGGCGGGTGGACCGACGTTCCGCCTTTCTCCGCGGTCGAAGGGGGCGTCGTCGTTTCCGCCGCGATCGGCCTGTTCGCGCACGCCGAGGTGCAGCCGGTCGGCGCGGGGATCAGCCTGGTCTCGGAGGACCTCGGCGCGAACCTCTATCTGCCAGACTACGCCGCCCTCTCGCCCAATGGTCCGCTCGCACTGCTGCAGGCGGGGCTGCGCATTCTCCCCGTCGGTCCCTGCCTGCTCACCACCCGCTCGGACGCGCCGCCGGGCTCGGGGCTGGGAAGCTCGGGTGCGCTCGGCGTGGCCCTGGTCGGTGCGCTCACGGCGGCCCGAGGCGAGACGCCCGATGCGCACCAGGTCGCGCGTCTCGCCTGCCGGCTCGAGAGCGTGGAGGCGGGGATTCCGGGAGGCCGCCAGGACCAGTATACCGCCGCGTTCGGCGGCTTCCTCCGGATGAGGTTCCGCGATCCGGACGTCACGGTCGAGCCGCTGGTGCTCGACGGGGCGGTGCTCGCCGAGTTGGAGCGGCGGATGCTGCTCGTCTACACCGGTGCCTCCCGCTTCTCGGGTGCCACCATCGAGCGGGTGATTCAGGCCTACGAGCGCGGCGACCGCGCCGTGACCGACGCGCTGCACGGCCTCCGCAACGTTGCCGAGCACATGGTGGGAGCGCTTCAGGAGGGAGACATCGCCCACGTAGGGGAGCTGCTCGATGCCAACTGGCGCCACCAGCAGGCGCTCGACCCCGCCATGTGCACGCCGCTGATGCAACGCCTCTGCCATGTGATGCGTGTGGCGGGCGCGCTCGGCGGAAAGGCCGCGGGCGCCGGCGCGGGCGGCTCGATGTTCTTCGTCGGTCCGGCGGATCCCGCGGGCGCCCTCGATGCAGTGCGTGAGTTGGGCATGACGGTTCTCCCGGTCCGCTGGATGGGGCAGGGGGTGCTCCGGTGCTGAGTGCGTCCGAGCTCGACGCCCGCCGCGAACTGCTCGGCGCCTCCACCGACCTCGCCGCGCTGGCCCGGCGCCTCGGCTCGCGGGCCGCCCCACTCCTGGAGCGGCAGCCGATCGTCCCAGCGACCAAGGCGCTCCTCTCGGTGGACGGCGGCGTGTGTCCCGAAGACGGTGCGGCGCTGGAGTTCGATCCATGGAGCGCCTCCGCGCACCGTTGCCCCCGCTGCGGCCGGATGTTTGCCGGCGAGCGGCACGACCGGGCCTGGGCGCGCTTCCAGCACCTCTGGCTCGCGGAGCGTGCCGCGACGCTGGCCGCGCTCGCGAGCGTGGTGGGACATGACGGCGCGGCGCAGCGGGCGGCTGAGCTGCTCTCCGCCTACGCGTCGTCCTACTTCGACTTCCCGAATCGTGACAACGTGCTGGGGCCGAGCCGGCTGTTCTTCTCGACGTATCTCGAGTCGATCTGGGTCGCCAACTACCTTGCCGCCGCGACCATGCTCCGCGAAAGCGGCCGTCTCGACGATCGGGTCGCGGAGGGCGTGAGCGTGGTGGCCGAAGAGGCGGCGAACCTCATTGGCGACTTCGACGAGGGGTTCTCCAACCGGCAGACGTGGCACAACGCTGCCCTTGCCGCCATCGCGGTCTGGTTCGAGGACGAGGAGCTCGCGTCTCGTGTCGTGCATGGCCCCACCGGGATGCTGGCGCACCTGGTGCAGGGCTTCGGTGAGGACGGGATGTGGTACGAGGGCGAGAACTACCATCTCTTCGCCCTTCGCGGCCAGCTCACGGCGATGGGGTGGGCGCGGCAGGCCGGCGTGGACCTGCTGGAGGACGAGCGACTGGCCGTCCGGCTCGCCGCGGCGCTCCGCGCCCCCGCGGTGACCGCGCTCCCCGACCACACCTTTCCCGCGCGCAAGGACTCGCGTTTCGGGATGTCGCTGGCGCAGCCGATGTACCTCGAGCTCTGGGAGGTGGGCCTGGCACGGCTGGGCAACGCCGACACGGATCTCTGGGGCTGGCTGCGCGAGCTCTACGCCGCACCGGCCCCGCGCGCCGAGACATTCGACTCCTATCTGCACGAGGCCGGCGAGCACTCGCCCGCCGGACCGCGTGCCCGAGCCGATCTCTCCTGGTGGGCGCTGCTGGAGATGGTCCCGGCGCTGCCCGCCGCTCCGGCGCCGTGGGCGCCCGGCGCCGCATTGCTCGAAGGGCAGGGGCTCGCCATCCTGCGCGACGGCACGCGGTACGCCAGCCTCGAGTGCGGCCAGCTGGGCGGCGGCCACGGCCATCCCGACCGGCTGCACCTCACCCTCCACGCCGAGGGGCACCACTGGCTCGCCGACCCGGGCACCGGCTCGTACGTGAGCCGGGATCTCTTCTGGTACCGCTCGACGCTGGCGCACAACGCCCCGAGGCTCGACGGACGATCGCAGCCACCCGGCGATGCTCGGTGCGAGGCGTTCGATGTGCAACCGGGCTGGAGCTGGGCCCGCGGGCGCTATGGCGACCTGACCCGGACGCTCGTCGCCGGCGCCTACCTGCTGGACGTCGTGGAGCTGAACGGCGCGGAGGAGCGGACGCTCGAGCTGCCCTGGCACCCCGCGGGCCGCATCGAGGTCGTGACCGCCGGCGGCTGGGCGGCCGACCAGCTGGACGACCCGTTTCTCGCTGAAGTCGAGCGCTTCACCGGGCCGGCGGCGGAGGGTGTGGTTCTCCGCGCGGAAGCTGAGGACGGCGCCAGCCTTACCCTTGTGCTCCGCTTCGAGGGCGAGCTGCTGCGGGCCAACGGCCCCGGCCGGCCGGATCGCGGCGAGCGGGCCACGTTCTATCTGGTCCGCGCGCGCGGGCGCGCGGCGCGGCTGATCGCCGCCCTGGAAAGTACCCGGGGCGCCCCGGCGCTTCGGTCGGTCTCCGTCGCCGGCGAGGTCATCGAGGTGGAGACGGCGTCGGGAGTCGATCGCCACCGCGCTACGCCGGACGGATGGGCGATCACCGGGCCGGGAGGCGCCGTGTTGCTGGGCGGGCTTCGCCGTCCGGTTGCGGCGCCGAAACCGCTGATCGACCTGAACCGGCCATCCCGCGTCACCGGAGCCGCACCTCACGCGGCCGCGCCGCCGCCGCTCGACGGCAGCCTCGATGGGTTCGATGCGAGCGAGCCGATGCCGCTCGACCACGAGGACCAGTACCGGCGCAGCGAAGAGCCGTACGGCGGGCCGGAGGAGTTCTCCGCGACGCTCCTCGCCAACTGGGACCGGGACGGCCTCTACCTCGGGGTGGACGTCGTCAAGGCCGAGGTCGTCCCGCGCCCCGACGGGGCACCGCCGCTCCGCCTCGACAACGAGCCCGATGACATTCATGCGGACGGGGTACAGCTGTACCTGCGCCCCGACGCGCAGGGCCCGACCTACGGCTTCCTCGTCGTGCCGTCCGACGATCGCGGGGGCATCCGGGTGCGCCCAACGACCGGCAGCGCCGGCACGCCCGACATGGTGACCGGAGCGTGGCGGCCCACCGGCACCGGGTATTCGATGACACTGCTCCTCGCGCCCCCCGAGTGGAGCCCGCGCAGTGGGGATGTGCTCGGCTTCGACTTCATCGTGAACGAGGCCCATCCCGGCCGACTCCGGCGGGCGGGGCAGCTCGTGTGGAGCGGGGGTGGGGGCTGGGTCTACCTTCGCGGCGATCGCCAGCCCGACGGAGCGTTCGGCGTGCTGGAGCTCGGATGACCGACGCGGTCGCGGGGTTCACTTCGACGGGAAGCAAACGGCCGGAGGCGCTCTTCGGCGGGGCCGCGGCCGGCGTGCCGCGGACGATGGTCCGCTCGTCGGGCTGCCGGGTATGGGACGCCGACGGCCGGGAGTATCTCGACCTCATCATGGCGCTCGGCGCCGTGGCCCTGGGCTACGGCCACCCGGTAGTGACCGAGGCGGCAGTGCGCGCGGTTGGGGACGGGGTCGTGGGGCCCTTGCCGCCCGTGCTCGAGGAAGAGGTGGCGGCCGAGCTCCGGCGGCTGATTCCCTGGATCGAACGGGTGCGCTTTCTCAAGACCGGGGCCGAGGCGGTGGCGGCGGCGGTCCGGCTCGCGCGGACCGTGACCGGCCGGGAGGCCGTACTCGGTTGCGGCTACCACGGCTGGCTGGACTGGTGTCAGGCCGCCGATGCGCGTGGGGTCCCCGCGAGCACCCGCTCGCTCTATGCCGAGCTGCCGTTCAACGACGCCGAGCGGACCCGCCAGCGCATTAGGGCCGCCGGTGACTCGCTGTCGGCCGTCGTGTTCGAGCCGGTCATCATGGCGCCGCCCGATCTCGAATGGCTCACGGTCCTTCGCGAGGAGACCGCGAGGATCGGGGCCCTGCTCATCGTGGACGAGATCAAGACCGTCGGCCGGGTGGCCATCGGCGGCGCCTGCGAGCGCTACGGTGTGCGTCCCGATCTCGTGGTCGTGGGGAAGGCGATCGCCAACGGCTTCCCCCTCGCCGCTGTCGGCGGGCGCGCCGACGTGATGGCGGCGGTGGAGCGCACGTGGATCTCATCCACGCTCGCCACCGAGTGGGTGGCGCTGGCGGCGGCCCGGGCCACGCTCGGCGTGCTGGCTGGCCTGCGGGTGCCCGAGCACCTCGGCCGGGTCGGCGCGCGCCTCCTGGCGGGGTTGGCGGCGCTCGCCGAGCGGCATTCCGGAATCGTCCGCGGAACCGCCGGGGTGCCGGAGATGTGCTGCCTCCAGTTTCACGACGAGGCGGCGGGTGCGGCGCTCGCGGTCCAGGCGGCGCGCCGAGGGCTCCTGTTCAAGCGCTCGGCGTACAACTTCGTCTCCTGGGCGCACGACGAGGCGGCGATCGATCGCGCGCTCGCGGTGCTGGACGACGCGCTGGCGGCGGTGTCCCGGGCATGAGCGGCGCAGGCGTCTCCACCGCCGTCTTCCTGAGCGAAGCGAAGGAGCATGACCCGATGTTCGGCTCCTTCGCTTCGCTCAGGATGACAACGTTAGATTGCCACCACGGCTCCGAAGGTGGATCCGGCAGTAACGAGCCGATGACGCGGAGGAGAGGTAGCCGCGAGTGCTGATCGACGTCCACGCGCACTTCCTGCACGACCGCACTCCGCGTGCCGACTGGCAGGCCCGGAACGCCAGCCGGCTCCGCGCGGGCGAGCGCGTCGGCATCACGATTCACATCGCCTCCATCCTTGGCAGCTGGGGCGCGACGTCGCCCACCTACTTTCCCTCCCCGGCCGACCTCGGCTACGCCAACGACTTCCTGCTGGCGCTTCAGCGCCAGCATCCGGCCCGAATCCGCGGGTACGCCGCCGTCAATCCGAACTACACCGGCGAGGCGCTCGCCGAGATCTCACGCTGCCTCGATGCCGGCATGATCGGCATCAAGCTCGCCGCGAGCCGCCGAGCCAACGATCCGCTGCTCGATCCGATCTGCCGGCTCGCCGC
>DAIPLK010000092.1:7027-11421 GCA_036769285.1 Gemmatimonadales bacterium | reverse complement strand
CTAACCCTGCGAGCGGCGCGCAGCAACCACCGATTTGAGGAGAGACGCGGTGGGACAGCCCCGACTCCTCGGCATGCTCCGCCTCGGCGATCGCCGCTCGATCGGCAAGGCGGACAAAGTCGTATCTCTCGTGCTCCGACAGCCTGGCCACCTGCCTGTGCTCGCGGCGGGACTGTGGCATCCCGATCGCCTCGTGCGGATGCGCTCGGCGGACGCGCTGGAGAAAGTGTCGCGGAAGCACGCCGAGTGGCTGCGGCCGTTGCGGCGGGAGCTGCTCGCCCTGGCCGCAACCACCCGGGAGCAGGAGCTCCGATGGCATCTGGCTCAGCTGTTGCCACGTCTGGCGCTCAGCGCCAGTGAGCGGAGGACGCTGGTCTCCGCGCTCCGGGAGTACGCGCAGGATGCGAGCGTGATCGTCCGGGTGTCGGCGATGCAGGCTCTCGTCGATCTGGCCGCTTTCGATCAGCGCCTGCGCCAGCTGGTGCGTCGCCGTCTTCGGCGCGTGCTCAAGACAGGGAGCCCGGCAGAACGGGCCCGGGCGCGCAAGCTGTTGCCGGGCCTGGTTGGGGCCGATCGCCGGCCGTCGCGCGGGAAGTAGTCGGGCAGGCCTGGAGGCTCCTCCCCCGGCAGCGCCGGTGACGGAGGACGATCAGAGCCGGCGAGGGGGAATCCGTGGTGGAGCCAGGGGCCGAACCCAGCCTCGAGCGCCGCACCCGTGGAGCTCCTGCTGCGGTTGCCTCCCTCTCATGCCACCGAAAGCATAGGGTTCGAGGTCCCCAGGAGCATTGTTTCAGGAAAGCCTCAAGATGCTCAGCGCCCGTGTCGTCGACATCACGACCCTCCACACCGACGCGATCGTCAACGCGGCCAATGAGTCACTGGCACCGGGCGGCGGAGTGTGTGGTGCCATCCACCGGGCCGCAGGCCCTGACCTCGCCCGCGCCTGCGCCGCGATTGGGCAATGCCCGACAGGCGAGGCCCGGCTCACCCCGGGCTTCGACCTCCCCGCCAGGTTCGTGATTCATGCGGTCGGTCCGGTGTGGCACGGCGGCAATACCGGTGAAGCAGAGCTGCTGACCTCGACCTACCGCTCGGCCATGCGGCTGGCTGCGGAGCATCGACTGCGGAGCATTGCGTTTCCGGCCATCAGCACCGGCATCTACGGCTATCCGCTCGCGGCGGCGACCGAGATCGCCGTCGAGGCCGTGCGCGGCGCTTTGGAGGTGGGGTCGAGCGTGGAAGAGGTCGTGTTCGCGTGCTTCAACCCGGACGTGCTCGAGGCGTATCGTGAGGCGGGCGTTGAGGCCTGACCCGCGCAGGCCAGCGTGCGCCGCTGGTTGACCGGCAGCGCACTCACTGCCAAGTGAGACGGACCCCATCATGGTCACCTATGAGATAACGACGCTCGTCGACGCCGGCCTCATCGAGGCCTACGAGCGCTACATGCGGCAGCGCCACATCCCCGACTTGCTGGCCACTGGATGTTTCCAAGAGGCGGTGTTCACCCGTGCGGCCGCGGGACGCTATCGGGTACGCTACGAGGCCCCGAGCGAGGCAGCCCTGGAGCGCTACCTGGCGCAGCACGCGCCGCGGCTCCGGCTGGAGTTCGCGTCCCACTTCCCGGCAGGGGTGGCGGTGTCACGAGAGGTCTGGGTGGCGCTCCAGAGGTGGAGTGCATCCCCGCACGCGGCGGGGTGACTCGCACAGGGAAGCCAGAGGCGCCGACCGCTCGACGTCGCGTCGGGGACCGTGATCGCCCCGGAGCCGCTGGTTCGCGGGTGCGGGTGCGGGTAGAATTTGAGTCACGTACAGGGGACGGGGCCGTGCTACGCTGCCAGGGTCGTCCACCAAGGAGTTCCATCGTGCGCCGTCATGTCCTGCGAACGACCGGCCTGCTCCTGGCCCTTCTCTTGTTGGGAAGCCACCCCGGGGCGCAGGCGCAGGCGGCGACGGCGCCTCTGCCCGCCTGGCGCGCCGAGCCCTCGGCGACGGACGGCGTCCTCAGCTGGCAGCGGGCTTGGGACGTCGCGCCCGCCCTTTGGCCGGTGGACAGCCCCGAGAAGCACTCGCATACGTGGACCGGCCTCCTCGTCGGAGGCCTCGTTGGAGGGGCTGCCACGGCGGTCTTCCTGGCGGCATTCTGTGGCGATCCCGATACGTCGTGCGGGGCCGATGAGGTGGGCCGGGCAGTCGTAATCATTGCGGTGCCGGTCGCAGCCGCCGGGGCGCTGATCGGATCCCTGATCCGGACGGAGTGACGACCCTCAGAGCCGGAGATCCAGCGGTGTATCTCGCGACGAAGGCCCTGCACGCGCTCGCGGTGGTGCTCTTCCTGGGGAACATCATCACCGGGCTCGTCTGGAAGGCCCACGGCGACCGGACCGCCGACCGGCGCATCATCGGCGACCCCCTCCAGGGCAGCTTCCGTAGCGACCGCTGGTTCCCGCTCCCGGGCGTCCCTCTGATCATCGGGTTCGGGATTTCGGCCGCGGATCGGCCGGCTCCCGCCGCTGGTCACCGACTGGATCCGGTACGCGGTTATCCTATCCGGAGTCTCGGGGCTGGCATTCATGCTGCAGGTCGCGCCGCTGGGAGTTCTGGGGAGCCGTGGCCATCCGGACGCCGCTGGCCGCCCTGGTCCTGATGGTCCACAGGCCCGCGGGCCGACTTGCCGGTCGCTGAGTCGGACTTGGCTCTGACCCGCACGTGTGGAGCGGCAGGTGGACGCGGGACACCGTCGGTTGCTGGACACGAGGCGCAGTCACATTCACCTGGCCGCGGCTGGGCTGCTCTCATGAGTGAGGCCTGGCCTGGGCACGAGGAGGTACCGTGGCATCGAGGAGCTCGACAAGCGACGAGCTGCAGGGTCTTCCAGGGATCGGACCGAGCCTGGCACGCGACCTGAGAGCAATCGGGGTGCGGCGGATCGCCGATCTCGAGCGCCGCGACCCGGAGCAGCTCTATGCCCGGCTGAATCGGCTCCGTGGGCGGCGCCAAGATCCGTGCGTCCTCTATGCCTTCCGTTGCGCCGCCTACGCGGCGCGCACATCGCGGCCGCGACCCGAGCTGCGCAAGTGGTGGAACTGGAAGGATCGCCGGCTCCGGACCGGACCGCGAGCGTGACCGGGCACCGCCCCTCGGCACGTCTGCGGCGGGTCAGCGCCGGCCTCGATGACCTGGCGGCGCTGACCTGGTCGCCGACCCATTCGCAATGCGGTCTCATGAGCCGGCGAGATCGGCACCGGCGGGGCGATCGTCATGTGGCTCCTCACCTGCGACGGTTCGGGCTCTAGCGTATGCAGGCAGACGAAATCGACGGCATCTTGACCTTCCTCCGGCACGCGGAGCGGTTGAAGACGGTCAGGCGAACCGGCTGGACTTCCACCGGAGAACAGGAAAGCGTTGCGGAGCACACCTGGCGCCTGTGCCTGATGGCGATGCTACTCTACGACCGCACTCCGGGCATCGACCTCGCGCGCCTGCTTCGGATGTGCCTCATTCACGATCTCGGCGAGGCCATCGGCGGCGACGTGCCCGCACCGGCGCAGCAGGACGGGACGCCCAAGGCCGATCAGGAGCGCACCGATCTGCTCGAGCTGACCGCCGCGCTGCCCCCGGCCCTCCGACACGAAATCCTGGAGTTGTGGGACGAGTACGAGACGGCGGGCTCGCCCGAAGCCAGGCTCGCCAAGGGACTGGACAAGTTGGAGACGATTCTGCAGCACACGCAGGGCAGGAACCCGGTGGACTTCGACTACGCGTTCAATCTCGGCTATGGTCAGCGGTACACCGCGGCGGACCCCCTCCTGGCCGCTCTTCGGGCGCGGCTCGACGAGGAGACCGCCCGCCGGGCGAAGGAATCCCGGGGCGGCACCAGGCACCCCCTGAAACCCGCATAAGGCCTCCTATGCTCTTCCACTTCGGACGCGCGACGGCGGCATTGGGTTGGCTGCTGACCCTTGCGGGAATGGCCTACGTCGTCGTCGGCGGCCGAGAGACCCTTGCGGGGACAGAAGGGTCGTGGCCCAGGTTACTGGTGGGTCTCGTGGCCGTCGTGGTGGGCAGCTCGATCGTGCGTTGGGTCAAGCGCGCGGGAACGAAGCGATGAGAGTGCGCGTTCGTGGGCGCCGGACGCGTCGTGCCGCTACCCGGAGGGAGACATGGACGAGGACCGCGTGGCGCGAGTGCTCGAGGAGATCCGCGACCTGCAGCGACAGCAAGTCGAGGCGTATGGGCGGGCGCTGGCCAACCAGCAGGAAGCCGTTCAGATGCAGCGCGAAGGCCTGGCGCGGGCGCGAAAGATGTTCGCCTGGGTCGGCGTCGTCATCGCGATCGTGCTCGTGATGGTACTGGTGCTCCTGCGATACATTCTCCAGCACTACGCCTGATGGCGC
>DAIPLK010000092.1:0-6927 GCA_036769285.1 Gemmatimonadales bacterium | reverse complement strand
CTGGGAATCCGCCTGGGCGGAAGCCGCCATGGCACGCCGATTCGTGCTGCGCCTCTCCGAGCTCGGCGAGGCGGAATCGCGCCCAGCCATCCCGCCGATCCTGCATGGCGATCCCTATCTCAGCGCATGGACCAATGTCGAGGCCGCGCTCGGCAACGCTCCCGCGCGGGACCAGGTGCGCGTGCGGGCGCTGGCGGCCGAGCTGGACGTGCAGGTGGACGCCCTCGACATGCTGCCGAGTCTGCGCGAAGCGGCGCGCCGGGCGGTACTCGCGCTCCTCGTGCGACGCTGGCTCCTGACCCCGGAGAGCCTCGCTTTCGTGTACGAGCCGTTCGAGAGCTCCATACCGCTCACGACGCTCGTCGGCTGAGGGCGGGCGGGCCGGTATGACCCGCGGTCGATTCGCACGACGACCTTCGTGGCTCTGCTCCGGGGGATCAACGTGGGCGGGCGCAAGCAGGTCGCCATGGCCGACCTGCGCGACGCCCTCACGCGGCGGGGCTTCGGGGACGTGCGATCGCTGCTGCAGAGCGGCAATCTCGTCTTTCGAAGCGCGGAGCGATCGGGGACCCCGCTGGAACGCCTGCGGGAAACCGAGATCCAGCAACGTCTCGCTCTGCAGACGGAGATCTTCGTGCGCAGCTCGATGGAATGAGACGAGGTGATCGCTGGCAGTCCCTTCCCCGAGGAAGCCGATCCTGATCCCGGCCATCCCGTCGTGATGTTCTCGAGGAACCGGCCTGCCGCTGCGAGAGTGGAGGCATTGCGGGGCGCCATCAGGGGCCGGGAGATTGTTCGCACCGGAGGCCGGCAGGCGTACATCCTCTACCCGGATGGCATCGGGCGCTCGCGTCTGACGAGCGCGCTCATCGAAACGCAGCTCGGCACCCGCGGGACCGGACGAAACTGGAACACCGTCCTGAAGCTCGGCGCGCTCGCCGGCGCCTGAGTCCGGCGCCTATGGGCTCGTCGGCGTTGGGGCGGGGGGCTTTGCGCGGCTGATCGAGAACACATACGCCGTAACGCGGCGAATCTGCTCCGGATCCAGGGCGGTCGGGCCGCGCATGCGTTGAGGGTCCCCATCCCGCCCGGTGGCGCCCCAGCCCGCGTGCCGCGTCATGTGAAGGAGCCACGTGTAGGAGCCGTCGCCGAGGGTCCAGGGGCCGGCGGTGAGCGACGGGCCGTCCGGGGTACCGAGGCCGTTCTCGCCGTGGCACGCGGCGCACGCGCCCGCGCCGTGATAGAGGGACCCACCCTTCTTCAGGGTTGCCTTGCTGAAATGGGGAGGGGCCGCGGTGGGCGCCTGCGCCCTGGCGGGTGCCGCGAGACCCAGGCTCGCCGTCAGGGTGAGTAGCGCTGCTGTTGCTATGAGGCTGCGTGGCATAGGAGCTCCGCTAGTCGTCCTGACCCAACTTGGGCTCCAGGCGATGAAGCCGGTGTGAAGAGAGTGCGAAATCTAGACCCCAACACGCCCGATCCCTCGGGAGAATCGGGCGCGCCGGGCCGATCGCAGGGATCCCTGGTCAGCTACTTTTCCTTCTTGGCCTTTCGCTTCAGGTCCGCCCGGTGGGCGCGCTCGTAGGTCTGGATGTCCTTGAAGCGACCCTTGGCGTCGCGAATCGCGTAGAGCTTCTTGCCGGAGGAGCTGCGGTGGGTGGTGCGGCGACCCTTGGCCATTGATGTATCCTCGCAGGAGTGGGGAACCTGGCAGACTGCAACTCCAAAATGTAGAACGTCTCGTGGGAGGCGCCAGCGCGTGCGTCAGTCGGCGACCTGCCGCCGGGTTTCCCGCGGACCCACCTTGTCTGAGGATGTCACGGGGGTGATCGTCCGTGCTGCCGTCCAACGCCGGCCGGCGGCGGTCCCGCACCCAGTATGGCAGGAGGGCTCATGACCGACGTTTCACGTCCGCTCCGACGCTCGCGGACCAACCGGCAGATCGCCGGCGTGGTTGGCGGCCTCGCCGAGTACTTCAAGGTGGACGTCACGCTGCTTCGGGTGATCTATGTGGTCGGTTCAATCGCATCGGCGGCGTTTCCCGGGGTGCTCGTGTATCTCCTCCTGTGGCTTCTGATCCCCGAGGGGGACGATCTCCCCGGGGCGGGCACCTGATCGAGGGAAAGGCCGCCCCGCGTGCACTACCTGCTGCTATACGATGTGGTGGACGACTACGTCGCGCGGCGCCAGCCGTTCCGGGCCGCACATCTGGCCTATGCCGAGCCATTTGCCGAGCGTGGGGAGCTCCTGCTGGGTGGTGCCCTCACCGAGCCGGTGGACGGCGCCGTGCTCTTGTTCGCGGTGAACTCTCCCGACAAGGTCGAGGAGTTCGCGAAGGCGGATCCGTACGTCCGGCACGGCCTGGTGGTTCGGTGGCGGGTGCGGCCATGGCTCACGGTCGCGGGGAGCCTGGTGGCCGGGCCACACCCGGGACCTTCGGCGGGGGGTTGAGAGTGGTGCACTTCACGGGCGGCGCCTGACCAGGGGAGGGATGCATGGCCAACGAGGTCGTCGCTCGCCATATCGATGGACGCGTGGTGAAGGGTATCAGCCTGGACGTGGACCCGGGCCGGCCTACCTGTCATGTCAGGACGCATGATCAGGGGACGGTCGAGGTGAAGCTGGCCGACCTCAAGGCCCTTTTCTTCGTGAAGGACCTCTCCGGCGACCCGAAGCACGAGGAGGCGATGACAGTCGCACGGGGCGATGTGCGCGCTCGAGGCGCCTTCGCCGTAGATATCCGGTTCGCGGACGGTGAGCGGGTCGTGGGGCTGACGGTGCGTTTCCCCCCGATCAAGCGGTTCTTCTATGTCGTGCCGGCGGACGTCGGCAGCAACAACATCCGCATCCTGGTGAACCGGGCGGCGGTGGCGAGCATGACCCAGCTTCCCGATGCGGGCTGACGGGCGCCGGGCGTTCGGGGGCCTCGCGTTGCTCGGGGTGGTCCTGGTGGGAGGCACCTTCCACCGGCTGCCACCGCGGATGGCGACCCATTTCGGCGCCGCAGGCGCACCCAATGGCTGGTCGTCTCCTGCCGGCTACGTCATCCTCCTGGTCATCATTGGGCTGCTGCTGCCGCTCGGGATTGTCGGATTGGTCGGCTGGCTCGGCCGCGCCAGACCGGCCTGGCTCAACATTCCGGCGCGGCACTACTGGCTCGAGCCCGCCCACCGGACGGAGGCCGTCCGGCTGGTTCGGGAGCACGTGTGGTGGCTCGCGTGTCTCATGTCCGGCATGGCGCTCGTGATGCACGTCCTCCTGCTGGCCGCCCACCGATCGGCGCCGCCGCGCCTGCCAGGTAGCCTCTTCGTGGCGGTGCTCGCCGCCTTCCTCGGCGGGATGGCGGCGTGGATTGCCGGGTTCTACCGGGTGCTGCGACCACCGGAACGGCCGCGGCGCCCCCAGCGGAGCGAGCCCCGGTGAGCACCGCTATTGGGGAGCACGCCGCCCGTATCCGCGCGCTGGATGATCACTGGCTCGAGGCCGCGGCGCAGCGGGATCTCGACGGCATGCTGGCGATCTATGCCGCCGCCGCCCGGGAGCTGCTGCCGGACACGCCGGCCCTCGTGGGTCGGGATGCGATCCGGGCGTTCTCTGCCCGTCTGCTCGATCAGCTGCCGCGATTTGCCCACCGCGTCACGGCGGAGGAGATCAGCGTGGGCGAAGCCGGCGATCTCGCGGTGGTCCAGGGCGGCTACCGCTTCACCCCCGACACGCTGCAGCCCGCCCAAGTGCCGACCGGGAAGTTCGTGGGTGCGTGGCATCGCCGGGAGGGAGACTGGTGCCTGGTGATCAACATCTCCAACGGCGATCCGGCGTGACACCCGCCGTTCACGTGCTCGTGTTCGACGGTTTCGCCGATTGGGAGCCGGCATTCGCGCTCGCCGAACTCCGCCGGACGGGCGGCCTTGAGGTCGTGACGGTCGGCTTCACCCGCGCGAAGGTGCGTTCGATGGGTGGGCTCCGGGTGGTGCCGGACCGCTCGTTGGCGGGGCTCAGCCCGGCCGCGGTACGGCTGCTGCTCCTGCCGGGTGGCGATCTTTGGGAGGGCTCCTACCCCCGGGCCGAGCTCGAGAGCCTCTTAGTGGAGCTGAGCCGCGCAAGCGTGCCCATCGGGGCGATCTGCGGCGCGACGCTGGCCGTGGCCCGGGCCGGCGTTCTCGACGACCGCGCCCATACCAGCAACACGCTCGCCTACCTGCAGCGCATGGTCCCCGAGTACGCGGGGGCGAGCCGGTACGTGGACGCGCTGGCGGTGCGGGATCGCGGGCTCATCACGGCCAGCGGGGCGGGACCCACGGAGTTCGCGCGGGAGGTCTTCGAGGAGCTCGAGGTCTTCAGCCCATCGGACCGGCAGGCGTGGTATGATCTATTCAAACACGGGCGGCTTCCGGGTGGAGGGCAACAGTGAACCCCCGCAGCAGGTACCATCGGCGGGCATTCGCCTTGAGTGTCGTGTTGTTCGCCCTGGTCGGGTGCGGCGAGAGCGGCGCAGACTGGGTCGTACCGTCACCGGCCGCCGAAGAGGTCGGACAGCAGATCCACCTCACCGGGCAGGTCCGATACTACGATCTCGAAGGCGGCTTCTACGCCATCCGGGGCGATGATGGGGTCACCTACGATCCGACGAACCTGCCCGAGGAGTTCCAGAGGGACGGCCTGCGGGTGGAAGCTCAGGCGCGCCGGCGGGACGATCTGTCCGGGATCCACCAGGTCGGACCCATAGTGCAGTTGGAGCGGATGCGGACGCGCTGATTCAGCCGGGGAGGCATCATGCCATGCTCTCGCGTGATCGGAATCGGGCTCGCGGCGCTCGCAGTGCTGGCGCTCGAGGCGGAAGCCGCCGCCGCCCAGCAGCGGACCGCTGCCTCGCCCCAGGTCGCCGTCTTGCCCCTGGAGGTGGAGCCGGGAGCGAGCGCTCGGCTGCGCCGGCTGGCCGACAGCTGCGGCACGCGGCTGCTCGAACACCTCCGGGCGACGAAACTCCGCGTCGTTTCAGTCCAGGCGAGCCTCGAGAAGCTTCGTGCCGCAGGCGTGGCCCCGTTCGCCGTCGATGGCACCGTCACAGAGAAAGACGGAGAGATCGCTGCGGAGCTGCGCCTCGTGGAAGTTTCGACGCTCGAGGAACAGCGCGCGTATGCGTACTCGGGAGCCGAGGCCAAGGGCGTCTGCGAGCTGGCCGCGGCGGCGGCGCCGCGGATCGCCGCGGTGATCCGTGAGGCAGAGGGAACCGCGAACTAGTCCGAGTCGGGCGCCGAGTTTCCGGAGGGGTGGGCGACGCCACGTGAGGCGCCCGCCGCCACGGAGCGGGCCAGCAGTCCCGCGAAGTCGGGTTGGGGCACGTCCCACTCGTCCTTGCGGCAGCTCACGACCCGGGTCTCATTGTCCGCCACGAGCTCCAGGGTGACATGGGTGGGTCTTTCGTCCTTCCGCACCGCGGGCCGGAGGCGCACGAGCCACGTCCGCCCGTCCCAGTAGAAGAACTCACGCGACATCATACTCGCTCCCTGCTCGGCAGCGCCACCGGCATGGTGTCGCCACGCCGTGACTGAACGATCGGCCCGGGGACGGGAACGGTCAATTCGCAAGAGTTCGACGGCGTCCAGGAGAACGACAGCGCCGAAGAAGCCCCCTCCTGAGGCGTTGCAAAGTACGAGAGAGGCAGATTTCGGCAGCGCAAGTTGCGATGGGGCCCAACCCAGTGCAGGATCCTTCAGTCTGCTCTCACTAGGGAGAACGCACCGTGAACCTAGAGCGCCGTCGGTCGCCGAGGTGGTTGACCAGCATCGAAATGCTGGGCACCACGCTCGTCGTGCTGATGGTGGGGGCCATGGTGCTCTGGCTAAGGGCCGGGTCGCGCGAGACTCGCCTTGTGTTCACCCTCGGCAGCGGACTGCTGGTGTATGCCGTGACCGTCGTGGCGCTGGGCCGCCGGTCGTCACCGTCTCGCATCGCGCTCCGGCCCTTCGCTCTCGCCGGGGCGTGCGCGGGTGCCGTCGCCGAGCTGGTCAACGCCCAGTTCATCCTGAGCTGGGAATTCGCTGTTGCGGGTTTGACAGGAGCGGCGATCGGCCTCGCCCACTGGGCCGCGTTGCGGACCTGGCTGCGCTTGACGGGAGACGGTTCCGCCTGAGCGTCGGGCTCAGAGCAGGGTTTGCCGGGGCCCCGATCAGCGCACATCTTTCCCACCTCCCCGCATGGACGGTAACTCGTGCACCCTAGGCATCCCGAACTTCACCGTACCGAACGCATCGGCTGGCTTCGTGCCGCCGTCCTCGGCGCCAATGACGGGGTGGTCTCGACCGCGAGCCTGGTGCTCGGGGTGGCCGCCGCCGAGGCGAGCCGTTCGGCCGTCCTCGTGGCGGGAGTAGCCGGCCTCGTCGCCGGCGCGATGTCCATGGCCGCCGGCGAGTACGTGTCCGTCAGCTCACAGGCCGATACGGAGCAAGCCGACTTGGGGCGCGAACGCCGCGAGCTGGCCGCCGGCGGTACCGCCGAGCACGACGAGCTGGCCGGGATCTACGCCGCGCGCGGGTTGGAGCCTGCCCTCGCGCGGCAAGTGGCGGAGCAACTGATGGCCCACGACGCCCTGGCCGCCCACGCGCGGGACGAGCTCGGCATTTCCGAGACGATGAGCGCCCGGCCGGTGCAGGCGGCCTTCACGTCGGCGGCCAGCTTTGCGGTCGGCGCGGTGCTCCCGCTGGCGGTTGCGAGCCTGACACCGGTCGCGTGGCTCGTGGCCGCGGTGGCCGGCAGCTCGCTGGCGTTTCTCGCTGTACTGGGTGGACTCGCCGCCCGGGCGGGTGGCGCGCGCACGCTGGTGGGAGCCGGACGGGTCGTCCTCTGGGGGGCGCTCGCCATGGCGCTCACCGCCCTGGTCGGCAAGCTGTTCGGTACAGTGGCCGCGTAGGGGTGCAGCCGGTCAGTCGA
>DAIPLK010000091.1:4923-11471 GCA_036769285.1 Gemmatimonadales bacterium | reverse complement strand
CCGGGATCTTCGGCGAGGCGTCATGGCAGGAGGCGGTCTCCAACATGGAGCGGGCGGTGGCTCTCGATCCCGGCCGCCTCTACCACCGCCTGGAGCTGGCACAGATCTATGTGGACCGGAAACGGTACCGCGAAGCCAGGGCGCAGCTCGACACGCTCGCGGCACTGCCCGACCGGGAAATCATGGACAGCGCCTACCGCCGGCAGGGGGCCGAGCTGGCGCAGCGGATTTCGGGGAAGGACTGAGTCACCCGGTGCGGGGCGAGGAAGCCATCACCCCAGGCCTGAGTCCTTCGTGGAGCCCGTCCTGATCGTAGCGAATGGGCTCAGGATGACTCCCCCACTCCGCCCCTCACAGCGCGTCCCGTGCCTTGTCCGCCGCCCGCTCCACGCCGTCCTCCAGGTGACGCCTGCCCCGGGCCAGATCGCGGCGGGCGCGGTCGCCGGCCCGCTCGAGGCCTTCGGCCGCGTCCTCACGGAGCCGCTCCAGACGCCGGCGCAGATGGCGCCGCGTCACGTCACCCCGGTCGGGCGCAAACATGAGGGCGATCCCCGCTCCGAGCAGCGCCCCGAAGACTACGCCGGCGGCAAAGCCGCCGATCCCCCGTCCTGAATGGTCAGCCCGCCTTGTCATCGCGTCCACCTCACTCTCATCGTCTGCCATACACGCCTCCCCATCGCCTCATCCCGGCCCACCCCCTGCAACCTACCCCTATCCGGGGAGGCGTCAACCATCGTGACACCATAGACTTTTGACAGATCGGCTGCACATTTCTTCATGAGTTTTCGGGCCGGGGGGGACCGCCTTATACTGGTGCAGGCGGTCCCCCCTCCGGGCGGCTCCCGCCGGCCCCTCCACCAGGACGCACCATGACATCGGCTGCCATGGCCATCGACGAGGTCGAACGGCTCCAGGCCCGGCTGAATGCGCTGGAGCAGGAGCGGAAACACCTCCTGGCCGTCATCGAGATCCTCCAGGAGATCGGCGGTTCCCTCCATTTCGCCGACGTAGTGCAGTCCGTGGCGTTGCGCCTCGGGGAGACCTTCGGGCTGGACCGCTGCTCCATCTTCCTGGCTGAGCGGGGCGGCGGCAGCGTCCGCCTGGTGGCGAGCTACGAGGACCCGGGGATCCGGAACTACGTGGTGGACCTCGACCGCTATCCGGAGCTGAGGCGCGCCCTGCAGACCGGCGAGACCGTGTTCATCGCCGACGCCGCCACCGACCCCTCGCTCGGCCAGGCGCGCTGGGCACTCGCCGCACGCAAGGTGAAGGCGATCACGGTCATCCCGATCTCGTGGCGGGGTGCGGCCATCGGCGCGATCTTCTTGCGCACCTTCCGTAACGGCCCGACCTTTTCCGCCGCTGACGTCCAGTTCTGCCAGGTGGTGGCCAACCTGACCGCCAAGGCGCTGCGCAACGCCCACCGCTTCGAGCGGCTGCGCAACCGCAAGGGCGAGGACGAGGACGCACGCCGGCGCGAGCAGGAGCAGGGCGCATTGATCGGCTTCATGCGGCGGCTGCTGGCCACCTATCCGCCGCCCTCGGACGAGGAGCCGGGAGTGGCGGACGGCGTATCGCCGGAGATCGAGCGCCTCGTGGGCGTCGCCCAGGCGGTGCTGAGCCAGGAGTCCACCGCGCGGTGACCGGCGGCGCAGCCGAGCGGGCCGCCTGGCTGCGCCAGCAGATCGACCGGGCCAACCACGCCTACTACGTCCTCGACGCGCCGGAGATCTCCGACGCCGAGTTCGACCGGCTGTTCCGCGAGCTGCAGGCGCTCGAGGCGGCCCACCCCGAGCTGCGCTCCCCCGACAGCCCCACCCACCGGATCGGGGCGCCGGTGGCCAGCGCGCTCGCCAAGGTCACCCACCTCCACCCGATGCTCTCGCTGGCCAACGCCTTCACTCCCGAGGAGCTCGCCGCCTGGGAGGAGCGCAACGCGCGCATCCTCCCCGAGGTGCGCAGCGCGGGCTACGCCGCCGAGATCAAGATCGACGGCGCCGCGGTGACGCTCACGTACGAGGACGGGCGGCTCACGGTCGGCGCGACGCGCGGCAACGGCGTCATCGGCGAGGACATCACCGCCAACCTGCGCACCATCGCCGATGTGCCGCTCGCGCTCAAGGGCAAGGGGTGGCCCAGGCTGATGGAGGTCCGCGGGGAGGTCTACCTCCCCTATGCCGGATTCACCCGGGTCAACCAGGAGCGCGACCAGGCGGGCGAACCGCTGTTCGCGAACCCGCGGAACGCCGCGGCCGGCGGCCTGCGTCAGCTCGACCCCAACATCACTCGCCGGCGCCGGCTCCGCCTGTTCGTCTTCTCGGTCGAACCGGTCGAGGGCCGGCTCGGCGCGCGCACGCACTCGCAGCTGCTCGACCTGCTCGCCGAATGGGGGTTCCCGGTCGAGCCGCACCGCGAGCGGTACGGGACCCTGGCGGAAGTGCAGGCGGGGATCACCAGCTTCGAGGAGCTGATCCCGCGACTGCCGTTCCAGGCTGACGGCGTCGTGGTCAAGGTGGACCGGCTCGATCTGCACGGCGAGCTGGGCACCGTAGGCGGGCGCGAGCCGCGCTGGGCCATCGCCCGGAAGTTCGCGCCCGAGGTGGCGGTCACCCGCCTGGAGGAGATCCGGATCAACGTCGGCCGCACCGGCGCCCTCAACCCGTACGCTGTACTCGCGCCGGTGGAAATCTCCGGGGTCACGGTCAGCTCCGCCACGCTGCACAACGAGGAGCTCATCGCCCAGAAGGACATTCGCGTGGGCGACATGGTGGAGGTCATTCGCGCCGGCGAGGTGATTCCGCAGGTCGTGCGCCCGCTCCCCGACCAGCGCACCGGGAAGGAACGGGTGTTCCGGATGCCCGACCGGTGCCCCGCCTGCCACACGACCGTCGAGCGGCCCGCCGACGAGGTGATGCGCTACTGCCCGAACGCGTCCTGTCCGGGACGGGTGCTCGAGGGCGTGGTCCACTACGCCTCGCGTGACGCGATGGACATCCGCGGGCTCGGTTACGAGCGGGTCCGCCAGCTGCTCGACACCGGGCTGATCGCGAACGTGGCGGACCTCTACCAGCTCACCGCGGAGCGGATCGCGGAGCTCGAGCGCTTCGGGGAGCAGTCGGCCCACCAGCTGGTCGGCGCCATCGCCGCGTCGAAGGAGCGGCCGCTGGCCTCCCTGCTGTTCGGACTCGGCATCCGCCACGTCGGCAAGACCGTGGCCCAGCTGCTCGCCCGCCGGTTCGGCACGATGCACGCGCTCATGCAGGCGTCCGCCGAGGATGTCAACGCGGTGCCGGGGGTGGGTGCCGCCATCGCCGAGGCGGTCGTGGCGTTCTTCGCAGAGCCGCGGAACCGCGAGCTGGTGCGGCGGCTCGAGCGCGCCGGACTGAAGTTCAGCGAGCCGCGGGCGGCCACGGCCGGTGGCCCGCTGGAGGGCAAGACCTACGTGCTCACCGGCACGCTGCCCACGCTCTCGCGCGGCCAGGCGACCGAGCTGGTCGAGGCGGCCGGCGGCCGGGTGGCGGGAGGCGTCAGCAGGAAGACCGACGCCGTCGTCGCCGGCGCGGAAGCCGGCGGGAAGCTCGAAAAGGCGCGGACGCTCGGGATCGAGATCATCGAGGAGGCGGAACTCTTGCGTCGCGTCGGCCGCACGCCCTAACTTCGAGCATGCCACCGACCACGTCGCCACGCCCAGGGCTCCGTCTCGGCCGCAAGGTCATCCACCAGCTTCGCGCCGCGCTCGAGCGCGACACGGGGCTGCAGGCCGCGAGCTACCTCCAGGAGGCCGGATTCGCCGGCGGCGAGGAGCTCTTCGCGGAGTTCTCCAAGTGGCTGGCGACCACCCGCGGCGTCGAGCAGCCGGCGGACCTCGACGCACAGTATCTCAGCGAAGTGCTGTCCCAGTTCTTCGCGGAGCAGGGTTGGGGCGCGCTCACCGCCCAGACGCTGGGCCCTGCCGTGCTGGCGCTCGATTCGACCGAATGGGCCGAGGCCTCCGAGGAGGGCCGCGGCGAGTTCCCCTCGTGCCATCTCACCTGCGGCCTGCTGGCGGACTTTTTCGGGCGGCTGTCGGACGGGCTGGTGGCGGTCATGGAGGTCGAGTGCCGTTCCCGGGGTGACGCCCGCTGCCGCTTCCTCGCGGGCGCCCCCGAGACGCTGAGCGCCCTGTACGACCGGATGGCTCAGGGCTCCAGCTACGCCGACGCCCTGGGGATCAGTTCGGGTTCTGCAGGAGCTTGATCTCGCCCCACCGCGTCTCGATCGCGATCCTTCCGTTCCCGCCTCCGATCGTCCCCACCATGTAATCCCTGCCGTGCCCAACGCCACCAGGCTCGCAGGCATCCGGGGATCTAGAGTCGGGAGGCGTACTCCGGGCGGATCACCAGCTCGCCGCCCTGGACGATCTCGCGGTCCCAGGGCAGGATGATGAAATTGTCGGTTTCGAAGGCGTGGTAGTCGGGGGTGTATTCGCCGGTCTTGAACGAGACTGCCGTCCGCACCTCGGCGGGCTTGAGCGACCGGACTTCGTTCAGGGCGAGCTTCATCGTGCTGCCGGTGTCGCAGGTCTCGTCCACCACCAGGATCCGCCGCCCGCGAATCGTCGCCGGCGGCCCGGAGACGAGCACGGGCCCGGCGCCTTCCTCGCGCCGCGTCACGGTCATGGAGGTGAACTCGCTCTGGAGGATGGACGCCACGACGACGCCGGGAATGACGCCGGCCTTGGCGACGCCGAGCACGATCTCGGGTTGGTAGTCGCGGGCGACGCGGAGCGCCAGCGCGCGGCAGATCTCGCCGAAGAACGGCCAGTCCACCTCGAGCACTCCCCGCGGCCCGCTGGGTGCCGCACGACGCATGACTGCCTCCAATCGAGTCTTCCCCAACCTACGCCCGTCCGGCCGCGCCAGCAACCGAGCAGTCCGCGAGGCAGTCAGGCCGGGGGTCGCGTTGCGGCCCCTTCTGTCGGGAGGTATCTTTTCCGAAGTCCAACACGTTGTGCCCGTTTGACTTTGCTCGGAGAGTCCCCCTCCCCCATGAGCTTCTGGCGACGCCTGTTCGGCAAGGAGCATCGCGAGTCGCTGCGCCCGCAGCGGCTCGATTACCTCAACGAAGGGCTGGCGCTGGAGCGGCAGGGGGACTTCGAGGCCGCCCTCACCTCCTATCGTCTGGCCTTCCGGGACAACCCCACCGATTCCCGGATCCTGCTCAACATGGCGATCGCGTTCACCAAGACGGGCCAGGTTGAGGAGGCCATCCGCCACTACAAGCGCGCGCTCGAGCTCGACGAGAACCTGGTAGGCGCGCACTACGGTGTGGCATTCCTGCTTCTGAAGCGCGGGGACGTGCAGCAGGCGGCGGAGCACCTGCGCGCCTTCCTCGCCCGGCCCCCGAAGGGACCCGACGCCGAGCGATGGGTCCGGCACGCGGAGAGCGCGCTGCGCGACATCGCCGCCAGCCCGGCCCCGGAGACGCTGTGACGCGACGGACCGCGCTCCTGCTCGCGTTGGCCGTGGCGGGGTGCAGCGGACTCGACGAGGGCGAGGCGGGCGTGGTGGGCATCGAGGTGCGGGTGCCGGGGCCCGATACCGTCGAGGTCGGGGAATCGATCCAGCTGTCCGCCAAGCCGCTGGACAAGAACGGCGACAGCGTCGGGACCACCGTGACCTGGCTCTCGGCCGATGCCGCCGCCACGATCGACCCGGCCTCGGGCGTGCTCACCGGCGTGAGCCCCGGGACCGCGCGAGTGCAGGCCACCGTGGGCTCGCTCGGCTCCGCGCTCATCGCCTTCGCGGTCGTCCCGCCGGCGGACACGCTCATCATCGCCGGCGATTCGATCTTCGACGTTCCGCCCGAGACCCCGACCTCACCCCCGCTGGGTACCCGGGTCGAGAGCTTCAATCCAGCCGGCCCGCTGCCCGGACGGGGCGTGATCTACGCCATCACCTCCCCGGACCCGACCACGGCCACGCCCACCGTCACCCTGAGTGGCGGCGTGGTCGTGGACACGATCAAGACCGGCGCGGACGGCACCGCCGCGACCGCGCTCACCGTGCTCACCGGTTCCACACCGCCCGACAGTGTGATCGTCGAGATCCGCACGAAGCGAACGCGGGGCGCGGAGGTGCCGGGCTCGGGCCAGCGGTTCATCGTCCGGTTCCTGCCGTAGGGGGCCTCACGCCGAGCACCCTGACCGAACTGTACTTCGATACCGTGCAGGCGTACGGCGCCCGCCCGGTGGCGATGCGCATCCGGCGCGACGGCCAGTGGAGGGACCTCGGTTACCGGGAGCTCGCGGAACGCGTCCAGGCGGCGAGCGTGGGCCTGCGCGAGCTGGGGCTCCAGGACGGCGATCGGGTCGGGATCCTCTCGGAAAACCGTCCCGAGTGGGCGATCACCGACTACGCCTGCCTCACCGCGCGCTGCACCGACGTGCCGATCTATCCGACCCTTCCCGCGCGCCAGATCGAGTACATCCTGCGTGACTCCGGCACTGTGGCGATCTTCGTCTCGTCCTGGACCCAGCTCGAGAAGCTGCTCTCGATCCGGGACCAGCT
>DAIPLK010000091.1:0-4823 GCA_036769285.1 Gemmatimonadales bacterium | reverse complement strand
GGCTCTACGAGAAGATCTACAGCCGGGTCCTCGACAGCGTGCGCGCGAGCTCGGCCCCTCGGCGGCGCATCTTCGCCTGGGCCCGGCGGGTCGGCGAGGAGTGGGTGGAGCGCACGCTCGCGAGAGCGCCCATGCCGCTAGCCCTCGCGCTGCAGCGCCCCCTGGCCGACCGGCTGGTCTTCGCCAAGCTCCGGGCGCGGACCGGGGGACGAGTCCGATTCTTCATCTCGGGCGGAGCGCCGCTCTCGGCCGAGATCGCGAAGTTCTTCTACGCGGCCGGAATGCCCATTCTGGAGGGGTACGGCCTCACGGAGACGTCCCCGGTGATGGCCGTGAACACCTTCGCCCACACCAAGCTGGGCACCGTAGGGCGACCGATTCCAGGTGTCGAGATCAGGATCGCGGAGGACGGCGAGGTCATCACCCGCGGGGCCAACGTCATGCGGGGCTACTACGGAAAGCCGCAGGCCACGGCGGAGGCGATCGACGCTGAGGGGTGGTTTCACACCGGCGACATCGGTCTCATCGATGCGGACGGCTTCCTCCGGATCACCGACCGCAAGAAGGACCTGATCGTCACCGCGGGCGGGAAGAACATTGCCCCTCAGCCGATCGAGAACCTCGCCAAGAGCAGCAAGTTCGTGTCGAACGCGGTGATGCTCGGCGACCGGCGCCCGTTCCCGATCATGCTCATCGTGCCCAACCCCGCGCCGCTCAAGGCCTGGGCGGCACGGCACGGTCTCCCGACGGACGACCTGGAGCGACTGGTGAGCCACCCCGACGTCCACGCCAAGATCGAGCGCGAAGTGCGGAAGACCCTGCGCGACCTGGCGCAGTTCGAGATGCCGAAGAAGTTCCTGCTGCTGCCGAGGGACTTCAGCATGGAGGGGGGCGAGCTGACGCCGACGCTCAAGGTGCGCCGCCGGATCGTGGAGCAGCGGCACCGGGACGCGATCGAGGCGCTGTACGACGAGCCCCACGAGTCACCCTGAACGAAGTGAAGGGGCCAGGCTTCAGGGCATGCCCCCTTCACGTTGCTCAGGGTGACTCCTCACTGGCGCCGGGTACCCACCCAGACCCCGCCGGCGCTCGCCATCAGGTCGATCAGCTCGGGTGGCGGGTCGCCCCCCTCCCCCACGACCCGCAGTCCCGGCAGCACCACGCGGGCGGCCTCGCCGACCCACGCCGGATCGCCACCGTAGGGCGCGCCGAGGACCACGCCGCGCATCGACCTGCTCTTGAGCGGCAGCCGCCCGCCCCGCACCACGCTGATCCCCTCCTCGTCAATCACCCCGGCCGGCGGGTTCACCGCCACGAGACCCACTCCCGGCGTGAGCGCCGCCACCTCCCGCCACAATCCCGCGGGCGGGCCGACCAGCGCCAGGTACCCTCCGGGCTCGTGCAGGCCGACCAGCGGCGTGAGCGCCTCCGCGGCGAGCACGGGGGAGGCCACCGGCGGCTCGGGAGCATCGCCCAGGTCGAGCACCCCGTCCCGCAGGACGAAGCGCCGGTCGCAGACCGGGCAGCCGAGCGTTCCCGCGCGCACGGAGCGGCCAGCGAGCTCGTCAGGAAGGAGAACGAGGAACGCCTCGTCGTGTTCGGCCGGACACCGCAGATGGTCGGTGAGCTCGATGAACATCTCGGTGTGGGCTAGGGCTTGAAGACGACCCAGGTGAGCAGCCCGGGGGCGACGGTCACCCGCCGATAGATCTTCTTCCCGCCGATCTCCGTTCCCACAACATAGGTGCCGGCGGGGACGTCGCTCACCGCGAAATGCTCCCCGTAGAGCGGGTGGCCGTGCGCCTTGTCGCCGTAGGTCTCGGCGTAGGAGAAGGGCGTCTCGACCGGGTCGCGCTTGATGAGCCCGTAGATCCTCGCCTGAGGGACGGGGGCGCCGCTCGCGTCGAACACCTGCCCGGCCACGATGCCGGTGCCCGGCAGCGGCTCGAGCCAGAGCTCGGGGTTGACGGTGTACGGCGGGAAGCGCTGGAGCGAATCGACGATGGCGCCGATCGAATCGGTCGGCGAGGCCGCCAGCTCGAAATGCAGGTGGTCGTTCGTGGCGCGGCCGGTGTTGCCGACGCGCGCGATCACCTGCCCGGTCTTCACCTTCTCGCCCAGCTTCACGGCCAGCGAGGAGTTGTGGTAGTAGATCGAGTAGAGCCGGTACGTCCGCCCCTGGGCCGCGATGGTGGTGTCATGGCGGATCGCGATGGTGCGCGCGCCCTGTTCCGCGGGGCCCGCGTACACCACGCGGCCGCCGAGCGCGGCCATCACCGGCGTGCCGTCCGGATTGTTGAACTCGACTCCCTGATGCTGCTGGAAGAAGCCGCCCATCGTCGAGCCATAGCGGTACGTCTGGTCGATATACGCGTTGTCCGTCCGCGCGATCGGGCGGCGCAGCCAGACGGTCAGGGGGGTCCGGGGCACTTCGGCGTCCGGCGCGTTCCGTCGGAGACACGGCAACGTGTCGATCGTACGGCGCAGCCCGCAGAGCGTGCCCTGGTACTGCTGGCGGCCGATCAGGATCGCGTTGCGCGGCGGAAATGCGGCCGCCGCGATCGCCTGGGACTGCCAGCCGGCGCCGGTGTGCCACAGGCGCTGGTTCCCCCGCAGCGTCGTGACGTTCCAGCCCCGGCGCTCGGCGGCGAGGCGGCGCACGTACTCGTTCGCCAGCAGCGAAAGCGCCGTGTCGGCGGGGCCGCGCGCCGGGGGCCCGGTCGCGTCGCCGATGGCGGTCCAGTGTCCGCCGTCGTCGGTCGTGATCTGGAGGCCGTCCGCGGTGGCGACCACCGTCGTGTCGCCGCGGACGGCGATCCCGTCGGGGATCACGTACTGCCATTCGGGGCCGAGCTGGTCGTAGGTCCAGTTCCGCCACGTGAGGCCGCCGTCGAGCGAGAGTCCCCAGCCATTGCCCACCGTGCCATACCAGATCTGGCCGCGCGGCCCGAACGCGATCGCCTGGACGAAATCCATGGAGATCGAGGCGGCTGTCGTATCGTGGCGGATGGACTCCCACGCCGTGGCCCCGGCCGGCAGCCGGTACATCCCCTGCCCGTACGTCCCCACCCACAGCGCGCCGCCGGGAGCCCGAGCCACCGTGAGCACGTGGACACCCCATCCTGCGCTGTCGGGCAGCGCGGGAACGACGGGCGGTTCCCCCTGGGCGCGCACGCGGCCCGCCGCGAGGACCAGTGCGGCGAAAGCGAAGACGGTTGTTTGGCGAGCGAGCATGGCGGGCCGCACCCGGGGTTGGTGGTGGGTCAGGCCGGGCCGAGCCGCAGCCAGTCGATCAGCACGTGCGGCGGCCGGGTGGCGACGAAGAGCACGGCGTCGGCGACGTCCGCGGGCCGGAGCATGTCGGCCCGCCTGGGGAAGCCCTCGCGCCGATCGGGGTCGAACGGTTCCCACACCGCGGTATCGGTCGGACCGGGCGAGACCAAGGTCAGCCGTACCCCGCTGCCCCGATACTCGGCGACGAGCGTCTCGTGCAGGCCGCGGAGCCCGTACTTGCTGGCGGCGTAGGCGGCGTTCTCCGGAAAGCCGACATGGTCCGCCACGCTGCCGATGGTGATGAAGCAGCCGCGGCCGGCCGCCTTGAGCATGGGGAGGAGCGCACGCGCCAGGGCGAAGGGCGCCCGGAGATTGATCGCGATCTGTGCGTCGAAGTCGGCGACCGAGGTGTCCGCGAGCGGCCGCAGCAGGAACCCCCCGGCGTTGCTCACGACGACGTCCGGCGCTCCCACCTCGCGCCGGACCCGCTCGGCCAGCGCCTCGACCTGGGCGTCGTCGGTGAGGTCGGTCGGGAAGTCGAGACAGCCGTCGGTCGGGGGGAGCGTGCGTGCCACCCGCACCACGCGCGCGCCCGCGGCGAGAAGCGCCTCGGCCGTCGCCGCGCCGATGCCGCGGGACGCACCCGTCACCAGCGCCACCCGGCCGACGAGCGGCCTCACTCGGCCAGCTTCCCCCCGTGCGCCAGCCGCAGGAACTCCACCCGGGTCTTCGAGTCGTCCCGGAAGATGCCGCGCAAGGCACTCGTCACCGCGCGGGAGTTCTGCTTCTCCACCCCGCGCATCATCATGCAGAAGTGCGCCGCCTCGATCACCACGCCGACCCCGGTGGGCTTGAGCACCTCCATGATCGCGTCGGCGATCTGGTCGGTCAGTCGCTCCTGGACCTGCAGTCGCCGGGCGAACACGTCCACCACGCGGGCCACCTTCGAGAGACCCAGGATCTTGCCGTCCGGGATGTAGGCCACGTGGGCCCGGCCGTAGAACGGCAGCAGATGATGCTCGCACAACGAGTAGAGCTCGATGTCGCGCACCATGATCATGCTCTGGTGGGACTCGGCGAAGACCGCGTCGCCGATGGCGTCGGCCACCGACATGTGGTAGCCCTGGGTGAGAAACCGCAGCGACGATTCCACGCGCTCCGGCGTCTTGGCCAGCCCCTCGCGCCCCGGGTCTTCGCCGAGCGCCGCGAGCAGGTCCCGGATCTTGTCGGCGAACGGCTCCAGATGAGGCGCGGGCCGGTCCGGATGCGTCACCTGGGTCCGCTCGGGCCGCACTGGTACCGGAGTGCCGCTCTCACTCGCCTTCGTAGTCGACATAGTTCCTCGGCGTCTCCCACAGGCGGAGACTCAGGGTGAGCTGGGCGGGGAGCGCCGCCCGGAGCTCCCGCCAACAGACCAGGGCGATGTTCTCGGACGTGGGAATCAGCTCCCGGAACCAGGGGACGTCCAGATTCAGGTTCTTGTGGTCGAGATGGCGCAGCAGCCGTTCCTGGGCAAGCTGCTTGAGGTGATTCAGGTCCATCACGTACCC
>DAIPLK010000090.1:0-11495 GCA_036769285.1 Gemmatimonadales bacterium | reverse complement strand
CGATGGGTTCCAGCCCCGCAAGGATCGCCTCCCGCTGCGGCTCCAGGAACGGCGGCAGCGCCAGCTGTTCGCCGAGGGCGGCCGCATCCTCGTCCACGGCGAATCCCGGCCCGTCGGTCGCGATCTCGAACAGGATGCCGTTCGGCTCACGGAAGTAGAGGCTCCGGAAGTAGTACCGGTCCACCTCGCCGCTATTGGGAACGCCCCGCGAGTTCAGACGATCCCTCCATCCGTGGTATTCCGACTCGTTGGGCGTGCGGAACGCGACGTGGTGCACCCCGCCGGCACCCAGTCGAGCGGGGGCCAGGTCGGGCTGTACGGCCACATGCAGCTCGGCATGCGGCCCGCCCCGGCCCATTTCGTACACGTGCACGGCGCACGCCCCGTCGTCGGGAGCAGGGTACTGCCGCACCGGTCGCAGATTCATCACCCGCGTCAACATCGCCTCGGTGCCTTTCAGGCTCGGCACGCTCATGACGATCGGGCCCAGGCCGCGGATCTGGTGCTCCGCCGGGACGGGGGACCGGTCCCACGGCGTCGGCCGGTCGCCCTGCCCGGCGTCGTCGATCAGCGACAGCCGCTGGCCTTCGGGGTCCTCGAAGTCGAGGACGAGCCGGCCGTCCCGCTCGATCGGGCCGGCGGTGGCAACGCCCAGCCCCCGGAGGCGCTGCGACCACCAGTCGAGCGCGGCCCGACCGTCTACCCGGAGGTGCGTGCGCACGAGGCTCTGCGTGCCGTGCCGCTCGCGGGGCATCTTCCAGTCGAAGAAGGTCAGGTCCGTCCCGGGCGAGCCGACCGCGTCCGCGTAGAACAGATGATACGCGCTGACGTCGTCCTGATTGACGCTGCGCTTCACCAGGCGCATGCCCAGTGCCTGGGTATAGAAGCGGTAGTTCCCGCGGATATCGGCGGAGACCGCCGTGAGATGATGAATGCCAGTCAGGTCCATGATCGGTCGCTCCTCCAGGCTTCCCTGAAGTTTACCCCCATGCCGCCCACCACCCACGCGGCCGTCGCGGCCACCGGAGTACCGGCCCGCCGCCGCGAGTGGTATCGTAGTCGCACCATGGGTTCCAACCCCACCTCGCAGATCGCCGCCCACTACGGACGTCCCGGCCTCCTCGACAGCATCCAGGCGGCGCTGGCCGCCGCCGGCATGTCCCGGGATGGTCTCCGGCCCGACGACCTCTCCCCCATCGACCAGTTCCACACCCGTGGCCGCGAGGCGACCCTCGAGCTGGCGCGGCTTGCCGGCCTGACGGGCCGCGAGGAGCTGCTGGACGTGGGCGGCGGCCTAGGCGGTCCGGCGAGAACGCTGGCCGGCACGCTGGGCTGCCGCGTCACAGTGCTCGATCTGACACCGGAGTTCTGCGAGGTGGGGGCGGAGCTGACCGGATGGGTCGGAATGAGTGACCGGGTGGGCTTCCGCGTGGGCGACGCGCTCGCGCTGCCGTTCACGGCGGGGAGCTTCGACGTGGTGTGGACCCAGCACAGCTCGATGAACATCGCCAACAAGCCGCGGCTCTATGCCGAGGCGCGCCGGGTGCTCCGGCCCGGCGGCCGGCTGGCGATCCACGAGATTCTGGCCGGCGGCGGCGGGCCGATCGACTTTCCCGTGCCCTGGGCGTCGCGGCCGGAGCTGAGCTTCCTCGTCCCGGAGGCCGAGCTGCGTGCGGCGATCCGAGATGCCGGGTTCCGGGAACGCATCTGGGTGGATGTCACCGCGCTCTCGCTCGCCTGGGTCGAGGCGCGGCTCGCCGCTGCGACCGGCGGCCCGCCTCCGCCCGGTCTCCATCTGGTCATCGGCGAGAACATGCAAGCGGCGTTTGGCAATCTCCGCCGCGGCCTGGCTGAGCAGCGGCTGCAGGTAGTCGAGGCAGTCTTCGACTGAGGGCGGGGGCGGTGCCTGCCGCTCTAGAGCCTGATGAACGCGGCGATTGCGGGGTTGTGCCGTAGCGCGGCGAGCGCTTCCGCATCCGGACGCTCCGGCACGTCCCGCTCGCAGTCCACCATGCAGAGGAAGCCGAGCGGTGCGCCGGCGCCCGCGCGGAACTGGTGCCAAGTGCGTGGCGGCACCCGGACGAGGTCGTGCCGCCGGGCCGCGATGAGGCGGTCGCCGACCAGCACGCGCCCGCGCCCGCGAACGACCATCACCGCGTGCGCGTGATGGTGCCGCTCGAGCGACGAGTAGCCACGCGGCGCGATCTCGAAGTAGCGCAGCTGGCAGGCGAGCCCGCCGCCACCCTTGAACAGCAGCTGCCGGGTGACCCCCTCGAAGTGCGTGCCGTCGCTCTTGTAGGGCCTCACCTCGATGCCCTCCCAGCGGAACGGCTCCGTCTGCCGCACGTGCTCGCTCATCGCCCCGGCTCCGCGGACGCCGTCCGGGCCACCCGCTCTACCAGGTGACGGGTCCGCTCAAAGAGTGAATCGCCCGCCTCGTAGAGGCTACCCCCGATCAGCAAGATGCAGTCCCGCCCGTAGAACTCCAGCAGTTCACCGACGCGCTCGACCTTGATGCCGCCGGCGGGCGCGGGAAACGCGGGCCGCACCCGCGGATGCCCCGCGCGAAGCTCGGCCGCCAGCGCGGCGCAGGTCCCAGGGCTGTAGCTGAACCGCCCGCCCGCATGCGGAAAGATGACCGCGTCGGCACCGAACCAGCGAAAGAGCTTCCCGAACAGGGCGGGCTCCTCGGCCCGGAGCAGCCCGCCGAAGGCGGGGTGGGCGATGACCGGCAGCCCGTCCGCGAGCGAGGCCAGCTGGTGGAGCAGCGGGAGACCCACCAGCATCGGCGAGATCATGACGGCGCGCACGCCAGCCCGCCGTGCAAAGTCGAGCTGCCGCATGATCCGATCGGGCGTACCGATGAGGTTCGGCACGTAGAGCGTCATGCGGCCGACGTCGCGAGCCGCGTCGTCCACCGCGCGGAGGCACGATTCGACCCGCGCCTCGAACGGACAGAACGGGTGGTCGGCGAGGCCGTGGTCGTCCTTCACCAGATCGAGCCCGGCGCGAGCGAAGGTGCCGCAGAGCGCCGCGAGCTGGGCCGGCCGGAGCCCCATCGGCTTGAGCGCCGCGGCGAGCAGCGGTCGCCCGGTGACGCCGACGAGTGCCCGGAGCCCCGCGATTCCGGCGCGGGGCCCGGGCAGCCAGTCGAACGCCGCGTCGGGGAGCTCGACGTCCGAAAGGACGATGTCGGGCTGGAGCGAGGAGTTGCCGAAGAGGACGTTGAGCAGCTGCGCCGGGTCGCCGGCCGTGGTGGCGAGCGGCTGCGCGATCGTCACCCGGTGCAGGCCGTCGCCGGCGGGCCGGCACTCCTCGACGCGGCCAAGGATGTGCGCGGCCACCCAGGGATCCCGCGCCGCGGCGGTGCGCGGGAGCTCGACCGCCTGCTCCAGCAGCAGCGCCTCCGCTCGTGCGGCCACGTCGCCGGCGGCGGCGCGGACGAGGTAGGTGGCGCGCAACGAGCCGTCGCTGCCCTGGTGCACGGACGGACTCCCTCCAAGAGTGTGGGGCTCGGGTCCCTTGAAGTATACCGAGGGCTATACGCCGAGCTGCCGCGCCTCGCGGAAGGTGTACCAGCGCATGTGCTCGAAGTCGTAGAGCTTGCAGCGGCGGAAGATCATGCGCACGCGCGACCACCGGAACCGGTATTCGTGGATGTAGACGCCGTACTGCCGCCGGAGGTCGGCATAGGCGCGGGTGAGGCGGTAGAAGGGGATCCGTGGATCCACGTGGTGCGGCACGTGGATCATGATGTCGTGCAGCAGCAGCTCCATCGGCCGGGAGCAGCGCACCACGATGCTGCAGTACACCTGGCCGATCGAATTGCTCCACTCCGCCCGGTTGTCGAAGAACGGCACGTCCGGGTGGGTGTGGTGCAGGAACACGAGCAGGGCGATCCAGTAGTTGAAGACGACGAACGGCACCACCACCGCGGCGAGCACGCCGACGAGGCCACCGGCCCAGCGCCAGGCAGCCGCCGAGAACGCCAGCGCGAAGGTGAGGGTGATCAGTTTGTCCACCCGGAACCCGATCCGCTCGCGCGATCCCTCGTCCGGGCGATACAGCACCATGCCCGGCAGCCAGACCTTGAGGAGGTAGTGGAGCGCACAGCCGTACGGCGTGCGCTCGAGTCGGTACGTGAGCCGGCCCCACCATGGCTTCGCGGCGTACTCCTCGGGGGTGAGCGGCCGCCAGATCCAGTCGATCGGCGAGTACGACGTGAAGCCGTGGTGCACCCGATTGTGCCCGTGCGACCACAGCCGGTACATGTTGAGCGACGGCAGCATGGCCGCGGTGCCGAGCAGCTCGGCGGTCCATTCGCTCTGGAACAGCGCGCCGTGCGCCGCGTCGTGCGCCCACAGGAACATGAACGCCACCGCGCATCCGGCCGCCACGCCCCAGAGAAGCCGCACCCAGGCGGTGTCGCTCATGAAGACGCCGGCCATCGCCCCGACATACGCCGCCACGTCGAACGCCAGCCAGCCGAACGTGCGCACCGGCGAGCGCCGGTAGCACTCCGGGGAGATCGCCCGGCGCACGGTGTTCAGCTTGATGCTGCGGAGCTCCTGGAACGGCGGCGATCCGGACACGCTGGCCCTCCCTTTACAGGGTCAACTTGGATGATATACGGTCCGCATGAAGAATCGAAGAGAATTTCATGAAGGGGCGCGGGGCGGCCGAGGGCGCCCAGACCGGATACCCCCCCGGCGCCGGCAGCGAGAACTTGGCCTCGCCATCCGTGCCGTGCTGGTCGAGCCCTGCGAAGATTCCGGCACTGGGGCTCTGCTCGAGCAGCATCCTGGTCGTGACGGTCGTGGGCTTCGTCCAGGCCCCCACGAAGAGCGCGATGCCCACGCTGCCTCCTCGTACAAGAGTATCCTTCGGTGATGGCTCAACCATCGCCGACCACCTCGAGGAGCACGCCGGCCGCTGCCGCCCGGTCGGGCCGTTCATCGCGAAGCGCTGGAGGAATGCAAGAACCGGTCGTGCGATCCGCGATACATGATGTCGCGAGTGCAACTGGCTTCAGTGCCGCGGCGCTTGCGAACTCCGGCTTCCGGCGCATACGTCTTGTGCGTCCCTCGATCGGCGCGGCAGGCACCCTGGAGACTCAATGCCCCACCCCATACTGGGCCTGCACCACGTCACCGCCACCGTGGACGAGGCGCAGGCGGACCTCGACTTCTCCGAGCGGCTGCTCGGCCTTCGCCTGGTCAAGCGCACGGTCAACTTCGACAACCACAGCGTCTACCATTTCTACTACGGCACCGCGGCAGGCGTGCCGGGAACCATCTGGACTACGTTTCCGTACCGCGGGTGGGATGTCCCGCCGGGCCGGCACGGCGCGGGACAAGTCGTCGCCACGGGGCTCTCCGTTCCGGCCGGCGCGCTCGACGTCTGGCGGGCCCGCTTCGGGGCGGCGGGCGTCTCCGCCCGGGACGACGCTCCCCGCTTCGGCGAGCGCTCGCTGACCGTCCGAGACCCTTCGGGACTCGTGCTCGAGCTGGTCGAGGACCCCCGCGACCGGCGCGCGCCATGGACCGGCGGCGGTGTCGGCACCGAAGCCGCGATCCGCGGACTCCACAGCGTGACGCTGCTGCTCCGCACCCGCGCGCCGACCGTCGAGCTCCTGACTGGGCTCCTGGGGTTCGAGGTGGTCCAGGAAACCGGCGCCCGCACGCGCCTCGCGGCCGGCGGGGACGCGCCCGGACACCTGGTGGACCTGGTCGAGGCGCCGGACGCACCCGCGGCGCGCAACGGACTCGGCACGGTCCACCACGTCGCATTCGCCATCGCCGGCGCGGATGAACAGCTCCGGCTCCGGACGGAGCTCCTTCGCCTCGGGCGGGATGTCACCGAAGTGCGCGATCGCACGTATTTCCAGTCGATCTACTTCCGCGAGCCCGGCGGCGTGCTCTTCGAGGTGGCGACGACTGCGCCCGGGTTCACGGTGGACGAGCCGCCCGACGGGCTGGGACAGGCGCTCAGGCTGCCGCCCTGGGAGGAGCCGCACCGGGCCAAGATCGAGGCGACCCTTCCACCGATCCGCCGCCCCTGATTCATTCGACAACCGCCCCGGGACCGCCATGCCTCTTCTGGTTCGCGCAATCACGTTCCTGCTCCTTCCGACCGCCCTCGCCGCGCAGGGAATTCCGGCCGCCGAGTACGCGGCCCGGCGCGACTCGCTCGCGGCCCGGCTCGACAGCGGGGTCGTGGTGGCCTTCGGCGCGCCCGAGCCGACCGGGATTGCCCGACCCGCACAGCTGCCGGCGTTCCGCTACCTCACCGGCTTCCTGGAGCCGGACGCCGCCCTGGTACTGGTGCTGCGCGGCGGGCGCGGGCGCGGCACCCTCTACACCCAGGCTCGCGACCCCCGGCGTGCGTTGTACGACGGCTTTCCGCCCGACTCGGCCACGGTGGCGCGGGAGACGGGCCTGGCGGTGCGCCCGATCGCGGCGCTGGCGCCCGCGCTCGACTCGCTCGCCGCCACCGGGCTACCGTTCTACACCCTGCGCGATTTCAGCGGCGCCGATTACGCCGTCAGCGACTCGCTCACGCGCGGGGCCAGCTTCATGCGTGCGTTCGCTGGCGCTCACCCGCGAGTCGAGCTGCGAGACGCCCACCCGGTGGTGGACAGCCTGCGCGCGCGGAAGAGCCCGGCCGAGCTGGCGCTCCTCAGGCGCGCCATCGCCCTGACCGTCGCCGCGCAGCGAGAGGCGATGCGCACGGTGCGCCCGGGGATGTGGGAGTACGAGATCGAGGTGCTCTACACGTCGGCGTTCCGGCGCAGCGGCGGCGACGGGCCGTCGTTCGGATCCATCATCGGCTCGGGCCCCAACTCGACGCAGTACCACTACGAGACCAACAACCGCCGGATGCGGGCCGGTGAGGTCGTGGTGATGGACGTCGGCGCAGCCTGGGCCGGGTATGCCGCCGACGTCACCCGCACCGTCCCGGTGAGCGGCCGGTTCACGGCCGACCAGCGGGCCGTGTACCAGATCGTACGGGATGCCCAGGCCGCCGCCGAGCGGGTCGCGGGCCCGGGCGCCGCCTACCAGGCCTGGCGCGACTCGGCGCGGGCCGTCGTGGCGCGTGGCGTGGCGCGGTTGGGGCTCACCGAAGGCGTGGACGCGACGTTCGATCCGCCCTGGGCCGACCAGTGTGAGAAGGAGCCGGTGCGCTGCACCCAGGCGTTTCTCTACATGGCGCATGGACTGGGGCACGGCATCGGGCTGGAAGTGCACGATCCGCCCCGACCGGGGCGCGGCGCCGGCAGCTTCGCCCCAGGCGACGTCGTCACCATCGAGCCCGGGGTCTACGTGAGCACGCGGCTGCTCGACATCCTTCCCGACACCCCGAAGAACCGCGCCATGATCGCGAAGGTGGGCGCCGCCGTGCGCCGCTATGACAACATCGGCATCCGGATCGAGGACGACTACGCGATCACCGCCACCGGCGTCGAATGGCTGAGCCGCGCGCCGCGGGAGATCGGCGAGGTCGAAGCTGCGATGGCTCGCCATGGCCGATAGCACCCCGCGTCGGCCCGCTTGGCCACTGCTGCTCTCCCTGCTGCTCTTCGTTGTGGCGGTGATCGTCGGGCGCGCCGTGGTGCGGGGCGGGTCGTCGCTCAAGCGGCTCACCGGTGGAGGCGAGACCGCAGTGAGCCAGGCGGTGATCGTGGAGCAGACCCGCGCCGTGGCGCGGCTGGTGACGAGCGAGACCGTGCTCCGCGACGTCGTCACCTACGAGAACCGGCGGCTCGGCTCGACCAAGCGCTCGCTCGTCGTGGTGACGGGAAGAGTGCTCACCGGGTTCGATCTGGACCGGGGCACCGAGGTCACGGTGGACCGCCCCTCCCGCCGCATCCGGATCACGCTGCCGCCGGCGGCGGTGCAGGGCGTCGAGATCACCGAGCTCAAGACATACGACGAGCAGCGCGGCTTGTGGAACCCGTTCCAGCCGTCGGACCGGGACACGATCTTCGCGCTCGCCCGACAGCAGCTGGTGGCGACGGCGGGTGAGGTCACGCTCGACCGACACGCGGAGGAGAGCGCCCGGCGCCTGCTCGAGGCGACCGTGCGCGCGGACGGATACACCACCGAGGTCAGGTTCGCGGAGCGACCGGTCGAGCCGGGGCGATAACCCCGGGAGGCCATACCATGCTCGCCTATGTCTTCTGGCACTGGCGCCGCCCGGAGGTGTCCGCGGCGGCCTACGAGGCCCTGCAGCGCCGGTTTCATGCAGCGCTGCAGGCGGCCCCGCCGCCGGGCTTCACCGGCTCGCGCTCCGTGGCCATCGCGGGCGCGCCCTGGGCGGCCGGCGGCGGCGAGGCCTACGAGGACTGGTACCTGCTAGACGGCTCGGCGGGGCTCGACCCGCTGAACGCAGCGGCGGTGAGCGCCTCGCGGCAGGGCCCACACGACACGGCGGCCGCGGCGGCCGAAGGCGGGACGGCGGGTCTCTACCTGCTGCGCCTGGGCGCGGCAGGCGACCCGCCGGGCGCCGCTGCCTGGTTCGCCAAACCGGCGGGGATGAGCTACGCCGCCTTGTTCGTCACGCTCGGCCCGCTGGTCCACACCGAGGGGGCGGCGCTCTGGGGCCGGCAGATGACCCTGGGGCCGGCGCCGGAGTTCTGCCTGCACACTCGGCGCCCCGTGACGCTGCCGGCGCCGCTGGTCCCGCTCACCCTGACCTGCCGGCGCATCTGGCCGTAGCGACCCCGAACGCCGGTCCGATCCCGCCGGCGCAGGCGGGGCCGGCGCCCGCAGAGCAGGGGATCGGTGCTGCGGCCACGGCTCGGCGACCCCCGCCGGATCGGGTTAGATTTCCCCCGTGCGGCAGTCCGTCGCGCCCTGGTCCCCCGATCGAGAGCCCGCTGTGAGCAGTTACAAGTTCGAGCAACGCCGTCTGATCCACCGCGGCCGCGAGTTCCACTTCGTTTCCTACGACGCCCATCCCGCCAACGAGCGCCGGGGTGAGTCCGCGATGCCCCCGATGTGGTACCTCATGAACGAGGGAAAGCGCCGCCCCGTGATGGAGCAGGTCGCGGGGACACCGGTCGAGATGCTCGACCGGGCCCTCCTCCAGTGGGTCGAGACGGAGATCTACGGCGCGGAACCACGCCGTGCCGTTCAGTAGCCTCAAGCTGCACCCGAGCCTCCTCAAGGGCATCAAGGAGCTCGGGTTCGCCCGCCCCACACCGATCCAGACCGACGCCATCCCGCCCGCACTCGACGGCAGGGACGTGCTCGCGTGCGCCATGACCGGGAGCGGCAAGACGGCGGCGTTCCTGCTGCCGATTCTCCACCGGCTCATCGAGAAGTCCCGGGGCACCACCCGCGCGCTGGTCCTGACGCCCACCCGCGAGCTGGCGGCGCAGATACTCGAGGACTTGAACGACCTCGCGGTGCATACGCCGGTCACCGGCGCCGCGATCTTCGGGGGCGTGGGGATGGGCCCGCAGGAGCACGCGTTCCGCACCGGGGTGGACGTCCTGGTGGCCACGCCGGGCCGGCTGCTCGACCACTTCCGCGCGCCGTACGCCAAGCTCCCCGGCGTCGAGTATCTCGTGCTCGACGAGGCGGACCGGATGCTCGACATGGGCTTCCTCCCAGACATCCGCCGGGTGCTGCGGCACCTGCCGGCGCGCCGCCAGACCCTGTTCTTCAGCGCCACCATGCCTGCCCCCATCCTCGAGCTCACGCGCGAAATGCTGCGGCACCCGGTGACCATCAACCTCGAGCGCAAGCCGGCGCCGGCAGTCGGGATCACCCAGGCCGTCTACCCCGTGCCCCAGGAGCTCAAGGCCGCGCTGTTCCTGGCGCTCCTCCAACGAGACGCCATGCAGGAGGCGCTGGTCTTCACCCGGACCAAACACCGCGCCAATCGGCTCCAAGCTTTCCTGGTGAAGCACGGCATCAGGGCGGAGCGGATCCACGGCAATCGCTCGCAGGCGCAGCGGACCGAGGCGCTGGCGGGATTCAAGACGGGGAAGTACCGCGTGCTGGTGGCCACCGACATCGCGGCGCGGGGGATCGACGTCGAGGCGCTCGGCCACGTCGTGAACTTCGACGTGCCGACGGCGCCGGACGATTACATCCACCGAGTCGGCCGCACCGCTCGCGCGGAGCTCACCGGCGACGCGTTCACCTTGGTCGCCCCGGAAGAGGAGGGAGAGCTGCGGGCGATCGAGCGAGCGATCGGCCGGCGGCTTCCGCGCGTCGTGGTCCCCGACTTTGACTACCGGGCTCGGCCGGAGGCGAAGCTCGAGGTGCCGCTGGCGGAGCGGATCGCGCAAATCAGGGCGAAGAAGGCGGAGGATCGGGATCGGGCCAAGGCCAAGGCGGCGCGCCGGGACGCGCACCACGCGGCGGGGCAGGCGCGCCCGGCGCCGCGGGGCCGGGGCGGCCGACCCGGTGGCGAGCGCCGCGGCGGCGGTCGCCCGGGAGCGGGAGGGTGATGGAAGACTGAGTCACCCTGAACGCAGTGAAGGAGACACGAACCGGATCACGCCCCCTTCGCGGAGCCTGCCCTGAGCGCAGCGAACGGGCTCAGGGTGACTTCTCGGGTGACCGCAGAGCGGGACCGCGCCGCCCCCGATACATTGACCGCATGGCTCGCCGCCACCACTACGCCTGGATCGTCCTCGGCGTCACCTTCCTCGCCCTGCTCGCCGGCGCCGGCATCCGGGCCACGCCCAGCGTCCTCATCGTCCCGCTCGAGGAGGAGTTCGGCTGGAGCCGCTCGACGATCTCCCTCGCGGTCTCGGTCAACATCTTCCTCTACGGACTGATGGGCCCGTTCGCCGGCGGCCTGATGCAGTGGCTCGGCATCCGGCGCACGACTCTCGGCGCGCTCGCCCTGCTCGCCACCGGGGTCGCGCTGGCGACGCAGGTAACGCAGCCGTGGCAGCTGGTGCTGGTGTGGGGCCTGGTCGTCGGCATCGGGAGCGGAATGGTGGCGCTCGTATTCGGCGCGACGGTGGTCAACCGCTGGTTCGCCGCGCGCCGGGGCCTCGCGATGGGCCTCCTCACGGCGAGCAGCGCCACCGGGCAACTGGTCTTCCTGCCGCTCCTCGCCGCCATCATCCAGGCGCACGGTTGGCGCACCGCGGCGCTCATGATGGCCGGGGCGGCCGCGTTGGCGATTCCGCTCGTGGCGCTGTTGCTCCGCGAACGGCCGGCGGACGTCGGCCTGCCGCCCTACGGCGCCGCGCGGGTCGAACCGGCCACCGCGGGCGGGCCCAATGCGGCCCGCGTGGCGCTCGACGCCCTCGGCGACGGCGTGCGCTCCCGGGACTTCTGGCTCCTCACCGCCACGTTCTTCATCTGCGGCGCATCCACCAATGGCCTCATCGGCACGCACCTCATCCCCGCGGCGCACGACCACGGGATCCCCGGAGTCCGGGCGGCGAGCCTGCTCGCGCTCATGGGTGTGTTCGACCTGGTGGGGACGACCGGCGCCGGCTGGCTCTCGGATCGCTGGAGCAGCCG
>DAIPLK010000089.1:0-11500 GCA_036769285.1 Gemmatimonadales bacterium | reverse complement strand
TCGCCTGGGCGATGCTCGGCCTCGTGCTCGCGTCCAACCTGCTCCAGACGCTGGTCTTCTGGGAGCTGGTCGGCCTCGCCTCGTTCCTGCTGATCGGCTTCTGGTTCGAGCGGCCGGGGCCCGCGGCCGCCGCACGCAAGGCGTTCATCATGACGCGCGTCGGCGACGTGGGCTTCCTGCTCGGCGTGCTGCTGCTGATCCGCGCCGCGGGCAACGCGACCATCCCCGACCTGATCGCGGCGGCGGCGCCGGGGGGTGCCTTCACGCCGGGCTTCACGACGACGGTCGCCGCGCTCCTGCTCATGGGCGTCATCGGCAAGAGCGCGCAGGGCCCGCTCTTCACCTGGCTTCCCGACGCGATGGAGGGCCCGACACCGGTCTCGGCCCTGCTCCACTCGGCCACGATGGTGGCGGCGGGGGTCTACCTCGTGGCGCGCATGCACGGCCTGTTCGCGGCGGCGCCCGACGTCATGCGGTTCCTGCTCTGGCTCTCGCTGATCACCGCGCTCGCGGCCGCGACGATGGCGATGGTCGCGAACGACATCAAGCGCGTGCTCGCCTACTCGTCCATCTCCCAGCTCGCCTACATGCTGATGGGGCTCGCCGCCGGGAGCGTCGCGGCCGGCTTCTTCCATCTGGTGACGCACGCCGGCTTCAAGGCCCTGCTCTTCATGGCCGCCGGCATGTTCATCCATCACGCGCACTCCAACGACATGCGCGAGATCGCCGGCCACACGCCGGGCCGCCAGCGTGCCGGCGCGATCGGCCTCGTGGCGGGGAGCCTGGCGCTCGCCGGCGTGATTCCCTTCTCGGGGTACTTCTCCAAGGAGGCGGTGCTGGCCGCGCTGGGCGAGCACGCCGGCACGGCGGTGCTCGCGCTGGCCTACGCGGGGGCGGGGCTGACCGCGTACTACAGCTTCCGGATGGTCTTCCTCACCCTGCGTGGCGGACCGGCCCAGGCGCCGGAGCACCGCGCGGGGGCGGGGGGCCACGCCCCGGAGCACGGACGCAGTGAGCTCGCCATGGCGGCGCCGGTCCTGGTGCTCGCGGCGCTCACGCTGGTGCTGGGATGGCTCGGCGCCTGGTTCGCGTCGCGGCTGTCGCCGGGCGCGGAGGAGCACGGCGCGCTCGCCATCGGGGCCGGCCCGCTGACGGCGCTCGCGCTCGCCGCCGCCGGCATCGCGCTGGCGTGGCTAGAGTACGGGCGCCGGGGCGCGGCGCGCATCGGGTTCGTCGAGCGGATGCCGGCCCTGCGCGACTTCTTCGCCGACAACTGGTACCTCGACCGGCTCTATGCGGCGACCGTGGTGCGCGCGGCCAAGGCGCTCGCGCGCGCGGCGCGCTGGCATGACCAGACCGTGCTGGACGGCGCCGGCGACGGCTTCGCCTCAGCGACCGTGGGCGGCGGCCGGCTGCTCGCGCACCTCCAGAGCGGATACGTGCAGATGTACGTCTCGGTCGCCGTCGCCGTCATGGCCGCGCTCGCGGCCTGGCTGCTGGGCGGCGGGAAGCTGGCATGAGGGACGCGCCCCTGCTCACCCTGCTGGTGCTCTGCCCGGTCGCCGGCCTGCTCGCCATCCTGCTCATTCCGGGCACGCGCAAGACCGCCATCCGCGTGGCGGCCGCGCTCTCGGGCCTCGCGGCGAGCCTCGTCACCGCGCTGATCGCGATCCGGTTCGACCGGCAGGCGCCCGGCTATCAGCTGGTCGAGCACGTGCCGTGGATTCCATCGGTCGGCATCGAGTACCACGCCGGCGTGGATGGCATCAGCCTCGTGCTGCTGGTCCTCACCTCGATCGTGTTTCTCACCGGCGTGCTGGTGATGTGGGAGCTCGAGGAGCGGGTGAAGGAGTTCTTCGCCTTCATGACGCTGCTGGTGACCGGCGTGTTCGGCGTCTTCGTCTCGCTCGACCTGTTCTTCTTCCTGTTCTTCTACGAAGTGGCCGTGCTGCCGATGTACCTGCTCATCGCGGTATGGGGCAGCACGCGCAAGGAGTACGGGGCGATGAAGCTGACCCTGTACCTCCTCGCGGGCACGGCGCTCGTGGTGCCGGCGGTGCTGGTGATGTACGCCTGGTCCGACCCGCACACCTTCGACATGACGCGGCTGGCGACCGCCGGCTTCAGCCCCCGATTCCAGACGATCGTCTTCCCGTTCCTGTTCCTCGGCTTCGGCGTGCTGGCGGGCCTGTGGCCCTTCCACACCTGGTCGCCGGTCGGCCACGTCGCCGCGCCCACCGCCGTGTCCATGCTGCACGCCGGCGTGCTGATGAAGCTCGGGGCCTACGGCATCCTGCGCGTCGGCATGGTCATCCTCCCGGAGGGTGCGGCGCACTGGGCGCACTGGGCCGCGGTGCTCGCCACGATCAACATCGTCTACGGGGCGTTCGTGGCCCTCGCGCAAACCGACCTGAAATTCGTCATCGGGTATTCGTCGGTCTCGCACATGGGGATCGTCCTGCTCGGACTGGCGACGCTCTCGGTGGACGGCATCAACGGCGCCGTCTTCCAGATGTTCAGCCACGGCATCATGACCGCCCTCTTCTTCGCCGCGGTGGGCTTCATCTACGACCGCTACCACACGCGCGAGATCGGGAAGCTGGGCGGCCTGTCGCGGCAGATCCCCGTCGCCTCGGCGTTCTTCATCGTGGCCGCGCTGACCGGCGCCGGCGTGCCCGGCTTCTCGTCGTTCTGGGCGGAGCTGCTCGTCTTCCTCGGCACCCTCCGCACCTACCCGGTGCTCGCGGCCATCGTCGTGGGCGCGTTGACGCTCACCCTGGCGTACTCGATGCGCGTGATCGTGGTGGCGTTCTTCGGGGCGCCCCGCGAGGCGCACCCGGAGGTGAAGGACATCACGGCCTTCCTCGCCCTGCCGCGCGCGATCCTGGTGGCCGTCCTGCTGGTGTTCGGCTTCTATCCGCGGCTGATGCTCGACGTGATCGATCCCGCCACCCGCGCCCTCGTGGCGATGCTCCGATGAGGCGCGGCGCGCGGAGACCCGGGGTCCGGCCATGAACGTGACGCTCGCCCTGCTCCCCGAAGCGGTGCTGGCACTGACCGGCCTGGTCGTGTTCACGACCCTGCTCGCGGGGGAGGGGCGCATGCGCTACGCGCGCGACGCGGCGCGCCTGGGCGGGGTCCTGCTGGTGGCCGCCTGCCTGGCGTCGTTCGGGCACCCGGTGGAGCTCCTCAGCGCTACCTACCGGGTGGACGGGTTCTCCCAGCTGGTGAAGCTCGGAGTCGCCGCGGGATTCCTGCTGTCGGTGTTCATCGCGGGCGACGGGAGGGGCCAGCGGGAGGACGCGCGCGGCGAGCTCTTCTTCTTCCTGCTGACCTCGGCCGCGGGCCTGATGGTCATGGCGAGCGCCGTCGAGGCCGTCGCCCTGTACCTCGCGCTCGAGATCGCCTCGTTTTCGCTCTTCGTCCTCGTGCCCCTGCGCGAGGGGTTCCCCAACGGCAAGGAGAGCGGGCTCAAGTTCGTGGTCGTGGGGCTCGCCGCTTCGGCGCTCACGCTCTACGGATTGTCCCTGCTGATCGGCCTGACGGGCACGACCCGCCTGCCGGTGATGGCCGCGAACCCGGCCATCCTGGGCCGCGACCCGGCCGCGATGTTCGCCCTCGGTCTCTTCGCCGCGGGGTTCCTCTTCAAGCTCGCGCTGTTCCCGTTCCACTTCTGGGCGCCCGACGTGTACGAAGGCGCGAGCCACGGCGTGGCCGCGTTCGTCGCCACGGCCTCGAAGGTCGCGGCCGTCGCCATCATCGGCCGCCTGCTGGTGACGGCGGGTCTCACCCCCGGCCCCGTGGCCGGCGCCTTCGCCGTGGCCGCCGCGGTCTCCATGACCCTGGGCAACCTGGTGGCCATCGTCCAGCGCGACGTCAAGCGGATGCTCGCCTACTCCGCCGTCGCCCAGGCCGGCTACATCGCGGTGGGCTTCACCGCGTTTACCAGCGAGGGCATCGCCGCCGCGCTGTTCTACGGCCTGCTGTACCTGCTGATGAACGCGGCGGCATTCCTGGTGGTGGCGCGGGTGGCGGCCGACGGCTCGAACCCCTCGCTCGACGACCTGCGCGGCCTCTACCGCCGCGCTCCCCTGCTGGCGGCCACCCTCCTGCTCGCGGTGTTTGCCCTGGCGGGCGTGCCGCCCACGGCGGGCTTCATCGGCAAGTGGTTCCTGTTCCGGGCGGCCATGCTGCAGGGATGGTGGTGGCTGGTCCTGCTCGCCGCGATCAACAGCACCGTGTCGGTCTACTACTATCTCATCGTGGTGAAGCACGCCTACCTGCTGCCCGCCGAGCAGGAGCGGGTCGTCGAGCTCACCATGGCCGACAAGGCCGTGTGCTACGCGCTGTGCACCGCGCTGGTCATTCTCGGCATCTATCCCGGATCGGTCTTTGCGTGGGCCAATGCCGCCGCGGAGGCGCTGCTGCGCTAGGAGCGCCCGCCGGCGCCGGCGGCTGTGCGAGGAACGGCGACCTTGGAACGATTAACGGCGGCCTGGATACCGACACCCGGGGCCGCCGAGCACGATCGCTCAAGCGCGAAGACCGGTAGCGCTCGGCCCGCCGCCCAACCGCACCACCACCCCCTCCGCCGCCACCCCCGACAGCGCGTGGAGGATGCCGGCATACTGCTTCACCTGCGCCCCATACGCCTTCATCCGCTCGCGCCACTCCGCCTCGCCCACAGCGTCGGTCTTCCAGTCGAATACGGCCCAGCCGCCGTCACCCAGCACCGCCGCATCGATCACGCCCTCGGTGACGACGCTCCGCCCGTCCTCGGTCTCCACCCGCGCCACCGCCAGCTCGAAGCACGCCCGCCCCGCGCGGAGCCGCGCCCACTCAGGCCCGCCGGCGACACGCTCGGCCAGCCGCACCAGCCTGCCAGCCATCTCCGCCCGCTCCTCCGCCGTCGCGCCAAGCTCTTCGTCCCGTGCCACTGCCCGCGCGAACGCCACGAGCGACGCGCCACTTCGTCCTCGTCCCATCCCCTCGAGCGTCCGGTGCACCGCCCGACCCCACGCCACGCCGGCGCCCTTCCCCGCCCCCTCGGCCTCAGGCAGATCGTAGGCCCGCTCCTCCTCCCGCTCCGCCTTGGCCGACTGGGTCACTGTCCGCGCCGCGTACGTCGGCACCGAGGCCTGCTCCCGGCGCCGGTCGGCCGCCTCGGTCCGCGCCGCCATCTCCGCCGCGGTCACCGCGAGCCGCTCCCGCCCCGGCGCCGCACTCGGCGCGAGATCGAGCACGGTCCCCTGCTCCAGCAGCACTTCCGAGAGCGGCGCCCAGGCCGACTGGTCCGGCACCGGCCCGCTCTTGTTCTGCCGCTCGAGCTGCGCCACCACCAGCTCGAGCTTGGCGCGCGTCGCGGCGACGTACAGCAGCCGCTGGTCCTCCGCCGCCTCGAACGCCGCCTCCCGCGCCGCCATCTCCGCCCATCCTACGGGCTGCGCCACGATCCCGTCATCGTTCGGTATCACCAGTCCGCCGACTGCCTGCCCGCCCCTCCGGCGGTCCACCGCCGCCGTCGGCTCGTGCTCCGTCCGGTCCACCGGCGCGAGCAGGCACACGACCCGCGCCTCGAGCCCCTTCGCCTTGTGCAGGTTCATGAGCCGCACCGCGTCGGTGCGCCCGGGCCGGAGCGACGCGTTGGCCGAGTCGTCGGCCAGCGTCCGCTCGACGACCTCGATCGCGGAGGCCAGGTCCGACGCGCCCGCGGCGGCCGCTGCCCGCACCGCGGCCACCAGGTGCAGCAGCGTGCCCGCGCGGATCTCGCCCAGCGGCAGGCTCGCGGCGTACGGTAGTAACCCGGTGTCGTCGAGGATCCGCTCCAGCAGCGCGTCCACGGGATGGCGCTGGGAGAAGATCCACCACTGGTACAGCCGCTCGAGCGCCCGGCCGGCCACCGTCTCCGTGGACGAGGGCTGGTGGGCGATCGAGAAGTCCATCCCCGCCTGCCGCGCCTGGAACAGGTCGGCCGGGCTGCAGCCGAAGAAGAGCCCCTCGAGCGCGGCGGCCACGAGCACCGGGTTGGCCGGGTCGGAGAGGAGCATGAGCACCAGGATCAGCTCCCGCAGCTCGAGCTCCTGCGGCAGCTTCGCCCCGGCGGTGCTCACCGGCACGTTCCGCTCGGCGAGCGCGCGGGCGTACACATGCAGGCCCAGCTTGGTGTCGCCGAGCAGCAGGAAGTCCGACGCCTGGTAGGCGCGGCTCGCGATCTTCGCCGCCACCCAGGAAGCGATGAGCTGCGCGTCCTCCGCGATGATCGCTTCCTTCTTGTTCGCCGCCGGCCGCACGCGATAGCGGAAAACGCCCTCACCCGGCTCCGGCTCGTCCTTCGTCACCATCGGGGTGAACGCCGCCTGGCCGTCTGCAGCCTTGGGAGGGAACACGTCCTCGAAGTACGCGTTCACCAACCGCTCGATCGGCTTGCCCGACCGGAAGTTCCGGCTCAGCAGCAGCACCTCGCCGCACTCGGCCAGCCGCGCGCGGACAATCTCGTAGGTGAGGATGTCCGCCCGCCGGAACCGGTAGATGCTCTGCTTCGGGTCGCCGACGACGAAGAGGGCGCCCGGCCGCGGCTTGACCGCGCGCCAGTCCCCGCCCTCGGAGGGGTCGGACGCCAGGAGGAAGCAGACCTCGGCCTGGATCGGGTCCGTGTCCTGGAACTCGTCCACCAGCAGGTGGCGGTAGCGGAGCCCCAGCTCGCGGCGGGCGCCGGCGTGCTCGCGGAGCAGCTTGGCGGCGCCGAGCAGCAGGTCCTCGAAGCCGAGCCGGCCGGTGGCGCGCCGCTCGCGGGCGAACTCGGCGGCGGCGCGCTGCAGGAAGCGCATGACGGCGGGGTAGCGGTGCTCGCGCCATTGAGTCAGCACCTCGGCGAGGTCGCCCTCGACCAGCGCGATGAACTCGAGGCCCAACTGCTTCGCGGCGGCCTTTCCCTCCTTCGAGTCGCTCCAGTCCTTCTGGGTGACCTTGCACTTGGCCTTGCTGAGCCACGCCACCGCGGCACAGAACGCGGCGACGCCATCCCACTCCGGCATGCTCTTGTGGAACTCGAGTCGCCGCACCGTACGCTGGAGTTCGTCCCAGCCGCCGTCCGGCTCCTCCCGCGGCATCAGCTCCCGCGCCTCGCGCAGCAGCTTCCCGAGCTTCGTCCGGCACTTCGCCACATCCGGCGCCGGCCGCTCCACCAACGGAAACTCCACATCCGGGTACTTCACCACCACCTCGAACCCCTTGAGCATCGTCCGCGGGTCGATGCCGAGCCGGCGCAGCTCCTCCAGCGCCGGGTCCCCGCCCCGCCGGCAGCGCTCGAGCCAGCGTCCCCAGAACTCGCGCCGCACGTCGGGCCACTCTTCCTCGCTCACCTCCTCGAACCCCGGGTCGAGCCCCGCCTCGAGCGGGTGCTCCCGCAGCAGGCGGGCACAGAAGGAGTGGATCGTGCCCAGGAACGCCCGGTCGAGGTCCTCGAGCGCGCCGGCGAGCCGGGCGGCCGACTCGGAGCCGTCGTCCCGGTCGCGCGCCCTGGCGACGGCCTGCTCCAGCTCCTCCTGGAACCGCTCGCGCAGCTCGGTCGCGGCCTTCCGGGTGAAGGTGACGGCGGCGAGCTGCTCCACCGGCGTCCCCCGCCGCACATAGGCGAGCAGCCGATTCACCAGTTCGGTCGTCTTGCCCGAGCCGGCGCCGGCCTCGACCAGGAAGTTCGTGTCCAGGTCGGTGACGATCCGGTCGCGCGCCGGCTGGTCGGTCGGCGTCCGATGCGTCATGGCGCCGACCGCCGCTGCAGCATGGACCGGTACTCCTCGTGCCGCTCGGCGTTCGCCTCCGCCCACTCGGCGCGGGGGGAGACGATCGAGTTGAAGCTGCCGTCCGCCACCCGGCAGATCGGCCGGGAGTCACAGTACCTGCAGTCATCGGAGTCGGTGGTGGCGACGAAGTGCCCTTGCTCCACGTGCTCCAGCAGCACCGCGATCAACTCCCGCGCCGACAGGATTTCCGGCCGGCCGTACCGCACCACATCGTTCGTTCCCTTGAGGGTCGGGAACCGGTACTCGAACCGCGCCACCTCCGCGCGGAGCAGCGCTTCGGCGGCGGCGGCGTAGATCGCGGCCTGGAGCCGCCGCCCGCCGCGGAACGGGCCGGCCTTCGGGTCCGAGCGGTAGTTTCGGGGCGACCCAGTCTTGTAGTCGATGACCACGAGCCGCCCGCCCTGGAGCCGGTCCACCCGGTCGATTCGTCCCTGTACCGGGATCGCCATCCCGGGCGCCAGCTCGTACGCCACCGGCGGCTCGACGCCGAACGGCAGCTCGACCCGGAGCCACTCGCCCGCTCTGCCACTGGCCAGCTCCGCCCGCTCGAGCTCCAGGAACGCCACCGCCGCCTGGCGCAGCTCCGCCGCCTCGGTCAGGTACACCGCCTCGCTCGGCGGCGGCACGTCGGCATGCCAGCGGGCGAGCGCCTCGTCGGTCAGGGCCGCCATCCGCGCGGCGGCCTCCTCGGCCACGATCTCGCGCTGCCGGCGCTGGTAGGCCCGGGTGAATCGCTCGTAGATCTCGTGCAGCAGTGTGCCGCGATCCAGCGCGTCGAGCCACGACTCGGGGTCGTACTCCGGGTCGGCCGGCGGGCGTACGCCGAGCCCGTACTTGTAGAACCAGGCGAGCGGGCAGGCTGCCAGCAGCTCGAGCGAGGAGGGCGAGACCGGCCGGCCCCCGCTCCGCCGCGGGTCGAGCAGACCGGCGGCGGCGGAGACCATGCCGTGGTGCTCGGTGAGCCGGGCGCCGAGCCGGGCGGCGTGCGCCAGGAGCCCGTGGTCGAGCATCGGGTAGGCGGCCCGCACCAGGGCCTCGCCCTCGAGCAGCACCGGCCCCTGGGCGAGCGCGCCGAGCCATGCCTCGCGGCCGTCGAGCGCGCCGCCGGGGCGGCCCGGTACCGCGCACGCGGGCGCGCCCAGGCGCTCGCGGAACTGCTTGTAGGTGAGGCCGGGCGCGCCCTCGAGCAGGCGGAGCGCGCGCAGCAGCACCGGCGCCGGCCCCACCTCGCGCCCGTCGGTGCCGCCCGCCACTGCGTACGACAGCGTCGCGCGGCCGCGGAGCCCGCCTATGGCGCGGGCCAGCGTCATGGCCTGCTCGCCGCGGCGCAGCGCGGTGGTGGGCAGGAGGTCCGCGCCGATCGCGGAGCGCACGGCGTCGGTGAGGATCGGGTCCTGAACCCGGGGACCAGCGGCGCGCTCGGCGTCGAGGCCGACGACGAACGTCCGTGGCCGCCCGGTCGTCCCCGCGTGTGCCAGGCCGGTCAGGTGCACCATCCCGCCGGCGGCGCTCCACGGCTTCCGGTCGTTGGTCATCCCGGGCCAGGCGCGGAGGTCGGCGATCCCGTCGCGCAGCTCCGCCATCGCCCGCGGGAAGCTCACCTTGGCCGATGGCACCGCCGCGAGCTGCTCCAGCCGCGTGCGCACCCGGGTCAGCGTGCTCTCCTCCGCGGGGCCATGCGGCGGGACGAGGTCGAGGTAGCCGAGCGTGGCCTGCGCGAGCGCGTGGCAGGAGGAGGCCACCGGCTCGTCGCGGCCCCGCTCGGGCACCGGCGGAGTGACCGCGAGCAGCCGCTCGAGCAATTCCGCCAGCGCGCCGAGCGCCCGCGCCCGCGCCGCCTTGCGGGTGGCGAACGCGTCGTCGTCCTCCTCGTCCCGCTGCCGCGTGCGTGCCGCCTCGGTGCCGTCGCCGAGCCGGGCGAGCGCCGCCTCGTAGCGCGCGCGGCCCCATCCGATCTGGAGGCTCCGGAGCGTGCGCGCCAAACCCGCGGACACGGTGCCGTCCCCGGCCGCGGTCAGCTCGCCCGCCTCCAGCGCCTGCCGCAGCGTATCCGCCGGGAGCCCGTCGGAGAGCCAGTCGAGCCACCGCTCGAGTGCGCGGCCGATGCGGGTCCGGATGAGCGGCACGCCCTGGAGCGCGGTGGCGGCGAGCCCGAGCTGCTGGCAGACGGCATCGAGCGCGATGCCGTAGGTGTCCATGTCGGTCGCGACGATCTCCACCGCGTCCCACGGCAGCCCCTCGGCGAGTGTGCGGCGCAGCAGCTCGCGGATCTCGTCGGTCGGGGTGGCCGCCACGAAGAGGTCGGAGGTGACGGCGTCCGTGTCGGCCAGCGCCTCCACGCCCATCAGCGGCTCGTCCGGCAGCACCCGCGCCCCGTGCTCGATCAGCCGGGCGAGCAGCCGGCCCGGCAGTCCCCGCGCCGTGAGCCCCGGCGCCACGACCACCACGCCGTCGAGCACGAACGGCGTCTCGGCGTCGAACCGCTCCAGGGCGAGCGCGAAGACGGCGGCCGGGTCGGCCAGTGCGCTGGTGACCAGGGCTTCCTCGTAGTGCTCGAGCACCGCCGCCAAGTCGTGCGCGGGCGTGCCCGGGCCCGTGGCCGCACGGAGCCGCGGGGCCGTGACACCGGCGGTCCGGAGCTCGAGCAGGGCGTCGCGCACCGCGTGGCGGAAGCCGAGGCCGCCGGCCAGGCCGGCGAAGCCGTCGCCCACGGCCCGTCGCGCGATGGCCAGGTCGATGGCCTCGCTCACCAGGGCGCCGATCTCGACGTCGGTGGCGACCCGACGGTCCCGCTCGCCGAGGGCGGTGAAGGCGAGTTCCCCGGCGATGCCGCGGAGGGTGGCGGCCTCCCAGCCGATCCAGCCGCCGGTGCGGCGGGCGTGGGCAAAGAGCAGCTCGCGGCCGTAGTTGAGGTCGGGGCCGAGGAGGAGCTTCCTGGCGTCGGGGTGGTCGCGGTCAACCGCGGCCAGCGCGGCGAGCGGCGCGGACGGTTGGTGGCTAATCTGGGGTGCCGGGGTGCGGGTTGAAGGGACGGGACGAAGTTAACGCGTGATGCGTCCTGGATGAACGGGCGCATCCAAGCTGGGGTGCGGATGTGACAGGTGCGGGAGCACCGGGATGGGCGACGGGGGCAGCGGTGCCGGTCTACCTGCCGGGGAACGGTCGCGTACCGAGCATCGGTGCCTGCTGCTGCCCGGGGAACCGATGGCGGTCGGGCTCGACAACTCGCCACCCAAGGGCTACGGATCGCCACCCGGGGGTGCGCATCCGGCGGATCTCCCTGGCAAGGCGGGTCCTGCATTCTTTCCGGATTCGGCTGCAGAGGGTAGCATAGCAGTGATAGTCCAGGCGTCGAACTGGTCGTTAGGCAGACGCCCGAGCACCTCGTAGGACGGGCGAATACTCCAGAAGTCGGAGTTCTAATGGAAAATCAAGTCTTCGCGCTAATCCCCATCTTTGCGCTGGCCATCCCGCTCGCGGCCATCGTCCTCTTTGGGCTTCAGAAGCTGGCCCGGACGCGGCTCGAGGAGGCACGTCTGCGGGCTGGGGGGCTGGAAAGAGGAGCCGAGGTCGAGATCACGGCGCTTCGGGATGAGGTTGCGGAGTTGCGACGCGAACTCAGCGAGGTACAAGAGCGGATGGACTTCGCTGAGCGCTTGCTCAGTCAGGCCCGCGAACCGGAGCGGCTACCTGGCCGA
>DAIPLK010000202.1:0-3483 GCA_036769285.1 Gemmatimonadales bacterium | reverse complement strand
AGTACTCTCGCCTTTCCGGTATCTCGTGGCCGCACCTCCCGCCGCACTCGCGGACGCTTTACGCGGCCGCTACACGCTCGAGCGCGAGCTCGGACGCGGCGGGATGGCCACGGTCTACCTGGCGCAGGACATCCGCTATTCCCGGCCCGTCGCCGTCAAGGTCCTCCACCCCGAGCTGGCCCCCGCCCTCGGACCCGAGCGCTTCCTGCGCGAGATCGCCGTCGCCGCTCGGCTCCAGCATTCGCACCTCCTGCCGCTGTACGATTCCGGTGCGGCCGGCGACCTGCTCTACTACGTCATGCCATATGTCCCGGGAGAGTCGCTGCGGCAGCGGCTGAGCCGGGAGGGGCAGCTGCCCCTGGACGACGCGCTCCGGATCGCGGGCCAGGTCGCCTCGGGGCTGGCCTATGCCCACGAGCAGGGTGTGGTGCATCGGGACATCAAGCCCGAGAACATCCTGCTCCAGGGGGACCAGGCGGTGCTGGCGGACTTCGGCATCGCCCGCGCCCTGAGCGCGGCCGGCGGTGAGCGGCTCACCGCGACCGGGGTGACCCTCGGCACCCCCACCTACATGAGCCCCGAACAGGCTGGCGAGGACCGCCATGTCGACGGGCGGAGCGACATCTACTCGTTGGGCTGCGTGCTGTATGAGATGCTCGTGGGGGAGCCCCCCTTCACCGGACCGACGGCGCGGGCGGTCATGGCTCGGCACGCGCTGGATCCGGTGCCGAGCATCCGGACGGTTCGCGACTCGGTCCCCGAGGCAGTCGAGCGGGTCGTCGCCCAGGCGCTCGCGAAAGTGCCGGCCGATCGCCACGCCACCGCCCGGCACTTCGCCGAGGCGCTGGCAGCGGCCGGGTCACCGTCGCAGGTGGTCGCCCCGGCGTCGCGGCGGCTGCCGAGGCGTGCCGTGTCGCTAGCCATCGCCGCCGTGGTGGCTGCCGGGATCGGTGCCTGGTGGGTGTCGGATCGCATCGGGTCCGGTCGGGATCGTCCCGAGTCGGGCCCGGCGGCCGGCTCGGTCCCGGACAAAGTAGCGGTCCTCTCCTTCGCCAACCTCTCGCTCGATACGGCCGACGTCTACCTCGCGTGGGGCATAGGCGAGGAGATCGCCTCGCGGCTCGGCGACTTCTCGGGCATCAGCGTCGCCAGCCGCAGCGCGGTGGGCCGACTCGAGCGCGCCGACCGGGCCGACCTGCCGGAGCAAGCCCGGGCATTGGGTCTTCGCCACCTGGTGGAAGGGAGCGTGCGGAGAGCGGGAGCGCGGGTACGCGTGTCCGTTCAACTGGTCAACGCCTCCGATGGCTTTCGGACGTGGAGCCGCAGCTACGACCGGGCGGCGATGGATATGCTGGACTGGCAGGACGAGATCGCTGTGGACGTCGCGCGGGCGGTGGCGGGCCACCTGGCGCCATCGGAGTCCAGGGCCACGAGGACCAGACCGACGGGCAATCCGGCCGCCTACGACCAGTTGCTGCGGGGGAACTACTACCTGGCTCAACGCAACCCTCGGGGCCTGGCGCGGGCAATCGAGGCGTTCTCCGAGGCCGCGCGGCTCGACTCGACATTCGCGCTGGCCTGGGCGCGCCTGGCCTACGCCCACGTCCTCCTACTCGACTGGGGCTGGTCCTACGAGGGGCTATCACCGGAGAGTCTCTTGGCCCGGGGGTGGGAGGCCGGCGAGCGAGCCATCCAACTCGACACGACGCTTGCGGAGGCGTGGCAGGCGCGCGGATCGCTGTTGCAGCTACGGAATCCGGGTACGCTCGCCGGGGTCCGCCAGGCCAATGAACGCGCGGTACACCTGGACCCGCGGAGTGCGGAGGCGCACCACGAGTACGGCATGGCCCTGCGGCTCTTGGGGGACGATGCCGCGGCGGCAGCCCAGTTCCACGACGCCCTGGCCATCGAGCCCGATCGGCCGATGAGCCTGCTCCATCTCGCCTGGATCGACATGGCCCGACGGCGGTACCAGGACGCCCGCCGCTGGCTCGACAGCTCGACCGTGGTCTATCCGGGCTTCTACCAGGCGTACGCCGAGCGAGGGGCGCTACGGTTGGTGACGGGAGACACCGCCGGTGCCCGCGCCGACGCGGAGACCGCCGTCCGCCTCAGACCGCCGGAAGACGTCCTTGCCGGCGAGAGTGTCTTGCTGGCACTGGATCGGCGAAGCGGTGACACCGCTGGTGAGCGAGCGCGGCTGGCGCGCCTCAGGGCCTATGCTCCCCGGCCGGACACGATGAGCGTTCATCAGGCGGCAGCGTGGGCCGCCGTGCTGGTCGCGGCCGGCCAGGGTGGGGAGGCGATCGATTTCCTGGAGCGCGTCCCGGTGGCCAAACCCCACCTCCGGTTCCACCTGGAGGAAGTGCACTTCGACGCCGTCCGCTCGAATCCCCGATTCCAGCGGCTGGTCGCGGGGATGCGTGTCCGCGAGCCGGAGTGATGGTGTGGTCCACCAGCGGTCGGTTCGATCGGCTCGTACGCCGCCGGCGGCCGCTAGGTCGAATCAGAACCGGTAGCCCACTCCCGCGGAGAACTGCCAGGCGCGATTCTTGATCTTCGACCAGATATCGCTCGCCTTACGGATGTCGTCGAAGCCGACGGCATAGCGCACGTCCCCGCGCAAGGCCAGGGTGCGGCCCGGGAAGATATCCACGTCCAGCCCGAAGATGCCGGTGGGATCGGACGTGCTCGTCTCGAGCGGGAACGGCGCGTCCGCGCAATCGATGCCGTCGAACCGGCACTGCAGCTCGATGCCGACACCGACGCCGCCAAACAGGCTCGGCTTCACGATCCCGAGCGGAATCCCGAGCTTCAGCAGCACGGCCGGCGCCAGGTAGCGGAGCTTCACTTCCGGACTCATCAGTGGGCTGGTGGCCTCGAAACCGATCTCGATCAGGTTGAGCTCCGGCTGAATCGAGAACACCCCTCCTCCCAGCGTCAGAAACGCACCGACGCCCCACCCGGTCCGGTTGTTGGCGTCGAACGTCGCCCCCAGGTCTCCGAGGTCCGCCGACGCCAGCGTGACGCCGCCCTTGACGCCGAGCGTGCGGCTCTGTGCGGGCGAGGTCTGTGCGGTGCCGGCCAGCATGAGCGCCACGACCAGCGCGGCCACTCCCAGTCTCAGCGTATTCATCCGATGTGCTCCATTTTGCATCAGTCAGACAGCCGGGCGCAGTCACGCGGCGCCCGTCGCCGGCCGTCAGGTCAGCCGGTCCGCCAGGCGCCTGCGCTGACCGGGAGGCTGGGCGCTCTTCGGCAGCTCGCCCCGAAACTCGAAGTGGATGTCCGGCAGCACGCGCCCCTTGCCCAGGGAGACGTAGCCGTGTTGTCTCACGCGGCGCTCGGCGATCGCTTCCGCGATCGCCGCGGCCGACTCCCACGAGCCGGAGCGGAGTTCCGGATAAAGGTGGGCGAACTCCGGCTTCAATCGAACTTCTCGCTGTAGTGCCATCGGGACGAAGGTGTTGGCCCTGCCAGGAG
>DAIPLK010000088.1:0-11524 GCA_036769285.1 Gemmatimonadales bacterium | reverse complement strand
TCGTCACCGCCGACAACGGCATCCGGGGCGACACCTCGCTCGAGGTGCTGGCGCACCTCCATCCGGTGTTCGACCGCCGGTATGGTTCGGTCACAGCGGGCAATGCGTCGCCGCTCACCGACGGCGCGGCGGCCGTCCTGCTGATGGCCGAGGAGAAGGCCGCGGCGCTAGGCTACCAGCCGCTGGCGTATCTTCGAAGCTACGCGGTAGCCGCGGTGGATCCGGGATGGCAGCTCCTCATGGGTCCGGTGTATGCGGTGCCTCGTGCGCTCGAGCGCGCCGGGATCGCCTGGGGGGATCTCGGCCTGGTGGAGATCCACGAGGCGTTCGCCGCCCAGGTTCTCTCGAACATCCAGGCCTGGGGTTCGCAGGCGTGGGCCGATCGGCTCGGGCTGCCCGGCCCGGTCGGCGAGGTGGACTGGGAGCGGACCAACGTGATGGGGGGATCGATTGCCATCGGCCACCCGTTCGGCGCGACGGGCGCCCGCCTCGTCACCACCCTGGCCCACGAGATGCGGCGGCGCGACGTGCAGTTCGGGCTCATCTCCATCTGCGCGCAGGGCGGCATGGGATACGCCCTCGTGCTGGAGCGCGACTAGTGTCGGCGCTCACTATCGCCGTCGAGGGCGGCATCGCCGTCGTCACGTTCGACCTCCCCGGCGAACCGGTCAACAAGCTGAGCGACTCCGTCAAGGTGGAGTTCGAGGCGCTCCTCATCCGCCTGCGCGATGACGCAGCGGTCCGCGCAGCGGTCCTGATATCGGGGAAGCCCGACAATTTCATCGCCGGCGCCGACATCGAGGAGTTCACCGCGCTCACCACCGAGACCGCGGCCGAGCGGCTGAGCTTCGAGGGCCAGGAAATGGTGAGCCGGGTCGAGACGCTTGCCAAGCCCGTCGTCGCCGCGATCCACGGCGCCTGTCTCGGCGGCGGCCTCGAGCTGGCGCTCGCCTGCCACTATCGCGTCGCCAGCGATCACCCGAAGACGCAGCTCGGCCTGCCCGAGGTCCAGCTCGGTCTCATCCCCGGCGCCGGCGGCTGCCAACGGCTGCCGCGGCTCATCGGCGCCCGCGCGGCGCTCGACCTCATTCTCACGGGCAAGAGCGAGCGCGGAGCCAAGGCGCTCCGGCTGGGGCTGGTAGACGAGCTGGTACCGCCGAGCATCCTGCGGGCCACCGCAGTGGCCGCGGCCGACCGCCTGGCGCGCGGCGGGCTGCCACGCCGCGCCCCGAAGGGCGGCTGGCAGGGCTTCCTGCTCGACCGCACTGCCACGGGCCGCCGGCTGGTCTACCGCGCTGCCGAGAAGCAGGCGCTGGCCAAGACGGGCGGCCACTACCCCGCGCCGCTCCGGGCCCTCGAGGCGGTGCGGATCGGACTGGAGGAGGGGATCACCGCTGGCCTCGCCGCGGAGCACCGCGCCTTCGGCGAGCTGGCCATGGGCGACGTCTCCCGCAAGCTGGTACAGATCTTCTTTGCCACCACTTCCCTCAAGAAGGACGACGGGGTTCCGGCCGGCTCCGCGGTGCCGCGCCAGATTCGCCGGCTGGGCGTCGTCGGCGCGGGGTTCATGGGGGCGGGAATCGCGGGAACCGCGGTGCTAAACGTGGAGGTCGATACCCGGCTCAAGGATGCCGACCTCGAGCGGGTGGGGAAGGGCCTCAAGGCCGCGGGCGCGATCCTCGCCGAGCGGCTCCAGCGGCGCCGGCTGACACGGCCGCAGTTCGAGCGGCTGAGTGCGCTCGTCTCCGGTGGCGCCGACTACCGAGGCTTCGGACGCGCGGACCTCGTGATCGAGGCGGTCTTCGAAGACCTGGAGCTCAAGCGCCGCGTGCTTGCCGAGGTGGAGGCGGTCACTCGGCCGGAGGCGATCTACGCGAGCAACACCTCCACGATTCCGATCCGGGAGATCGCCGCCCACGCCGCTCGCCCCGAGCGGGTGCTCGGCATGCACTTCTTCTCGCCGGTGGAGAAGATGCCATTGCTGGAAGTCATCCCCACCGATGCCACGGCACCCGAGGCGATCGTCACCGCCGTGCGCTTCGGCCGGCGGATGGGGAAGACGGTCATCGTGGTCGCCGACCACCCCGGCTTCTGGGTCAATCGCATTCTCTCACCCTACCTCAACGAGGCCGCCGTCCTGCTCACCGAGGGCGTCCCCATCGAGCTGATCGACCGCACGATGACCGCCTGGGGATTCCCGGTCGGACCGATCGCGCTGCTCGATGAGGTAGGGCTCGACGTGGCGCAGAAGGCGGGCGCCGTCATGCACGCGGCGTTCGGGGAGCGGCTTCGGCCGCCCGAGACGCTCGCCCGCCTGATCGGCGACGGGCGCCTCGGACGGAAGAACGGACGCGGGCTCTACCGCTATCACGACGGCCACAAGGCGGGGGTGGACGACTCCGTTTATCCGCTGCTGGGGGTCCGACCGGTGGAGGGCGCGGACGGGACCGTGGTGGAGCGGCGCCTGGTCCACGCGATGCTCAATGAGGCGGCAATGGCCCTCGACGAGGGCGCCGTGCGCAGCCCACGCGACGGCGACGTCGGCGCGCTCTTCGGCATCGGGTTCCCGGCGTTTCGCGGCGGCCCGCTCCGGACGATCGACGACCTCACGGCGACGCGGGTCGTGGATGTGCTGCGCGATCTCGAGGACCTGCACGGCTCCCGATTCGCGCCCGCCGTGAGCCTGGTCGAGATGGCGGCGCACGGCAGCCGCTACTACCCTGCCTGACCGGCCCAGCCAACGAGTCGGCCGCGTGACCGGGACGCTCGTCGGTGGGCTGGCGATCGGATACCTGGGCGTGCTGCTGCTGCTCCGGCTCTCCGAGCCCCGACTCCTCTACGCACCGGGTCCGTCCCGCACGCTTCAACCGCCGCCGCCAGCACTCGGACTGTCTCCGGAGCGGGTCGAGATCCCGACCACGGATGGCGTTACTCTGGTCGGGTGGGTGATGCGAGCGCCGGTGCCGGACACGGCGGCCCCCTGGCTCCTGATCTGCCATGGCAACGGTGGGAACCTCTCGGAGGCGGGCCGGCCGGAGCACTACGCGCGCCTGCGGGCCCTGGGACTCAACCTGCTGGCGTTCGACTATCGCGGCTACGGGGAGAGCGGTGGAGCGCCCAGCGAGGAAGGACTCTATCGGGACGCCGACGCGGCATATCGCTATCTGCGGGAGGTGCGCGGCCTGCCGCCCGGACGCATCGTCCTCTTCGGACATTCGCTCGGCTCGGCCGTGGCGATCGAGCTGGCGACCCGGGTGGCGGCCGCCGGCCTCGTGCTCGACGGCGCACTCGTCTCGGTGCTGGAGCGCGCCCAGGAGGTGTACCCATACGTGCCGGTTCGCTGGATCGCGCGCAGCCGATACCCGTCGATCGAGCGGATCGGCCGGGTGACGGCGCCGAAGCTCTTCCTGCATGCCCGGGGCGACGACGTGATACCCCTCGCTCATGGGCGCCGGCTCTACGATGCCGCGCTGCCCCCGAAGTCGTTCGTTCCTCTGGCCGGCGGTCACGGCGACGCGTTCGAGGCCGACTCGGCCGCCTATTTCGGCGCCATCGCCCGCTTCCTCGAGGGCTTGCCCCGGAGCCGCTGATCCGCCTTGTGCATCCAGGGACGAGCGGTTCCCTTCCAAGGGATATCGCGCCGCTACCGCTCCACGAGGCCCCAACCCGACCCTGTCGTGCCCGACATCGCTGCCCGCCTGCGCGCCGCACTCGGCGACCGCTACCTGATCGAGGAGGAGATCGGCCGGGGCGGGGCGGCCACGGTCTATTTGGCGGAAGACCTCAAGCACGCCCGCAAGGTGGCCATCAAGGTGCTCCGGCCCGGCACCCCGGCCGGCTACGAGCCCCAGCGCTTCCTGCGCGAGATCCGGATCGCCGCCCGCCTGGCCCATCCCCAGATCCTGCCCCTGCACGATTCGGGCGAGTGCGATGGCCTGCTGTACTTCGTCATGCCGTACGCCGGGTGCGAGAGCCTACGGGACCGCCTCGACCGGGAGGGGGCGCTGCCGGTGGACGTGGCCCTTCGCATCACCCGGGCCGTGGCCGGTGCCCTGGCCTACGCGCACCGGCTCAACGTCATCCATCGCGACATCAAGCCGGAAAACATTCTCCTGCAGGAAGGGGAGCCCGTCATCGCGGATTTCGGCGTGGCCACCGCCGTCTCCGCCGCCGCCGGCGACAACGTCTACGTCACCGACCGTGGCTTCACGGTCGGCACCCCAGCGTACATGAGCCCGGAGCAGGCCAGCGCGGAAGCCAGCCTCGACGGGCGCACCGACCAGTACAGCCTCGCCTGCGTGCTGTACGAGATGCTGTCGGGTGCGCCGCCGTTCGCGGGAAGTGGAGCGCGGGCCACCATGGCGCGGCATGCGATCGAGGCCCCGTCCCCGATCCGGACGCGCCGCCCGACCGTTCCGGCGGCGGTCGAGCGGGCTCTCGAGCGGGCGCTGGCCAAATCGCCGGGCGACCGATTCCCCACCATGGCGGACTTCGCGGCCGCGCTGAGCGATCCCAGTCTGGAACCCGCCTCCGCCGTCGCGGACCCGGCCAGCGACGCGCGCGCCATCGCCGTGCTTCCGTTCGTCAACGCGAGCGCTGATCCGGAGAACGAGTACTTCAGCGACGGGATCACCGAGGAGCTGATCACCGCGCTCACCAAGGTGGAGGGCCTGCACGTCGCCTCGCGCACCTCGGTCTTCGCGGTGAAGGGGGCGCGGGAGGACGTGCGCACGCTCGGCGCGCGGCTCAACGTGAGCGCCGTGCTCGAGGGATCGGTGCGCCGGGCCGGCACGCGGCTTCGCATCACCGCACAGCTCACCAGCGTCCGCGATGGGCGCACGCTCTGGTCCGAGCGGTACGACCGGGAGCTGGCCGACGTGTTCGCCATCCAGGACGAGATCGCGCGGACGATCGTGGACACGCTCCGGGCCACGCTGCTGCAGGACCTCGGCGACCCGGTGCCGGTCCGATATACGGCCAACCTCAAGGCCTATCACCTGTACCTCAAGGGCCGCTATTCCTGGAACCGCCGCACCCCGGCGGCGATCGCGGAGGGGATCAAGTACTTCGAGGCCGCCATCGCGGAGGACCCCGAATACGCGCTCGCGTACACCGGCTTGGCGGACTCGTACGCGCTGCAGATCGACTACCGGGGCATGCCGGTGCAGGAGGGGTTCGAGCGCGCCCGGGCCGAGGCGCAGCGGGCGCTCGCGCTGGACGAGACGCTGGCCGAGGCACACACGTCGCTCGCCTGGGTCACGTTCATCTACGACTGGAACTGGCCGCTGGCCGCTCGGCACTTCCGGCGCTCGATCGAGCTGAACCCGCGCTACTCGGTGGCGCGTCAGTGGCACTCCTGGTTCCAGGTGGCGATGGGCCACCCGGAGCTGGCGCTGGCGGAAGGGCGGCAGGCCATCGTGCTCGACCCGGCGTCGGTGTCCATCCGGCGGAGCATGGGATGGCTTTACCACTACACGCGTCAGCCCGAGCAGGCGCTCGAGCAGCTTCGGCGGGCGCTCGCCATGAACCCGACCGCCGAGGAGAACCACCGGGTGCTCGGGGTGGTGTACGCGCAGGCGGGGCAGCTGGATGAGGCGGCGGCGGCATTTCGGGAGGCGATCTCGCTGTCGGAGAGCCCCGCGCTCGCCATCGCGGGGCTCGGAGCGGTGGCCGCGGCGCGCGGCCGACCGGACGAGGCCCGCGCCATCCTCGCGGATCTCGAGGCCCGGCACCGGGAAGGGTACGTCTCGCCGGTGGCCTTCGTGATGCTGCACGCCGCGCTGGGCGACACCGACCCGGCGTTCGTCTGGCTTGAACGCACCTACGAGCAGCGGCGCGGCTGGCTGGCCTATCTCAACGTGGAGCCGATGCTCGACGGCCTGCGCGGGGATCCCCGCTTCCGTCGGCTGCTGGAGCGCATGCGCCTGGCGTAGCGGCTGGCAGGCCGCCACCCCCTCAGGGTCTGCACCGCCCGGCGGCAGGCTGACGGCGAGAGGCCCGATTCGCGGCGGAACACGTCTTGGGAAGTGGCTCTGGACGGTGCAGCAGCTCGATTCTCTGGAGGAATGTATGTACCGCGAACGTTCGCCAACCCTGGCACCTACCCCTATCGCTGCACCATTCACGGCGGGGCCGTCATGGCGGGCACGGTGAGCGTGACGGCGGCCGCGGCCGGCGGGGCCGGAGGAACCAGCGGGGCCGGCGGTGGCGGTTACGGGTCGCCCTGAGCGGCCTCGATCCGCGGCGCCGCGCCTCCTTGCGACCGCACCCGAGCGCGTAACGTGACGCCAGTCACGGGGTTGCATAAAGATTCACCGCCTCGGTCCCCTCTACTCCGCACCGCCCTCACCGGCTAGCTTCGGGAGCGCTTTCCGGGCGGTGCCTGCCGCCCGGTCCAGCCTCACACAGGGTGCCATAGGATGCCAAGGTGATCATGCGACAGGGCCTGCTCTGGCTGTCGGAGCGGCAGGGCATGTTTGACTTCGTGCGCCGGAATCGGATCGTTCGGCGGTTCGCCTCGCGGTTCGTGGCGGGCGAGTCGATCGACCAGGGGGTGGAGGCGGCGCGCGAGCTGAGTCGTCGCGGCATCACGGCCTCGCTCGACCTGCTGGGCGAGAGCGTCACCGCCGAGGCCGAGGCCGTCGCCGCGCGGGACCAGTATCTCCGCATGCTCGAGCGCATGGCCGCCAGCGGGGCCGAGGTCAACGTCTCGGTCAAACTGACCCAGATGGGGCTCGATATCTCCGAGGGGCTGTGCGTCGCCAACACCACGGCGATCCTCGAGCAGGCCGTGGCGCTGCGCGGGTTCGTGCGGCTCGACATGGAGAGCTCCGCCTACACCCAGCGGACCCTGGACTTCTTCCGCCGCCGGCTGTTCGACCGGTTCGGCGCGCACTGTGGCGTCGTCATCCAGTCGATGCTCCGCCGCTCCGAGCAGGACATCGAGGATCTTATCGCCATCAAGGCGCGGGTTCGGCTGTGCAAGGGGGCGTATCTCGAGCCGGCCGCCGTGGCCTTCCCCGAGAAGGCCGACGTGGACAGGAACTACGTGCGGCTGATGGAGCGGCTGCTGCTGGCGGGGACCTACCCTGGACTCGCCACCCACGACGAGGCGATCATCGCCCACGCGCGCGACTTCGCCCGGCGGCAGGGGGTGCCCACCGACCGGTTCGAGTTCCAGATGCTCTACGGTGTGCGCCGCGACCTGCAGGAGAGCCTGCGCCGGGCCGGGTACCGGCTCCGGGTCTACATTCCCTTCGGAACGCAGTGGTATCCTTATCTCATGCGGCGGCTGGCGGAGCGGCCCTCCAACATCGCGTTCTTCCTCGGCAACATCTTGCGGGAGTCGGTATCGGGACGGTGAGCGAGCTGACGCTGGGCGGCTACATGGCGAAGCATGAGCGGGCCGCGGCCTTCGGGGGCAACGACGGCCAGGCCTACTCGGTGGCCATCTACGTGGACGAGGAGCCGGACGTGCGCGGCCGGTACGGCGCGGCGCTGCTCTTCGTCCGCTGGTCGCCGGGCGGCGACCGGCCCGTTGGCCACGTCGAGAGCGAGACGCTGGTCTGGGGCCGAACGGAGGCGGAGGCCGCCGACCGGCTCAAGGCGCTCTCGCTGTACGACGTCAAGGCCGCGCTGGACGAGGCCATCGCCCGCGCGCCGTCGGAGTGGTGACCGCGCTTCAGGGCACGGTGCTCGAGCGCGACGGGTCGGTCTACCGGATCGCGACCGCCGCCGGGGAGATCCGCGCGGTGCTCGCCGGGAAGGCGAAGCGCGACACGGCCCGGGTCGTCGTCGGCGACCGGGTGCGGCTGGAGCCCGACCCCGAGGCCCAGCTGCACGCCATCGTGGGGGTCGAGCCGCGTACCACGCTGCTCGAGCGCCGGGTACCCGAAGGCCGCGGCGCCCGGCCGGTCGCCGCCAATGTCGATCAGGTCTTCGTCGTCACCGCCACCGCCGCTCCCGCGCCGATTCCCCAGCTCATCGACCGCCTGCTCGTCGTCGCCGAGGCGAACGAGATCCCCGCGGCCGTCGTGGTAAACAAGATCGACCTCGATCCGGGCACCGCGCTGATCGACCGCTGCCGGCGCGCTGGGTACGCCGTGTACCCCACCAGCAGCCGCACCGGCGAGGGGATCGAGGCGTTCGCGGCGGCACTGGCGGGGCGCACCTCCGTGGTCACCGGGCCCTCGGGCGGAGGCAAATCGAGCCTGCTGAATCGGGTGCAGCCCGGTCTCAAACTCCGCACCGGCGAGATCAGCGCCAAGGTCCGGCGGGGCAAGCACACCACCGTATCGGCCGTCATGCTGCCGCTCCACGCCGGGGGCTACCTGGTGGATACGCCGGGGTTCAGCGAGGTGGGGCTCTGGGGCATCGAACCGGGGCAGCTCGACACCTGCTTCCCCGAGTTCCGCCCCTTCCTGGGTGAGTGCCGCTACGCCGACTGCCGCCACCGTACGGAACCGGGCTGCCGGGTGCGGGATGCGGTGGAGGCGGGGGCGGTCGGGCGGGACCGGTGGGAGAGTTACCTCGTCCTGCTGGACGAGCTGGAGAACGCGCCGGCTGAGTGGGAATGAGCCGGGAGTCGTGCCGAGCGCAGCGACCTGCTCAGGACGGCTCGCCGGTCTTCCGGGTCCACCGGTCCCGGTCTCGCGTCTCCACCTTCTCCATCATGCGGTCGAACGCCGACTGCAGGTCGATCCCCTCGCGGTTGGCCATGCAGATGAGCACGAACAGGATGTCCGCCATCTCCATCGCCAGGTTCCCATCGGCCTCGTCGGGCTTCTTGGTCTTTTGCCCGAAGCGATGATTCACTTCACGGGCGAGCTCACCCACCTCCTCGGTGAGCCGGGCCAGGTTGGTGAGGGGGTGGAAGTAGCCCTCCTCGTACCGGCGGATCCACGTATCCACCCGCCGCTGCGCGTCGGCGAGCGACATCCTAGCGCCGCCCTGCGGAGGCGGCCGTGGCGGCACTCCCGCTCTCGGTGCGCCGGGCGGCGAGCGCCCGGATCAGCGCCCGCATGAATTGTGGGAGATCGGCCGGCGTGCGGGACGAGATCAGGTTGCCGTCCACCACCACCGGGCTGTCCTCCCAGAGCATGCCCGCGTTCACCAGGTCGTCCTTGATGGCGCCGACGCTGGTGCCCCGCTTTCCGCGGACGATGCCGGCCGAGATCGGCACCCAGCCGGCGTGGCAGATGAAGGCCACCGGCTTCTCCGCCTCGTAGATCTCGCGGGTGAGCTCGAGCAGCTTCTTCGACCGGCGCATGATATCGGGGGCATAGCCGCCCGGGATCACCAGCCCGTCGAACCGGTCGGCGCTGAGGTCGTCGACGTTTGCGTCCACCGTGAGCGGGTAGCCGCGCTTGCCCTGGTAGGTCCGCTCGCCGGTTCCGGCGACGATGGTGCGGGCGCCCTCCTCCTCCAGGCGGATCTTCGGGTACCAGAGCTCGAGATCCTCGTACAGGGGGCCGGCGAAGAACAGGACGGTGGCGCCAGAAAGTGACATGGGAACAGCCGTGGTGAGGGTGAGCGGGGAACTGGCCAGCCAATCCCCAAAGGTATAATGTTTGACCGCCCGTGCAGATCACCCCCACCCTCGCGCCTCCATGTCCATGCGCTCACGCGACCGCATCCTGGCGAACCTCGAGTCCATCTACCGCGAGTCGTACGACCGGGCCAAGCAGTCGGGCGAGGCCGGCCGCATGATCGACCTCGACAGCGCCTACATGCGCGACCAGCTCATGCTCGAGATCCTGCTCGACATCCGCGACCTGTTCTCGGTCGCGCCGGCCGCCTCGGGCGGCAGCGCGCTCGAGAAGCTTGAAGCCATCCGCCGGCTCACCAAACTCCGTTGAGAGCCCGCATGCTCATGTTTCGCCTGCCCGGGACCGCGCTTCCGCTCCTGGCGCTCGCCGGACTTGCCGCCTGCCGGGGCACGCCTCCAGCGAAGCCGGCCGATCTCGTCGTCTACGGGCGGGTCTGGACCGGCGATTCCGCCCGGCCCTGGGCGGGCGCCGTGGCGGTCGCGGGCGACACGGTGCAGGCCGTGGGCGACAGCGCGGCGATCGCGCGGCTGGCAGGCCCCACGACCCGTGTATTGGCGAACGGGGCGGCGATGGTGGTCCCCGGTTTCATGGATGGCCACCTCCACTTCATCGACGGCGGCTTCCAGCTCGCCAGCGTGGACCTTCGGCCGGCGACCACGCCCGAGGATTTCGTCGCCCGGCTTAAGGCCTTCGCGCTCGAGCGGCAGCCCGGCGAGTGGATCCTGGGCGGCGACTGGGACCATGAGAGCTGGACCGGCGCACCGCTGCCCCGGCGGGAATGGATCGACTCGGTCACGCCGCACAACCCGGTCTTCGTCAACCGCCTCGACGGCCATATGGGCCTGGCGAACACCGCCGCGCTTCGGGCCGCAAGGATCTCCCGCGCCACGAAGGACATCCCCGGCGGCGTGATCGTACGCGATCCGCAGACCGGTGAGCCGACCGGCATCCTCAAGGACGAGGCGATGGGTCCGGTCCAGCGCGCGATCCCCCAGCCCACCGACGCCCAGCGCGACGCCGCCCTGCGCCGGGCGCTGGTCTACGCGGCGTCCAAGGGGGTGACCGCGTTCGCGCACGTGAGCGTCGCCCCGGCTGATCTCGGCACCTACCTCCGCGCGCGAGAGACCGGCGCGCTCACCGCCCGGGCCGCACTCTACTTCCCGCTCGAGACCTGGCACGCGGTGGCAGACACGATCGCCAAGCTAGGCCGCGGCGATGACTGGGTGTGGATCGGCGGGGTCAAGGGATACGTGGACGGCTCGCTCGGCTCGACCACCGCGCTGTTCTACGCACCATACAACGACGATCCGAAGACGTCCGGGGTTCTGGTCACGCCCGAGGACTCGCTTCGCGCCTGGATCGGGGCCGCCGACTCGGCCGGACTTCAGGTAGCGGTCCACGCCATCGGCGAGCGGGCCAACGGTCTCATCCTGGACATCTACGACAGTGTTGCGCGGGCGCACGGCCCGCGCGACCGGCGGTTCCGCGTCGAGCATGCTCAGCACCTGCGGCGGCAGGACATCGCCCGGATCGCGCAGAGCGGCGTCATCGCCTCGATGCAGCCGTATCACGCGATTGACGACGGGCGCTGGGCCGAGAAGCGCATCGGCCCCGAGCGGATCAAGACGACGTACCCATTCCGCTCGCTGCTGGATCGGAACGCCCATCTCGCCTTCGGCTCCGACTGGACCGTCGCCCCGATCGACCCGATCCTCGGCATCTACGCCGCGGTCACCCGGCGCACGCTCGACGGCAAGCACCCAGCGGGGTGGGTGCCGGAGGAGAAGATCGGCGTGGAGGAGGTGCTCCGCGCGTATACTCGCGAGAACGCCTACGCCGTCTTCGCCGAACGGACCCGCGGACGCCTCGCGCCCGGCTACAAAGCCGACCTCGTCCTCCTCGACCAGGACCTGACCCGCATTCCGCCCGAGGCGATCGAGCGGGCCAGGGTGCGGGCGACGGTGGTCGGGGGACGT
>DAIPLK010000087.1:5906-11534 GCA_036769285.1 Gemmatimonadales bacterium | reverse complement strand
CTGAAGCTCTATACGCTCTATGCGCCGCCGAACCATCGGGACGGCGTGGTCCACCATACCCGCGCCGACGCCGAGGCGGACGACGAGCACTTCGATGGCAAGACGACGGAGGCGGGCGTGGAGTGGGCGCTGAGCTGACCTCCGGAACACACGCAGGTTGAGCGCGCCGGCGCGTCCTCAGGCTGTGGGGGGGACGCGCCGAGCTTACCGCTCCGCACGCAAGCCGAACGAGGCAACCGCGACCAGCAGCAGATACATGACCAGCCCGTACACGCACGCCGGGTAGCCCAGGATCGTCCCCGGCGCTCCCACCGGCGTGCATCCCTCCGCGCCTCGAACGCACAGTTCCCGGTAGGTGAGCGTTCCCGAGAAGGCGACCCCGACCAGGCCGATCGCCAGGATCACCTGCAGCGCACGCTTCATGGTCATGGTGTCCCCCAGCCAAGGCTCCGGTCACCGTGACCGTAACCTGAGTCCTCTGACGGCGACCTGAAACCGGCATGAGCATGCGTTCATCCGGCGAGGGCTCGCCGCCGGCCCTGCAGGAGCTTGCAGAGCGCCCCTCACGATCGCATGGCGCAGTGCGAGGCTTCGGGAGGCTTCGGCGCGATGCAACAATTGGTGGCCGCCGCGATGGGCGGTTGCGCAGGCGCGGTTACCGAAGGTGGCAGCGGGCGGCATGACAAATGCCGCCTCGGTCGTCTCTCCGGACGCTTCCGACCCTTCGCAGGACCGACCCATGCCGAACACTCCGCGCCGGCCCCGGCCGGATCCGATGGAGCGCGAGGTGAACCGCCTGCTCGCTGGCCTGTCGACCATCGGCTCCCGGCCGGACCACGAACAACCATCGCCTCGAAAGGGCCCGGCTTCCACGCCACTACCGCGCCGAACGGACCCGGTTTCCCTGCCACCGGCCCAGCCTCGAGCCGCCACCGCCGGCGGCCCCGCGCGCCCCGCCGGCGCCCCCACCCGGGGCGACCGCATCGCGCTCTGGGCACGCGTATTCCTCGGCGTCACGCTCGGCGGCGCGATGACCCAGTGGCCCTATCCCCATGCTTGTGACCTTGCCCTGCTGGGATACCTCGGCGCGGTCGCCGCGCTGCTCATCACCGGCGCCTGGATCGCGTTCGCGTCCTGGAGAATGCGTGGCGGGGCCCCGCACGTGCTGTCGCTCATCCTGATGTTCTGGGGAATCGTGCTGGCGGCCGAGCAGGTGCTTCCGCGCATCGGCTACGCCGCCGAGCGGGCAAGCTGGCGGTGCCATGCGGGAGCGCACTAGATTCGACTGTGCGATCCCGCTCCACCACGCGATCTCCCACCAGGAGCAGCCGTTCATGCCCGCGTCACGCCGCAGTTTCCGCCGGTCCATTCGCCTTGCCGCCGCGCTCGTCCTGCTGGCCGGCTGCGCCTCCACCACCCCCATCGGCGACCTGCTCAGCGACGCCTCCCGCTACAATGGCAAGACGGTCCGCATCAAGGGCGAGGTGACGAAGTCGGTGGGCGCACTCGTGGCGGGGGCCTACCAGGTCAAGGACAACACCGGCACGCTCACCGTCGTGAGCGAGGGGAGCAGCCCGCCGCCCCAGGGATCGAAGATCGGCGTGAAGGGGGTCTTCCAGGCGCTGCTCACCCTGGGGTCCAAGAGCCTGGCAGTCCTCAAGGAACAGAGCCGCTTCAAGCCCTGATCGGGGCGGCCGGCGCGAGGCTCTTCCCAACCCGAGTCGGGGTCTGTAGGTTTTGCGCCCCAACTCATCCTGGAGCTCTGCATGCCGATGTATCTCTGGCGCGGCTCGTACACCGCGGACGGCGCCAAGGGCCTCATGAAAGACGGCGGAACCAAGCGGCGCGCAGCCGTGCAACAGATGGTCGAACGAGCCGGAGGCAAGCTGCACGCGTTCTACTTCGCCATCGGCGACGCGGACGTGTACGGCATCGCCGAGTTTCCCGACGCCGCGAGCGCGGTGGCCGTGAGCCTCGCGGTGAACGGCAGCGGAGCGGTCAACCTCCAGTCCACCCTGCTGCTTTCGCCCGAGGAGTTCGACGCGGCCACGAAGAAGTCCGTCGGGTATCGGCCGCCGGGGGCGTAGCGCCCGAGGCCCTGCTCCAGGACGCGGTCTGGCGTCCTGGAGCAGGGTGCCGTTAGCATTGCCTGGTGCAACCCCCCGCCGCTTTCACCGTCCTCGCCGCCATCAGCTTCTGCCACCTGCTCAACGACATGATGCAGGCGCTGCTGCCTGCGATGTATCCGATGCTCAAGGACGGCTTCGGCCTCGACTTCGGCCAGATCGGCCTCATCACGCTCACCTTCCAGCTCACCGCCTCGCTGCTCCAGCCCGCGATCGGGCATTACACCGACCGCAGCCCCAAGCCGTACTCCCTCATGATCGGGATGGGGTTCACGCTGGTCGGGCTGCTCTGCCTGTCGGTGACGCGGAGCTATTCCGGCCTGCTGCTCGCGGCGGGGTTGGTCGGCCTGGGCTCGGCGGTGTTCCACCCCGAGTCCTCCCGCGTGGCGCGGATGGCCTCCGGCGGGCGGCACGGGCTGGCCCAGTCGCTGTTCCAGGTCGGCGGGAACACCGGCTCGGCGATCGGGCCGCTCGTCGCCGCGTTCGTCGTGCTGCCGCGGGGCCAGGGAAGCGTCGCCTGGTTCTCGGTCGCGGCGCTGCTCGCGATCGTCGTGCTCCGTAGAGTCGGCGGGTGGTACCAGCGGCATCGCGCCGCGGCGGCGGCCACTCACGCCTCCGGCCGCGGCCACCCGACGCTTCCGCCGGCGAGGGTCCGGGCGGCGCTCGCCGTGCTCATCGTGCTCATCTTCTCCAAGTACATCTACCTCACGAGCATCACGAGCTACTACACCTTCTACCTGATCCACCACTTCGGCGTCGGCGTGCAGAGCGCCCAGCTCCACCTCTTCGCCTTCCTCGGCGCCGTGGCGGCGGGCACCATCATCGGCGGCCCGGTCGGCGATCGGGTCGGCCGGAAGCTGGTGATCTGGTGCTCGATTCTGGGCGTGCTGCCGTTCACCCTGGCGTTGCCCTACGTGAACCTGTTCTGGACCGGCGTGCTGAGCGTCCTGATCGGCCTCATCCTCGCCTCGGCGTTCTCGGCGATCCTGGTCTACGCCCAGGAGCTGGTGCCCGGCCGGGTGGGGATGATCTCGGGCCTCTTCTTCGGCTTCGCCTTCGGCATCGCCGGCATCGGCGCCGCGGTGCTGGGCAATCTGGCCGACCACACGAGCATCGAATCCGTGTACCATCTCTGCTCGTACCTGCCGGCGCTCGGACTGCTCACGGCATGGCTCCCTGACGTCGAGACCGGCGCCGGCGCCCACGCCCGGCCGGCCGAGGCGATCGAGGTCGGAGCGGACGCGATGCCGGGGAGCTGAAGAGGGAGGACCACGTGACCGCCACCGACCTGCAGGGCAGCACCTTCCTCGTCACGGGGGCCAACTCCGGCATCGGCCGTGCGATGGTCGAGGCGCTCGCCGCGCGCGGCGGGAACGTGGTGCTCGCCGGGCGCTCGGAGGAGCGGACCAGGCCGGTGCTGAAGGCGATTCGCGCTCGGCACCCGGCGGTCAACGCGCAGTTCATGCCGCTCGACGTCTCCGACCTCGGCTCGGTCCGGCGCGCCGCCGAGTCGTTCCTCGCGACGGATGTGCCGCTCGACGTGCTGGTCAACAACGCCGGCATCGCGGGCACGCATGCCCTCAGCGCAGACGGCTTCGATCTCACCTACGCGACCAATCACATCGGTCCGTTCCTGCTGACCAACCTGCTCCTGCCGGCGCTGCAGCGGGCGCCCCAGGGCCGCATCGTGAACGTCTCGAGCGTCGCGCACCTGCAGGTCAAGCGGATCGACTGGTCGGTGCTCGAGCGCCGAGCGACGCCGAGACGCAGCCGCTTCTCCGACTACGCCGTCACCAAGCTCATGAACGTGCTGCACGCCAAGGAGCTGGCGCGCCGCCTCGCCGGCACCAGGGTGACGACCTACGCGCTTCATCCCGGCGGCGTGGCGTCGAACATCTGGCGCGCGCTCCCTCAGCCGGTGCAATGGCTCATCAAGCTGTTCCTGGATTCGAACGAGGAGGGGGCGCGGACGCAGCTCTACTGTGCCACCGCCCCCGAGCTCGCGGCGGTGACCGGCCGCTACTACGACAAGAGCCGCGAGGCGCGCTGCAACCCGCTGGCGGACGACGAGGCGCTGGCGAAGGAGCTGTGGGTGAGGACGGAGCGTGCGGTGAGCGCAAGCATGCTGCCATGACCCGATGAACCGGAGCGCCATCCTGGTGTCCTTGACCGTCCTCGGCGCAGCATGCGCCCATCCCGTCACCGTTTCCGAGACACCCGGGTCCGCCGTCCCGGCCGACGGCGAGCCGACGCTCGCCCGGCTGGCCGGTGCCCGGCACTTCGACCTCGGCGCGGCGGTTCAGGGCGGGCCGTTGCTCGGCGATTCGGCGTACGCGAATGCCGTCGTTCGTGACTTCACCATGGTGAGCACCGAGAACGCGTTCAAGTTCGGCCCGCTCCGCCCGAGCCCTGGGCGGTACGACTTCACCGAGACCGATGCCATCGTGCGCTTTGCCGAGACGCATGGCCTGCGCGTGCGCGGCCACACGCTGGTGTGGAAGCGGCAGCTCCCGGAGTGGCTCACCCGGGGGACGTACATGCGCAACGAGTTGATCACGATCCTGCGGGAGCACATCCAGACGGTGGTCGGGCGCTACCGCGGGCGGGTGGTGGCCTGGGACGTGGTGAACGAGGCGCTGAAGGACAGCGTGGGCCCCGAGGACGAGGTGCTGCGGCCTACCATCTGGCTGAAGGGCATCGGCCCCGAATACATCGATCTCGCGTTCCACTTCGCCCACGAGGCCGACCCGGGGGCGCTGCTCTTCTACAACGAGGCCGGAGCCGAGGGGATGGGGACCAAGTCGGACGCGGTGTACGCGCTGGTCTGGCGCCTCCGGCGGCGCGGTGTGCCCGTGCACGGCGTGGGGCTGCAGATGCACACCGGTCTCGGGGCCTCGCCCGACACCGCGGCGCTGGGAGCGAACCTGCGCCGTCTGGCGGCTCTGGGCCTGCAAGTGCAGATCACCGAGATGGACGTCGGGACCGCCAAGATGCCGGGCAGCCAGGCCGACATCCTGGCCGCGCAGGCCGATGTGTACCGACAGGTACTGGCGACCTGTCTCTCGGTCCCGGCCTGCACCGCCCTGGTCACCTGGGGAGTCGGCGACCGCTACACGTGGCGCTATCCCGACACTCCGCTGCTGCTGGACCGGGAGTTCCAACCGAAGCCGGCCCACGCGGCGCTGCTCGAGGTTCTTCGAGCGGCGTCGCCGGGATCGGCGCCGCGCTGAGCCTCGCCCGCGCTACAGCTGCTTCGCGACCGCGCGCGCCAGCTCGACCAGGGCGTCGGCCTTCCGGCCGGCACCCGGCGCCATCAGCTCCAGATCGATCAGCGTGCGCCCCTTCACCGCCGCCACCTTCAGGTCGTCTTCCTGGCCGAACACCCAGCCCCGATCGCCGATGGCCACGGGGCGATCGTCCTCGTGCAACGACTTCGATGGCGCGATCTTCTCGAACGCGGCGTCATCTGCCGCGACGGTCACGATGACCGTCAGCAGGTTCA
>DAIPLK010000087.1:0-5806 GCA_036769285.1 Gemmatimonadales bacterium | reverse complement strand
CCATTGGAAGAACACGACCGCGATGCTGGTGATGATGATCAGCCCGCCGATGAGCTCCATGAGACCGCCCGCGATCCCCTGATCGACCACCGCCGAGCGGCCGCCGAGCGGCGGAGCGAGCTCGAAGATCCCGTACACCGGGAATCGGCTGAGCAGGAGCCACATCCCGAGGGCCGTGTGGACCAGGGACCCGACGAACAGGTAGCCGATCTTGGCGAGCGCGCCACCGGCCCGGGCCGGAAACGGCGCCAGCACCGGCCACCAGAACAGGAGGCCGCCAAGCAGCCACGCGAAGTCCACGGCGAACGCGCCGAACTGCCGTGCCATGAGCCCATCCACGACGCTCGGCAGGTGCGTCGTCACCACGATGGCGTTGAAGCCCGCTCCGGCGACGACCGGGTGGGTGATCACCAGGAGCGCCCGCCCCCGGCCGATGCGCTCCTCCAGCCAGCCCCATCGCTCGGCGGAGACCCCGGCGTAGAGCAACGGCGGAACGACGAACGCGAGCAGCAGAAACTGCACGGCATGGACGCTCACCAGATAACCCGCCCCGAGCGCGCCGATGGGCCAGTCCAACAGGACCCACACCAGCAGCAGGCCGGCGACGCCGAACCCCGGGGCCCGGCCGGTGCCACGCCACGCCAGTGCCCAGTACCCGGCCGCGAGGCAGGCGACAAACAACCACACGCCAGGGTAGGGCCGCCACGCCCAGGTCCAGGTCTGTCCGGTGGCCGAACACCACCACGTCATTGACGGTCCCTCTGCAGGAGGAGCGGAATGTCGTGGGCCCAGTCCTGCTGCCGGGTGCCCGAAGGGTAGTGGACGCGCTCCAGGTTGTCGGGGGTATACGCGATGATCTGTGCCGCGTGGCCCACCGTGTAGTCCCGTGCGGTCGCCGAATCGCCGATCGATGCCTGCACGGCAGGCGGGAGCCCCGCGTCGAGCTGCGCCCGCGTGAGCTGTTCCGGCGTGCCGGTGAGCCCCACGAAGCTCGGAGCGAAGGCGCCGAGCCACTGCCGGAGTCGTGCCGGCGTGTCACGCGCCGGATCGGTCGTCACGAAGACGACGCGCACCCGGCGGGAGAGATCCGAGGGAAGGCGATCCAGCGCCGCAGCCAGGTTGGACATCTGGACCGGACAGACGTCCGGGCAGTTCGTGTACCCGAAGAACAGGAGGGTGAGAAAGCCGTCGGTCTCGCGCCGAAAGTCGAATGAGCCGCCGTGCATCGAGGTGAGGACGAACGCAGGTTTCGGCTTCGGTTGCGGCAGCTCGGCGCCGGCGTACCCGCTCGGCGAGAGGTCGCGCTCCTTCCCGCATCCGCCGCAAATCAATACTGTGACGGCGGCGGCGATCGCGAGGCGCCGTCGCTTCGGCATCTTCACCTTCAGCTCTCCTTCGGCTAGTCGAAGGCCGGATTGCCCACCTTCGATTCCCAGCCGATCGCTCGTTCAAGTCGGTGGAGGAGCCATGGCCGGACTACTTGCCCACCATCTCCGCCATCCAGATGTCGCTCTGCCGGTCCGCCAGCACGAAGTACACCACGTCGCCGCGCACGTTGAAGGTGAACCGGAGGTTCTGGAAGGTGGGCCCCTCCGAGTGCGCCACCTCGCGCAACGGACCGCCTGTCGCCGGCACCGCGTAGATCAGAAAGCTCCCGTCGGTCTTGGCCCCGGAGCAGTAGATCAGCCGGCCGTCTCCCACCCACCGAGTGTAGAACGGGACGAAGTCCGCGGGGATGGTCGCGACCGGGTGCGGGTGCTTGCCGTCCGCGTCGGCCCGAAAGAGCCGCGAGCCCTGCACGTAGGTGATCCACCGCCCATCCGGCGACCAGGCGGCGCTCCCCGTCGTGATGGAGGGAACCCGGAAGAGTGGCGTGGCCCGGCTCCACCCCGAATCCCCGGCCGGCCGTCGGACCACCTGGACCGACACGTCGCCTTCGTCCCCCCACACGGTGTAGAGCACCGACCGCCCGTCGGAGGAGAGGCGCGGGGCAAGGTTGTTCTGCGTGGCGACCTCGATCCGGCTCCGCTTCCCACCGCCCGCAGGGACCAGGTACAGGTCCCGGACCGACCCGCTCCGAATGGCGTGGAACGAGACGAACTTTCCGTCCGGCGAGTACGCCGGCTGGAACTCGTCCTCCGGGCCGGCGGAGAGCGGCTCCGGCGGCGTGCTGCCGTCGAGCGGCATCCGCCAGATGTCCTGATTGCCGTTCCGGTTGGAGTCGAACACCAGCCAGCGCCCGTCCGGGCTCACCGAGAACCCCTCGATCACCTGCGAGCCGCTGGTGACCGGCTTGGCGTCCCTGAGCGACACCGAACGGCCCGGCTGGAGCGCGATGGCGACGACGTTCGCGGTCTCGGTGTACAGGGAGTACACCAGCTTCCGTCCATCGGCCGAGAGGCTGATCGTGTGCGGATGCAGCCCGGTCGTGAGTCGGGCCGGCGCCCCGTCGGGTGCTCCGGATCCCAACAGCCGGACCAGGTAGACGTCCCGCCCGCCCTCCTGGTCCGACACATAGAGCAGGCTTCGGCTGTCCGGCAGCCACACAGGGCTCGCGTGGAGCGGGCGATCCTCGGTGATCCGGATCGGGTCGCCCCCCGTCGCCCGCACCACCCAGATCGAGCTGGGCGCCAGGTTCGCCATCGGCGGGTACTGCACGTTCCCGGAAACGTACGCGATCCACTTCCCGTCCGGCGACCACGCAGGCGAGTGCGCCTGCCCGCTCCGGGCCAGGACACGCGGGGCATCGGCGTTCAGGTCGCGAAGGTAGAGCATGTCCGCGCTGGTGTAGGCGATCTCCTCACCAGCGGGCGACCATGTGCCCCACCCGAGCCTGAGATCGGGGGACTGGCTCGCGAGCAGCCGGGACACCCCGCCTAGGGCGGGTACGACCTCGAGGCCGCGCGGGGAGAGGTAGAGCAGCCGCGCGCCGTCGGGCGACCAGGCGGGCATGGCCGCGTAGAGCCCTGGCCAGCGGGCCACGGTCACCGGCTCGCCTCCCGCCACCTGCTGCACCACAAGCCGGCTCTCCGCCGGCGTCATGCGGCTGTAGGCGACCAGCTTCCCGTCGGGCGAGATGGCCGGGTTCATCTCCAGGCCCGGATCGAGCGTGAGCGCGGAGCGCTTGCCCAGCTCCGGCACGGCCGGCGCGGACCGGCGGGTGAGCAGCAATCCGCCCGCGGCGAGCAGCAGCACGACGCCGCCTGCGATGGCCCATCGGATGGGGAATGGCCGACCCGCGCCCACCGCGGAGACGGGCTGGGTCTGCGCCGGCGTGGTGCCCCCGCTCGGCGTGAGCTGCGTCTCGAGCTGGGCCATCAGCTCGTCGGCCGTCTGCCAGCGGTCCGCCGGGCGCTTGGCGAGGCACTTCATGATGATCGCGCCGAGCGCGGCCGGGACCGCGGGCCGCCGGGTGGTGACGGGCTCGGGCTGCTGGGTGACGTGGGCCGCGAGCACTTCGTGCGACGAGTGCCCGGTGAACGGCGGACCGCCGGTGAGCAGCTCGTAACCCATCGCGCCGAGCGCGTAGATGTCCACCCGGTGGTCGAGGTGCGGGTCGGCGGCCGCCTGCTCCGGCGCCATGTAGGCCGGCGTGCCAAGGGCGATGCCGGCGGTGGTGAGCTGCTGCCTGCCGGTGGCCTCGCTCACCGCCTTGGCCACGCCGAAGTCGGTCACCAGGGCGTGCCGGCCCGAGAGGAGCACGTTGTCCGGCTTGATGTCGCGGTGGACCACACCCTGCGCGTGCGCGTAGGCCAGGGCGTCGGCGACGTCGGTGAGCAGCCTCACGGCCTCGTGGATCGGCAGCTCGCCGTGGCGGTTGAGCCGGCCGCGGAGGTTCTCGCCTTCCACGAACGGCATGACGTAGTAGAGGAATCCCTGGGCTTCGCCCGAGTCGTGCAGCGGCAGGATGTGCGGGTGCTGCAGCCTGGCGGCGACCTCGATCTCGCGGAAGAAGCGGTCCGGGCCGAGGGTGGCGGCCAGCTCGGGGCGGAGAACCTTGACCGCCACCTTGCGGTGGTGCTTGAGGTCCTCGGCGAGATACACGGTCGCCATCCCGCCCTGCCCCAGCTCGCGCTCCAGGAGATAGCGATCGGCCAGGGCAGCGGCGAGCCGGCTCGGGACATCGGTCATGGCTCCGAATCTGCTAGGTCGCGGCACCGGTCGCCAGCCGATTCATGCGGTCGAAGCGCGAGTCTACCGCGCCGCGGTGGCGAACTCCTTCACCGCACGAGCCAATTCGTCCGGTGCGTCGACCGAGAGGAAGTGTCCGGCGTTCTCCGCGACTCGCATGCCGGCGCCGGGGATCGCGCGTGCGTTTGCCTCCCGCTCCTCCGGCCGGCTCCAGTCGTGGTCCCCGTAGAGCAGCAGCACCGGCCGATCGATCTTCCCGTACTCCGACCTTGCCTGCTCCCATTCGGGCCAGTGACGGACCAGTGACATGAAGGCGCGGTAGTGGCCCGGCCGGTTGCCCACCAGGTACAGCTCCTTCAGCAGCGCGGGAGGAAAGGATCGCGGCCGGCTCACCCCGCCGGCGAAGACCAGGTTCACGATCGGAGGCAGCCGCATCCGCGTGACGGTGGCGCCGAGGACCGGCACGTCGTTCACGCCGAAGAGGACGTTCGCCAGCAGCGAGCTGCGCCGGAGCCCGCGACCGCGGTCGTAATCGTAGGGGTTGACGGCGATGACGCGCGCCACCCGCGGGTTGCGCCGTGCCGCGAGCAGCAGGGCGATCGAGCCACCGATCGACTCCCCCACCAGCGTGGCATCCTTGATGTCGAGCTCATCGAGGAACCGGGCGACCGCCGTCACGAACAGCTCGACCGTGTATTCCGTCCGCGGGATGTCGGACCAGCCGTGCCCGGGGTAATCCAGGGCGTAGACCCGGAATTCCTTCGCCAGCTCCGGCACGACCTTCTGGAACATGTCGAGCTGCGTGCGAAGGGTATGCAGGAGAACCACGGGCCGCCCCTGGCCGGCGACGATGTAGCGGATCCTGGCGCCGTCCAGAGTGACATAGCGCAGCGAGAGATCGGGCGCCCAGGCCAGACGCTCCGGCGGCGGTGGCGCGGTCCGCAGCGCTTCCATGACGTAGGAGACCAGCACCAGGGCAACGAGCCCGCCTGCCACGAACAATGCAACCGTCATGGTCTCGCCTCCGCGGCCTCCACGGCCGCCGACAGGTTAGCCAGGAGCCGTTCCAAGCGCCCCCTTCCACTTCGCCCCGTCACACCCGACCTTGCAGGCCATGCAGCAGGCAGACCTACCCTTCGGCCCGACTTCCGCCGGCCCCTCACCCCATAAAGGTACGATCATGCACCCCCGCTCGCGTCGTTCCCGCCGTCACCGGCTCTCCCTGGCAGCGGCCTGTGCCACCCTCGCACTGCTCGCCGGCGCCCACGACGTTTCGGCCCAGGCCGCCGGTTGCGCCCTGCTTAAGCCCGCCGACGTGGCGCCGCTGGTCGGGGCCAATCCCGTGGCCAAGCCGACGCCCGGCGGCACCTCGTGCACGTGGACGGGAGCCACCGCCGGCCACCGACTCGGCCTGCTGGTCTCCAAGGCGCAGGGTCCTGCGGCCGAGATGGCGTACCAGGGCTCCCGCGGAGCCGCGCAGGGCAAACCCGAGAACAAGGTGCATGACGAGACTGGCCTCGGCGACAAGGCCTACTCCGTGCTGGGGTCCTACGGCGTCAGCGTGGTCGTGCTCAAGAAGGGACGGCTGCTGCAGGTGATGTACTACGAGGAGCGCGCCGGGACTCCCGAGGACCTCGCCACGGCCCTGGGGGTAGCCAAGAAGGCGGTCGCCGCG
>DAIPLK010000086.1:7382-11577 GCA_036769285.1 Gemmatimonadales bacterium | reverse complement strand
CCCTCCATCTCGCCACCACCCCAGCCGGCCCCGACACCCGCGTCACGCTCTCGGCCGAGCCCGGCTTCAAGCTCAACGCCCGCCTCGCCCCCGCGCTCGAGCTCGCCGACGGCGCCATCCTCCGCTTCGACGCCGCCCAGCGCACCGCCGACTCCGCCTACTTCGCCGTGCCGCCGAGCGCGCTCCTGCGGGGACGCCACGACCGGGTGCACGGCACGCTGCGCGTGAGCGTCTGCCGCGACGGCGAGCAGGTCTGCCGCAGCATCACCCTCGAGCTCTGACGCCGCTCACGGCATGGGCGCCGGCTCGTCCGGCACCGCGGCGTAGACCCTCGCCGTCAGCGCCTCCCGCAGATCCTTGTTCCGGAGCCGCTTGGCCGCCGCCAGAAGCGCCTGCGCCAGCACCGAGCCGGTGTCGGCCGGGGTGCCCAGCAGCGGCAGCGCCTCGTCGTAGACGGCCAGGACCTCGTCCCTCTTGCCGCCCACGGTGGCCACCTCGAGCCGCGCCAGCAGCCCGCGCTCGCGGTCCCGGCGCTCGATCTCGACCGCCTGCTCGCGCGCCCCGTCCCGGCTGCCGCCCACGATTCCCGGCGCCTGCAGCAGGAATTGCATCAGCGTGCTCCGGGCATCGAGGTTGTCGGGATCGAGGGCGATGGCGCGCTCGACCGCCGCGCGCCCCTTCTTCACCTTTCCGATGGCGCCGATGCTGGGGTTCTCCCGCGCGTGGCTCAGGTAGGCCTGCCCCACCACGAGCTGCACCGCCGAGAGGTCCGGCGCGAGCGCCAGCGCCGAGTCGGCCGCGGTCACGGCGGCATCGAAGTCGGCGGCGGCCATTGCGGCAACGGCGCGGGCCGTGAAGGCGGCCGGGGTCTGGGCGGAGACGGGCGGGCAGACGGGGAGGATGGAGAGAACGGAAGCGACGGAAAAGAGGTGACGAGCAGCGGAACGAAACGCGCGTGGCATGACGGCAGCTCCAGGACGTGAGTGGCACATCCGCTGTCATACCACTGATTGGCCCACGGGTTCCCTCGCCGTCCTCTCCGCCTTCTTCGTCTTTATCGGCCCCTAGAACCAAGCCCCGCTCCCCCGCATATTGCTCCCATGCTCGCCGCCTCCTTCCCCAACCTCACCGTCCTCGACCATCCGCTGATCCAGCACAAGCTCACGATCCTGCGGGATCGCGAGACCAGCACGCGCGACTTCAAGCAGCTCGTGAGCGAGATCGCGATGCTGATGGCGTACGAGGCGACCCAGGACCTCGCGACTGAGCCGGTCGAGATCGAGACCCCGCTCGAGCGGATGACCGGGCGCCAGGTGTCCGGGAAGAAGCTGACGCTGGTGCCGATCCTCCGGGCGGGGCTCGGGATGGTGGAGGGCATCGCGCAGCTGATTCCGTCCGCGCGGGTGGGACACATCGGGCTCTACCGGGAGCACGACACCCTCAAGCCCGTGGACTACTACTTCAAGATTCCGGCCGCCGAGGTCGAGCGCGACTTCTACCTGCTCGACCCGATGCTGGCCACCGGCGGGTCGGCGGTGGCGGCGGTCGGCGCGCTCAAGCACGCGGGGGCCCGGCGGATCCGCTTCCTCTCGATCGTGGCCGCGCCCGAGGGCGTCGGCCGGATGCTCGAGGCGCACCCCGAGGTCCACATCTACACCGCCGCGCTGGACCGCCAGCTCAACGAGCACGGCTATATCCTGCCCGGCCTCGGCGACGCCGGTGACCGGCTGTTCGGGACCCGCGCGTGACCGCCATCCGCCTGACGTTCTGGGGAGCCGCGGGGCAGGTGACCGGCTCGATGCACCTGCTCGAGGCCGCGGGCGCCCGGTTCCTGCTCGACGCGGGGCTGTTCCAGGGCCACCGCGCGGAGACCCACGAGCTGAACGCGCGGCTCCCCTTGGACCCGCGCCGGCTCGACGGCGTGGTGCTGAGCCACGCGCACCTCGACCATGCCGGGCGGCTGCCGCTCCTCGTGCGCCACGGTTTTCACGGCCCGATCTACGCCACCCCCGCCACACGCGACCTCTCGGCGGTCATGCTCCCGGACGCGGCCCACATCCAGGAGAAGGACCACGAGTACCTCCAGCGCCACGGCAAGGCCGGCCCCGAGAGCGAGCCGCTCTACAACCTGGCCGACGCCGTGGCGGTGCAGGAGCTGATGATCGGCGTGCCCTACCGCCGGATCACTCACCTCCGGAAGCACCTGGCCCTGGAGTTCGTGGATGCGGGCCACATTCTCGGCTCCGCGTCGGTCGATCTCCGGGTCACCGAGGGCGGCAGCCACCGGATCGTCTTCTCGGGCGACATCGGCCGCAGCGGGCTGCCGATCATCCGCGACCCCGAGCCGCCGCCGGGGCCGATCGACACCCTCATCGTCGAATCGACCTACGCCGACCGCGATCACGAGACGGTGGCCGGTGCCGAGGAGCACCTGGGTGAGGCGGTGCGGCGGACGGCGGCGCGCGGCGGCAAGGTGCTGATTCCGGCCTTCGCGCTCGGCCGCGTGCAGGAGATCGTGTATAGCCTGCACCAGCTCCACCGTGCGCACCGGATCCCCGACCTCCCGATCTACATCGACAGTCCGCTCGCGGTGGACACCACGACCGTGTTCCGGATGCACCCCGAGATCTTCGACCAGCGGGAACGCCTGATCGCCAGCCGAGTGCCGCTGTTCGACTTCTCCCTGGTGCACTTCGTCCGCGACGTCGCCGAGTCCAAGGCGCTGAACGAGGTTCGAGGACCCGCCGTCATCATCGCCGCGAGTGGGATGGCCGAGTCGGGACGCATCCTGCATCACCTCATCAACGGCATCGGCGACCACCGGAACCTGGTGCTCTTCGTCGGCTTCCAGGCCGAGAACACGCTCGGCCGCCGGATCCAGAACGGCGAGGAGATGGTGCGTATCCTGGGGCAGGAGTATCCACGACGGGCAGAGGTCGAGACCATCGGCGGCTACTCCGCCCATGCCGACCGGGGTGAGCTTCGCGCCTGGGTCCGCCGCCTGGGCGGGCCGGTCCGCCGCGCCTTCGCGGTCCACGGCGAGACGACGGCCCTGGCGGCCATGGCGGCGATCCTCCGCGAGGAGGGAGTGCGCGAGGTGACCGTGCCGAAGCACGGCGAAGCGTTCGACCTGTAGGCGTGCTGCGTCCCCTGCGCCAGCCGCTCGTGCTCGTGCTGCTCGCGGGCGTGGCCGTCTATACGGCCTCGCTCGTCATGGTGTCGGTCGTGAGCCAGCAGGATCAGCGGCGGCCGGCGGACGCCATCGTCGTGCTCGGCGCGGCGCAGTACAACGGGCGGCCCTCGCCGGTGCTGCGGGCCAGGCTCGACCACGCGCTCGGGCTCTACCGCAAGAAGTTGGCACCGCTCGTCCTAGTGACCGGCGGCATCGGCCGCGGTGACACGACCAGCGAGGCGGCGGTGGGCCGGCGCTACCTGGTGGCGCACGGGATTCCGGAGGACGCGGTCGTGGTGCAGGGCGAAGACCGCACGACCATGGGCTCGATGGACGCGGTGACCGCCTGGCTCCGGACGCGCGGACTCCGCCGCGCGCTCCTGGTGAGCGACCCGTTCCACATGTTCCGCCTGCGCCTCGAGGCGCGCCGCACGGGCCTCGAGGCGTACACCTCGCCCACCGAGAGCAGCCCCATCTCCGACAACCCCGTCCTCGAGCTCCGCTACCTCTTCGCCGAGGGATTCAAGATCCCGATCGCGTGGGCGCGGAGCTGGTAACCCCCATGACCCTGATCTCCGCGGAGCGGCTGTACACCGGTCGGATCGTCAATCTCGACCTCGATACCGTGCGCTTTCCCGATGGCTCCAGCGGCCGGTTGGAGATGCTGCGCCATCCGGGCGCGTCGGCGGTGGTTCCTTTTCTCGACGATCCGCGGGCGGCCGATCCTCGCGTCCTCCTCATCCGGCAGTTCCGCCACGCCGCCGACGGGTTCATCTGGGAGGTGCCCGCGGGCCGCCTGGACCCGGGTGAAACGCCGGAGGACTGCGCCCGACGCGAGCTGGAGGAGGAGACCGGGATGCGGGCCCGCGCGGTCGAGCCGCTCACGACCATCTATACGACGCCGGGGTTCACCGACGAGCGAATCCATCTGTTCCTGGCGCACGGACTGGAAGGGGGCACCCACCGCCGGGAGGCGGACGAGTTCATGGAGCTGCACCCGCTGCGGTGGTCCGCCGTGGTGGA
>DAIPLK010000086.1:0-7282 GCA_036769285.1 Gemmatimonadales bacterium | reverse complement strand
CCCGCGCCTTCCAGGAGCTGGTCGCGCGGTACCGCGGGCGGCTGCTCAACTTCGTCCACCGGATGATCGGGGACCGGGAACGGGCGGAGGACCTGGTGCAGGAGGCGTTCGTGCGGGTGCACCGGCACCTCCACCGGTTCGACCCCGCCAAGAAGTTCTCGACCTGGATCTACACCATCGCGTCCAACCTGGCCAAGAACGAGCTGCGCAACCGCAGCCGCAGCCCGCTGGTCTTCTATCAGTCGCTCCGCCCCCCGGGCGAGGAGGACCAGCGGCCGCTGCAGTTCGAGGACTCGAGCAGCCGGCCGGACGACATGTTCACCAACCGGTATCTTCGCGAGATGGTGGACGCCACGGTGGCCACGCTCCCGCCCCACCACCGCCAGGTGTTCGTGATGCGCGAGCTCGAGGGCCGGAGCTACCAGGAGATCGCCGAGCTCGCCCGCTGCAATCTCGGCACGGTCAAGAGCCGGCTGAACCGGGCCCGCCACGCCTTTGCGGAGCGGATCGCGCCGTACCTCGACTAGAGACCCGGCAGGGACCCGGCGCCAAATCCACCGGAGTCACCCGGTTGGCCGTTTCACGGCTGCCCTTCTACAATTCGGCATGCCCGCCCATACGCTGGATGCGCTGCTACGCTCGCTGCCCAAAGGGGAGCCGGCGCCGGTCTACTACCTGCACGGCCCCGAGGACATCCTGAAGGAGGAAGCCGTCCAGGCGATCGTGGACCGTGCGCTCGACCCGGGGCTGCGCGACTTCAACTTCGACCAGCGGTCGGCCGGGCAGCTCGACCCCGAGGCGATCTTCACCCTCTGCACGACCCTCCCCATGATGGCCGACCGCCGGGTCGTGGTGCTCAGCGAGGTCGAGGGCTGGAAGCGGAAGCCCAAGACCCGCGCCGCCTTCCTCAAGTACCTCGAGCGCCCCGCGGCGGAGACGGTGGTCATCCTGGTCCAAAGCTCCGCGGAGGAGGACGCCGACAAGGAGCTGCTCCGCGGCACCTACGCCGTGGCCTGCGAGCCGCTGCCCGCCGAGCGGGCCAAGCGGTGGCTGCTGCGACGCGCCGCCGGACTCGGCGTGACCCTGGAAGACGCGGCGGCCGACCATCTCCTGGCCGCGACCGGCAACGACCTCGGCGCGGTGGCCTCGGAGCTGCGGAAGCTCGCTTCGCTGCCGACGGGCGCGCCCCTCACCGCCGAGCAGGTGGGTGGACTGGTCGGGATCCGGCACGGGGAGACGATCTACGACTGGCGCGACGCGATCCTCGACGGTGCGGCGGGCAAGGCAGCCGCGATGATCGGCCGGCTGCTCGATCAGCCCGGCGTGACCGCCGTCCGGCTGGTCACGCTCCTCGGCACGACCCTCGTCGGCGTGGGTCTGGCGAGGGCGCACTACGATCGCCGCGTCCGCGCCGGCAGCCTTCAGCAGCTCGTGTTCGACAAGCTCCGCCAGCTGCGGTTGTTCGGCTTGCCCGACTGGAAGTCGGAGAGTGCGCGCTGGGCCCGCTGGGCGGCCGCCTGGCCCGCCACCCGCGTGCGGGAGGCGCTCCGTGCGGCGCGCGACGCCGACCAGGCCCTCAAGAGCACCACCGTCTCCGACGAGCGCGGTATCCTCACCGATCTCGTGCTCCGGCTGACCATCCGGCGGTCGGAGGCCGCGTGAGCGCCTCGCGGATCGCCTGCCTGGTCGCGGGCGCGCTGGCCTGGGCGGCCGCTGGCGCCGCGGCGCAGACCGATCCCAGGCTCACCGATGCCGTCCGGGTCGCGCAGGAGGGGCGCGGCGATTCGGCGCGCGCCGCCGTGCAGCGGCTCCTCGCCGCGACGCCGCCGACCGACACGCTGTATCCGCAGATCCTCTACACCCAGGCCATGGTCGCGGGCTCCGCCGGTGAAATGCGCCGGCAGCTCCAGCGAGTGACGGTCGAGTACGCGACGTCGAACTGGGCGGACGACGCGCTGCTCCGCCTGGTACAGATGGACTACGCGACCAGGAACTACGAGGGCGCGGCCCGGAACCTGGAGCGCCTCCGGCTCGATTTCCCGAGCAGCCCGCTGCTCCCGCAGGCCGCGTACTGGGCCGCGCACAACTACTTCGACAGCAACAACCCGGCAGCCGCCTGCCGCTGGCTGGCGGACGGCATGGCGCAGTCGCGGGATGACATCGAAGTCCAGAACCGGCTCGGGTATCTGTACCAGCGCTGCGAGCTGCGCGCCGACTCCGCCGCTCCAGCGGGCGCGACCGACACCACGCGGGCCGACACCACGGCCCGCACCGCGGCCCGGACGGCGGCCGACACGGCCCCGCCAGGTCAACCGGCCCCGGCTGCCGCCGCCGCGCCTCTGGCCCGCACCGTCTATCGCGTGCAGATCGCCGCCGTGGCCACTCAGCGAGCCGCCGACGAGGCCGCGCGCAAGGCGCGCGGCCTCGGCCTTACGGTGGTGACGGTCGAGGAGAAGGGGCTCTACAAGGTGCGGGCGGGAGAGTACCCCACGCGCGAGGCGGCCCAGAACGCCGCGGCGAGCCTCAAGACCAGGCTCGGCGGCAGTCCGTTCGTCGTCGAGCAGCCCTGAGGCGGCGTTAGATTCGCCGCATGCTCCCGCACGCGGCCCGGCTGCCCCAGCGCAGGATGCTCCTGACTCTGTGGCTCGCGGGGGGCACCCTCACCGCGGCGTGCGCGACGAGGTCGTCGCCACTTCCCGCCCCGGCCGCCACCGGCGTCCCGTCCGATCCCTGCAGGGTGGCCGGCGACAGTGCCCGCGACGCGGACACCGTCGTCGTCGCCGCTACCGACTCCGCGTTCGAGCCCGCCCTCTACCGCCAACGCCTGGCAACACCGGTGCGCGTGGACTGCGAGGGCCGGCGCCTTCCCGAGCTGGCGACCGGCTGGAGCCCCGACGTCTCGGGCCGCTTCTGGACCCTGGTGCTGGAGACGAGCGCCGCCGAGCTCAGGGATGCGTGGCGGACCAGGGCGGCCGTGCTGCGGTGGGCGGGCATCGAGTCACTCGTTCCCCTCGACGATCACCGGCTCGTGGTGGGCTTCGCCCAGCGGGCCGATTCCCTGCCACGGGTGCTGGCCGACACGGCCCTGGGCGTGCCCCGCTCGCGGGCGCCCCGGCCGGTGCTGGTCGTGGCGCCACCGGCCAGTGATCCGCGCGATCAGCTCGACCGCGCGGTGGACCTGGTCCAGACCGAGGATCCGGCGCTGCTCGACTACGCCCGGCAAAGAGGGGATCGCTCGATCCTGCGGCTTCCCTGGAGCCGCACGTACCTGCTGCTGATTCCGGCCGGAGGCGATGGCGTCGGGAACGTGGTAGGCGCCGACTCCGCCGCCTTCCGGCACGACTTGGCCCGCGACGCGGTGCGGGCCGATGCGCGAGGCGCCGAGCCCCCATACTGGTGGGAACCCGCCGCGGGCTGCGGTCCGCCCCGGCCGGCGGCGAGTGCAGAACACTCCGGCGTCGTGGTGTACCCCCTCGACGACCGGATCGCCCGGGATCTGGCCCAGCGAATCGTGGCGCTCTCACCCGCGCGCGATCTCACCGCGCGCGGCCTGGACCAGGCCGAGTTCGCCGCGGCGCTTCACGCCGGGGGCGAACGCGCCTACGTAATGGCGGTGCCCCGGCACTCGCTGCTCCCGTGCAGGGAGAGCACCAACTGGCCGGCCGGGAGCGCCGTCATCCCGCTCGTGGATGTCCGCTCGAGTCTGATCGCCCGCCGGCACGCACCGGCGTTGACGACGGATTGGGACGGCGCGATCCGGGCCCCCGGCGCCCCCGCTGTGCCGGGGGGCTCGCCATGAGCTTCCGGTCCCGGCTCTTTCTCGCCTTCTGCCTCGCGGTGCTCGTGCCGCTGGGCATGCTGGCCTACGGCGTGCGTCGGGAGATGACCCGCCGCCTCGGCGCGGACGACGAGGCGCGGGCGGCCGCGGCGGCTCGCGACGTACGAGACGACCTGGCCCGGACGAGCGCGGGCGTGGCCGAGCGGCTCGCGGCCCTCGCCGCCGGCCTGCGCGAGGACAACCGGTTTCGGCTGGCCGCCGTGGAACGGAGCGACGACGCGAGAGCCTATCTCCTCGACCTCGCGGGCGGCGCCATGCGCCTCTCCGGCCTGTCCCTGCTGCAGATCCAGGACAGCATGGGCCGGATCCTCAGCTCCGGACACTTCCGCAACGAGTACGACCGGCTGGAGCCGGCGCTGCCTCGGGCGCTCGCGGCCACGGGCGCGTCACCGTTGATCGTCCGGGTCCGCACCGGCGAGGGCCCGCTGCTGGCGCTGGCTCGAGCGGACTCGTTCACCGTGGCCGGCCGGCGTTTCACGCTGGCGGGCGGCGTGGCGTTCGACGATCGGCTCCTGCGAGGGCTGTCCCGCGACCCCGGCCTCTCCGTCGCCTTGGCGTATCCAGCCACCGCACCGGCCCCGGACGACTCCTCCGATGTCGTGGCGCAGATACCGCTCCCGTACATCGATCTTCTCCCCGGCGCGGTCCCGCGCCCGGACTCGGCCCGGCTGGTGGTGACCCGGTCGGCCGGAACGCTGGGCGTCCTCCGGCGGAGCATCGACCGCTGGTTTCTCGCCGCGCTGGCGGCCACGGTCGGCCTGGCGCTCGTCGGCGCGGCGTGGCTCGCGGCGCGAATCAGCCGCCCGCTGACCGCGCTGGCGGAGCAGACCGCGGCCATCGACTTCGACCGGCTCGATCAGACGTTCGCCAGCGACCGGGGCGACGAGATCGGCGCGCTCGCCGGCGTTCTCGGCGCCATGACCGAGCGCCTCCGCCTGGGCGCCGCGCGGCTGCGTGAGGCCGAGCGCCGCGTGGCCACCGGGGACCTGGCCCGCCAGGTGAATCACGACATCAAGAACGGCCTGGTGCCGATCCGGAACGTGCTCCGGCATCTCGCGCAGGTTGCGCGCGACGAGCCCACGGCGCTCCCGCGGGTGTTCGAGGAGCGCCGTGGCACCCTCGAGTCGAGCCTGACGTATCTCGACACGCTCGCACGCAACTACGCCCGGCTCTCGCCCACGGCGCGGCCCGGGCCGTGCGACGTGAACGCGGTGGTCGAGGAGGTCGTCCGCGGCACTGCGGCCACCCACGCGACCCTCCACGCCGTCCCCGCGCCCGGAGTGCCCCCGGTGTCGGCCGATCCGCTCGTCCTGCGCCGGGTGCTGGAGAATCTCGTGAGCAACGCCGTGGACAGTGTGGGCGGCAGAACGGACGGGGTGGTGACCGTCAGCACCGAAGCGAGCGCCGCCGGTGCAGCAGGGGCGCTCGTGCGCGTCACCGTCACCGACACCGGACCCGGGATGAGTCGAGCCGAGCTCGACCGCGCGTTCGACGACTTCCACACGACGAAGGAGGGCGGCACCGGGCTCGGGCTCTCCATCGTGCGCCGGCTGGTGCTCGATCTCGGTGGCACGCTCCGGATCGAGACGGCGCCCGGGGCCGGCACCCGGGCCATCGTCGAGCTGCCGGCGGAGGCGCGGCCGGCTGATGCCGAGGGGAGAGCGTCATGACGCTCGTGCTGGTGGTGGACGACGTGCCCGCCATGGGCGAGCAGTACGCCTACGACCTCCGTCGCCTCGGCGGCTACGAGGTGCACCTCGCCCAGGACGGGCGCCAGGCGCTTGAGCGGCTCGGCGGCGAGCCGGTGGACTGCGTGATCCTCGATCTCGAGATGCCGGGGATGGATGGCTTCGAGGTGCTCCGGGCGCTCGAGCGACGCGGGTCGGACGTTCCCGTCATCGTCTACACCGGGACCGGCGACTACGACCGCTGCATCCGGGCCATCCGCCTGGGCGCCTACGGCTTCATCGACAAGGCGGAGCCGGTCGAGCGGGTCGTTCGCGAGATCGAGCTGGCCCTGGAGCGCCGCCGGCTTCGCGCCGAGGTGCAGGCGCTCCGGCGCCGGCTCGACGCCGAGACCTCGCTCGTGGGGACCAGCGCACCGATGCTGCGGCTCCGCGAGCAGATCGGCCGGGTAGCCCCGGTGCCGAGCACGGTGCTCGTCGTCGGCGAGAGCGGGACCGGCAAGGAGCTGGTGGCGCGGGAGCTGCATCGGCTCGGGGCCAACCCGGCGGCGCCGTTCGTCGCGCTCAACTGCGCGGCGCTGCCCGAGAGCCTGGTCGAGAGCGAGCTGTTCGGCCACGAGCGCGGCGCCTTCACCGGCGCGAGCGTGACTCGCAAGGGCGCATTCGAGGCGGCCGAGCGCGGCACGCTGTTCCTCGACGAGATCGGCGACCTGCCGCTCGCGGCGCAGGCCAAGCTGCTGCGCGTGCTCGAGGAGCGCCGCGTGACGCGCCTCGGCGCGACGCGGTCGCTCCCGGTGGAGGCGCGGGTGGTGGCCGCCACCAATCGCGATCTCGAGGCCGAGGTACGCGAGGGCCGGTTCCGGCAGGATCTCTACTACCGCATCAACGTCCACCTCATCGCCGTCCCGCCGCTCCGCGACCGGCGCAGCGACATCCCCGAAATCGCCGAGCGGCTCCTGGCGGCCATCTGCGAGCGGTTCGGGATCCGCCCCAAGCGGATCTCCGCGGATGCGCTGGATCTGCTCATGGGGTACGACTGGTCGCGGAACAACGTCCGCGAGCTCAGGAACGTGATCGAGCGGATGATCATCGCCACCGACGGCGAGGCGATCGGCCCCGAGCAGGTGCCGACCGAGATCCGCGGAGCGTCGGCGCCGGCGGCCGACGGTGCCCGGACCTTCCAGGCGCTCAAGGCCGAGGCGGAGCGGCGGATCGTCATCGCCGCGCTGGAGCGGAACGAATGGCACGTGACGCGGACCGCCGAGGAGCTGGGGCTCGCCGACCACGCCAGCCTGCTCAAGATCATGCGGAGGCACCGCATCAGGCGGCGCGAGTCATCCTGAGCCCCGGGGCCCCCGAGTCACCCTGAGCAGAGCGAAGGGGGCATGATTCGGGTCATGCCCCCTTCACTTCGTTCCGGATGACTCTGGCGTGTCGTAACGGACACAGCACCACATCTTCCGGCGTGTCCAACGGGACACATACGCGCACGGCAGTCGCTTTTCTCCCGTCACTAACACGCTACCCAGCAACCAGATACGAACAAACCGCGACCATCTCCTCCCCTGGCCATCCGCTTGCTTTTCCCTCCGGCGCCCGAAGTCCACCGCGCCCCAGGCGCCACACCCAGGAGGAACCCATGTCCCGCCCAGTCTCCCGTCTCGCGGCGCTCGCCGCCGGCCTCATGATCCCGCTTGCCGCGGGATGCTCGGACGCCGACCGCTCGGCCACCGCCGCCACCAATTCCCCCACGACCGGC
>DAIPLK010000201.1:0-3512 GCA_036769285.1 Gemmatimonadales bacterium | reverse complement strand
GTGCACCGCTTCGTGTACCTCAAGTACGCGCTGGCGGCGATCCTGGTCTTCGTCGGCCTCAAGATGACGATCGTGGACTTCTACAAGGTCCCCCTGACGGCCTCCCTGGGCTTCATCTCGGCCGCGCTCGCCCTGTCCATTGTCGTCTCGCTCCGGCAGCCGGCCCAGCCCGCCCCGTCGCCGGCGGACACTCACTCCAATGCTCGAGAGGAACCGACCCATGTCTGACGAGACCCGCCCACGCCCCCATCTGCACCTGCAGCATGCCTCGTCCCCGCGCCGGCCCATCGCGCCGGACCGACTGAGGCGGTCCCGGCGGTCGCCAAACCACCTGACCGCCGACGAGTGCATCGTCCTCCCGACGAGGCTGGCGCCGGGCGAGCACGTCGAGAACGTACTCCGCGTCGGCAATGAGCAGGCATGGCGTACCTGGGCGGCCACCAATCGCCGCATCCTCATGCTCGAGCGTAGCCCGCACGCCTTTCGCGCCGAGGAGGTGCCGTGGTGGAGCCTCTCGGCGATGGAGCTCGAGCCCACGGGCGGGCTGGCGGTCCTGCGGCTCTGGGCGCTGGGGCGGCGTCACACGATGGCGGGGGTCGGATTGGCGGACGCGAGGGTGTTCGAATCGGCGGTACGGCTCCGTTCGGCCGCACCGATCCGGGACGCCGCCTCCTGACCGCTCAGGCGCGCGCGACCCTGGCCGTGTCGCGCGCGAGGGTGCGCATCGCGCCCAGCACCAGGAGGCCGCCGGCAATGACGACGGAGGGGAGCAGTAGGATCGCCCGGTCCAGACCGAACCGGTCCGACAGCGAACCTATGAGCGGCAGCGCGATGGCGTCGCCGGCGAGGTGGATGAAGAGGAGGTAGGCGCCGGCGACGGTTGCGCTGATGCGCGACGGGACGACGTCGAAGATGACCGCCGTAATCGGCCCGTTGTACCACGAGAGGCAGAAGAAGGCGGCCACGAAGACCGCCTGGAAGAGCCCTGGGTCACGGATGGTCAGCAGCCAGAGGGCGAGCGGGCCGCCGAGGAGCAGGCCGAGCCCCACGACGAGCACGCGCGCGGTCTCGTAGCGGCGGCGGAGCCAGTCGGCCAGGACGCCGCCGAAGAGCGTGCCGGCGGTCCCCGCGACGAGCCCCCACTTCCCGAGCAGTCTCGCCGCTTCCGCCGAGGTGAGCTCCAGCTCGCGCGAGACGAAGGTCGGCCCCCAGCCGACGATGCCGTTGATGCCGAACGAGATCAGTGCGCCGGCCACGAAGACGTACAACAGCGTCGGGGTGTGAAGCACCGTCCGGCCGGCGCGTGCGATATCGTCGAACGCGCCGCTGATCCCGCTGCGGAAGACGGTCTCGTCCTCGCCGGCGGGCGTGCGCCGCACCCAGCGGAGGATGGTGAACGCCAGCCCGAGCCCGACCGCCCCGCTGAACACCGCCAGATCGATCGTGGAGTCCGCGCCGTACGCGCGATTCAGCCAGAAGGCAGCCCCGCCGCCGATGGCGATGCCGGCGAGCAGCGGCCAGGTGTTCCGCACGAGCGGCATCACGCCGATCTCGAAATCGCGCAGGAACGACCGCACGGTGAGACGGGCCGGCACCCGGGTGGGATCCAGCAATCGGGACACGAGCACCGCCAGGATGAACCCCGGAACCCCGACCGTCATGAACGCCACCCGCCAGCCGTACACCCCTTCGAGGTAGCCGCCGAGCAGGAGACCGAGCACGCCGCCGAGCGCGATTCCTGACGAGAGGATCCCCATCGCCACCGCGCGGCCGCGGGCCGGGAAGTAGTCGGCCACGAGCGAGGCAGCGGCGGGGCCGTACGCCGCCTCGCCCACGCCAACGAGCGCGCGGCAGGTGAAGAGCTGACCGAAGGTGTTGACCAGCCCGCTCAGAAAGGTGAAAGCACTCCAGACCGTCACGCCGCCGGCGATGACCGCGCGACGGGAGCGCAGGTCGCTCAGCACGCCGAACGGCAGCGCGGCCACCGAGAAGACGAAGATGTACGCCGAGCCGAGCCAGCCGAGCTGCGAGTCGGTCAGCGCGAGATCGCGCTTGATCGGCTCGAACAGCGCGTAGATGACGTTCCGGTCGACGTAGTTGAGGAGGTTGATCAGCGCGAGCAGCCCGAGCGCGTACCAGCCGTAGGCCCGAGCTGGGGGAGTCGGCGCGGTAGAAGGCGGCGTCACCGCCGCGGCACCGTCTCGGCCCCCCCGCCACCTGGCTGCATGTCCGACAGCGACTCCTCGGCCCGCTCGTCGCGGGACGCGAGGGCCGCGCGGTACTCCCGCACCAGGCGGTCCATCATCGCCTGACGCTTGCCGTAGAGTCGCTTGAGGGGGCGCGGCGCGTGGCGCTCCCTGGCGTAGGCGGTCAGAAGAGGCAACGCGATGGAGTTGTCGGTATACACCACCACCGTTCCGGGCAGCTGGTCGGGGTCGATCTTGCCCCAGCTCACCGCTTCCGCGGGGGTGGCGCCCGAGAGGCCGCCGGTGTCCGGGCGGGCGTCGGTCATCTGGAGGAAGTAGTCGTGGCCGCGCTCGTCTATCCCCAGCACCTCCTGGATCTGCGGCTCCGTCTGCAACATGAAATTCTTGGGGCTGCCGCCGCCCACAATCAGCACGCCGCTCTTGCCGCCGGTGCGCTTGGCCTCGAGCACGATGCTCGCCGTCTCGTTCACATCGGCGCTCACGTCGAAACGCAGCTTGCTGCCGGCCAGCGCCTGCTCGGCAACGTTCATGCCGATCGAGCTGTCGCCGGGCGAGCTGGTGTAGAGCGGCACCTCGAGCTCGTGGGCGGCGGCCAGCACGGACCGCCGGCTCAGGCCGAGCGCCTTTTCGCGCTCGCGCACGTACCCGCCGAGCAGGTAGTGGTACTCCGCGGTGCTCATCGGCCGCTGGAACTCCTCCCGGGCGCTCACTTCCCGGATGAACGCATCGGTCGAGAGCAGCACGCCGTAGTCGAAGAAGATGTCGTAGATCCGGACGACGCCCTTGTCACGCAGCTCCACGTCGTCGGCGTGTGGCGTGCCGCGGTGCATCGGGAGCCCCAGCGCGAAGTGCGCGTCGTGGTAGAGGTTGGCGCCCGTCGAGATGACCCAGTCCACGAACCCCGCCTCCATCAGCGGGATGAGGCAGCTCATCCCGATTCCCGCCGGCGTCATCGCGCCGGTGAGCGTCATGCCGACGGTGGTCTCGGGCTCGAGCATTCGCTGGATAAAGAGCTGGCACCCCTCCCGCAGGCGGCCCGCGTTGTAGGCGAGGAAGGCGTTGTCGATCAGCCCGGCCACGGTCTCCTGGCCGGAGATGGCCTTGGGCTCGATGCGCTGGCCGCGCAGGTACTCGGCGGAGGGTCTGGTCATGCGCTCGTCCTCTGTTCGCTCATCCCGTGATGCTGGTGGCCGAGTCGTTTGGCTTCTCCGCACGCGCCTCGATGACGATTCGCGCCGCCTCGGCCGGGTCGTCGGTGACGCGGAAGAGCAGCAGGTCCGTCGGATTGATCTTGCGCTCCTCGGC
>DAIPLK010000009.1:0-37262 GCA_036769285.1 Gemmatimonadales bacterium | reverse complement strand
CGAGCCGCTCCGCCACGGCCAGCAGCTCCTCCACCGCCCCTGGCCCGTCCTCCCTCTCCGCTCGGCCGAACCCCTCCAGTACGTCCGCCTGAGCTGCAACGGAGAGGAGCTCGTCCGCCATCGGAAAGAGGACCTCGTCCTCCTTGGCGATGTGATCCCGGAGCAGCGCGATGTAGCCCCGAGCCCTGGAGACCAGCTCCCGGCGGGCCGAGTCGTCGCCCCCCTCCAGTCTGCGGGCGGCGTCCCGGACGCCCCGGATGAGCGCCCGCCCCTGCTCGTGCTCCAGCAGCATCACCGGGATCGGGCCGTGCTCGGCCGGCATGCCGCCGGCGATGATCGAGTCGAACAGGACGTCCTCCTCCTTGTGGTGGTGGACGCCGTCGGCATAGTCCGCGAAGAATCCCGCGGCCTCGAGAAAGAATCCCGGACGGACTTCGCCACCCCGCTCGAGGCGATCGGCCATCGTCTGCATCGCGTCGAGCACCCGTTCGATGTTCCGATGCTCCTGCATCAGGATCTCGATGGCTCTCATGGCCCTGCTCCTCGGGATCAGGAAGGGACCAGCACGACTCGCCGGAGGAGGCGGCCCTGGTGGGCCGCTTCGAAGATCGCGTTGATGCGGTCGAGCGGGTGCCGCTCGACGAACGGCTTCACCTTGATCCGGCCGTCGGCAACCCACCCGAGCAGCTCGGGGTACAGCAGCGGATCGGCTCCCCAGTTTCCCCGTGCCACGGCATCGAAGGCCATGAGGTTGGAAAGGCAGATCTCGACCCGGTCCTGGGTGAAGCCGACCACGGCCAGTGACGCCCCGAATCCCAGGAGGGAGAACGCGGTCTCCTGCCCGGCGGCGGTACCAGACATCTCGAAGATCTTCCAGCAGTGGGCCGGTGCGCCGAGCGCCTCGGCCTGGGCCTTCACCTGCTTCCGGACCTCCTTCCCCGGGACGCCCCTCACGTTGAGCGTCGCATGCGCGCCGGCGGAGGCCGCCTGCTCCAGCTTCTGGTCGTCCAGGTCGAGCCCGATGACGGTGGCCCCGACCGCTGCGGCAACCTGCACGCCGTGGATGCCGATCCCGCCGACGCCGACGAACACCGCCAGCTCACCCGCGGCGAGCCCGGAGCGCTTGACCGCCTGGAACGGCGTCGCCACCGCGTCCGACACGACCGCCAGCTGCCACAGGTCGTGTTCGGCGAGGACCGACTCCGAGACGGGACAGAGGAACCTGGCGGGAACCACCAAGTGAGAAGCGAAGCCGCCGTCCCGGTCGTTCCCCGGCATGACCTGGCGGCGGCAGATGGTCCGGAGCCCGGCGCGGCAGAGGTCGCATTCACCGCAGGGGAGCACCGCGGGGACGACGACCGCGCGACCCACCAGTCCCGAATCGGCGCCGTTCCCGACCTCCCTCACGAATCCGCTGATCTCGTGGCCGAGCACGAGCGGCGGCGGCTGGCGGGTCTTGACCCCCTGATAGAGGAACGACAGGTCCGTGTGGCAGACCCCGCACCCGGCCACCTCCACCACCGCCTCGCCGGGCCCGGGCGCCCGCCGGGGCGTCTCGCGCCGTTCGAATGGCGCGTTGGGGCTCGTCATCACCCAACGGTCCCAGGTTTCCCTGACCGGCGTCATCGTCTGCGCATCCCCCTCAGGGGTTCGTGACGCTGTCGGCCGAGTCCCCGAACAGCAGGTTGCCGCATTCGTGGCAGTGATCCAGCGTGCACTCGAGCCCCGCGAAACACTGGCGCGTGTCCGGGTCCATCCGCATGACCTTTCGCAGGAAGGTGCAGTCGCAATCCGCGCTCGGCTCGTACACGGCCTCGAGGTAGGGCTCCGCCTGCTCGAGGACGTTGCTGACCCGCAGCTTGAGGGACGGAGTCAGCTCGTTGTGCTCGATCGAAAGCTCCCGGGTGATCACCGCCAGCGCGAGGATGTGCTCGTAGGGGATCGGGTGGTCGCGGTTGAAGGCGAGCACGGTATCGCGGATGGACTCCTTCACCACCCGATCGGCCGTGGCTCGATCCTCACCGAACTCCTGGGCGATGCGGAAGTAATCGGGGTAGATGAGCGCGGCGAGGTGACTCCGCCCCTGACCCACCACGATCACATGGCGGATATACGGATTCATCCCGGCGAGCCGGTTCTCCAGCTCGGTGGGGATGATCTTTTCCGCGTTGAACATCTTGAAGATGCGGTCCTTCCGCGCCTGGAGCCTCAGCCCCGCGCCGATGAGCGACCCGAGGTCCCCCGTGCGGAACCACCCGTCGCCGGGAAGCACCTTGGCGGTCGCCTCCGGATCGTCGAAGTATCCCCGCATGACGTTGGGACCTTGGACCAGGATCTCCCCGTCCGGGGCGAGGTAGAGCCTCACTCCGGGAATCGGATACCCGACCATCCCCGGCACGGTGCGCGGCTCGGCCGGGTCGGTGACGGTGCAGCACGGAGAGGTTTCGGTCAGTCCCCAGCCTTCGAGCACCGGGATCCCGCGCTCGGCAAAGAACGCCGCGAGGTTGGCGGGGAGTGGCGCCGCCGCGGTGAAGACGAAGCGGAGCTCCGGGTGGATGATCTCCCGCTCGTCCTCGGGATGAGCCTGGGCGTGCGCCACCAGCTCCTGATAGACCTTCGGCACGCTGAAATAGATCGTCGGGCGGACTTCCTTCCAATTCCGGATGAGCCGGTCGAAGTCCTTTCCCGCGGAATCGTCGAGGTAGAGCGTGGCCCCGTGGTACAGCGCCGTGTACTTCTCGAAGATGCCGCCGAAGCTGTGGTGCCAGGGCAAGTAGGAGAGGAACCGGTCCTCGGGCGACACGGTCCAGATCGCCGACAGCGCCCGCTGCTGGGAGAGGATGTTGTCGTGGGTGAGGAGGACGCCCTTGAGCCGGCCGCTGGTCCCCGAGGTGTACATCATGAGGGCGGGGTCGCTCGGATCCACGGCCGCCGCCTGGTCGAGGAATGCCGCCAGGGCGGGGTCGCCCCCGCCGACGGCGAAGCGGGCAAGGGCATCGGCGAACAGCACCTGGTCCGCGCCGGTCACCCCCCGCGCCGTTTCGAACGCCGACGGCTCGACCGGCTCGAAGGTCACCACCACGCGGGCGGTCGGTGGCACCCCGGTCCGCTCGAGCTGCTCCAGACCGGGGAGCACGAGCGCCGTGGGACGGCACTGCGCCACCAGGGCGCGGGCCTGCTCCGCGGCGTAGCCCGGGAAGATGGGGACGAAGATCGCACCGAGGCTCATGGTCGCGAACTCGGTGACCAGCATCTCGCGCCGGTTGGGGGAGAACATGGCGACCCGGTCCCCCCGCTCGATCCCCGACGCCGAGAGGAACCGGCCGAACGCAACGACCTCGCGGCAGAACTCGGACCACGTCACTTTCCGGAACCGGCCGGCGCAGGGCTCCGCGAAGACCGGGACCTCGGGGAAGTGTTCGACCTGGCGGGCCAGGAGCCCGCCGACCGATTCGCGCTCGCCGATCGGCTCGATCGTGGAGTGGACCTCCGGGCCGTTCCGCACGGCGGCCTCCGCCAAGCTTATCATCCGCCCTCCATCGCCGGGCCCACCGACGCGGCGCCCTCCCGGGCCGCGAGGGCCGCGCCGAACGCACCGATCTCCTGCGGGTGCGGCGGCACCACGATCTCCGCCCGGAGCTCCTCGCCCAGCAACCGGACCATCGTCGGGTGGTGGGCCACGACGCCCCCGGTGGCCACCACTCGTCCCTGGAACACGTCCATGGCGGCCACTCGCTTGACCAGCGACAGGTACGCAGCCCGAGCCAGGTCGGCCGGGCGCTTGCCCGCGCGGATGAGAGTCAACAGCTCGGTGCCGGCAAAGACGGTGCAGAAGCTGGACAGCTCGAAGCTTTCGGTGGCCGTCGCCGCGAGATGGTCGAGATCGGAGACCTCGATCCCGAGCCGGAGGGCGATCTCGTCCAGAAAGCTCCCCGTCCCGGCGGCGCACTTGCGGTTCATCCGGTGAGCCAGACGCCGGCCGTCGGCGTCGAGGCGAATCACCTTGGCGTCCTGGCCGCCGATGTCGATCACGACGGCCGGCTCCCGCACATAGTACGCGGCTCCCCGCCCGTGACAGTCCAGTTCGGTTCTCGATCCGTCCGCGAACTCCACCGATTGCCTTCCGAACCCCGTGGCCCAGACAGCCGCCATCTCGTCCCTGTCCCGGCCGGCCTGCGCCAACGCCAGAGTGTACGCCCGCTCCGCGGCCGCGGCCAGGTCGGCGCCGGAGCGGGCGACTCCGCTGCCGAGCAGGCGGGCACCCTGGTCGATGACCACCGCCTTGGTGGCCCACGAACCGCAGTCGATTCCGGCCCAGTAGCTCACCGCCGCTCCGCCAGCCGGCCCGCCGCGCGGGCGTCCGCGATCTGCTCGATGAACCCCTCCAGGTTGGTGCGGGACTGCTCGTCGCTGAAGCAACGGAGGTCGTTGACGTCGCCGTCGAGGATCAGCGTCGGGATGCCCAGCCGTTCCGACAGGCGCCGCGGCATGCCGTAGCGCGTGTTCGAGTTGCTGGAGCAGGTCCGGCAGTCGTGGAACACGATGCCGTCGACCCCGTACCGGCCGACCATCTCCTCGATGTAACGCTCCTTGGGCGCTTCGGACCGGGTGATGAACAGCTCGAGCGAGGCGCGCGCCATCGAGCGGATCGGGTCGGCCGCGTCGAGGGCGGAGAAGATCCAGCTGTTGCAGTACGTCGAGGCCACGACCGCGGTGCGGAACTCGATGCACACCGCCGAAAGCGCGCGCAGCCGCCCCCAGATCGGCATGCCCTCCCAGTACAGGCGGTACGATTCGCCCGGCACGGCGCCGGTGGCGGTCGCCGCGCGATCCTGGAGCTCGGCGAGGAGGGTCCGGTAATAGGCGTTGGCCGCCTCGTCACCCCGCAGCACGACGGCCGGTCCCATGTGGATGGTGCCGTCGAAGAAGGTGAGCGGCGCCGGATGGTGCGCCGCGGTCAGGAGGCATGCCTCCCAGAGGTCGGAGCACTGTCGAGACCGGCCGACTACCTCCGCCAGACGGCCCGGGTCCAGCCGCCGGCCCGCCACCGATTCGAGCGGCGGCACCAGGCCCTCGATCTGCCGGGCCACCCCGTCGATGTCGCTCTCGGTCACGTCGTCGATCGAGCGCGGGGAGCGCACGCCGATCACCGGGACGCCCCACTTCCGCCCGTACCACTCGAACCAGTCCCGGATGTCGCGGCACTGGTTGGTGTTGAACACCAGGACGTCGGCGCGCGGGGTGCCGGAGAGACCGAACGCCGAGAGCGGGGTTTCGCCGGCGAGGTAGGCCCCGATGTCGCTGCTGAGATAGGAGCAGACATCCTGGGAGTAGCCCTGCGCATGCGCCAGCGGCATGTAGCGTTGGGCGGTGCGCGATGCCCCCAGCATCGCGGCGTGGTTCTCCGGGAAGAACACCGCGAAGCCGAGCGCGCGGAGCAGTTCGGTCGGTCCGACGCTGGAGCACCAGGCGACCGGAGCCGTCTTCCGCTCCGCGGCATCCCCCAGCGAACGGTAGTAGGCTCCCATCGTCTCGCGGAGCGCACCGGTGCTGCGGATGTCGCTCATGGCGCCGCCTTTCGGGTCGCGGCCGCGCTCAGCGGGACGACCGGCACCCGGAGCACCTTCAAGGCCGCGCCCAGCGCGCCGGCCAGCATCGGCTCGGGGACGGGCCGGACGGGGATTCCCGAGAGCGACTCCAGGGCGTGCAGCACGCCCGGGAAGTACTCGGCCACCCCGCCGGACACCATCACCGGGGGCTCCAGGCCGCCCATCTCGAGGATCCGTTCCGCAATGGACTGCATGCTCCCCAACGCGATCTCCTCCCGCGTTGCCCCCTCGCGGAGCCGCTCGAGGACCTCGTTGCTGGAAAAGACCGAACAGTAGCTGCTCACCCGTGCCGCCTGCTTTGCCGTCGCCGCCAGATCCTGCAGCCCCGTGGGGGGAACGTCGAGATGGCGCGCCGCGAACATCAGGAAGCTACCGACCCCCACCGCGCAACGCCGCACACTGCGGGCTTCCACCGGCCGACCGGCAGCGTCCACCGTGATGAGATGGGGGTCGCGGCCTCCGATGTCCACCAGGGTCATCGCGTGGTTGCAGTGGTGGAAGGCCCCGAGCGCGTGGCAAGCCGTCTCGGTCGCCGTCAGCGTCGCGCCGGGGACGCAGCTCGAGGCGAACCCGGTCGCGCCGAGTCCGATCAGATCCTGCTCCCGCAGCTGAGCGTCGTCGAGCGCCGCCGCCAGCACCTCGTAGGCGCAGGCCTGGAAGTGGCCCCGCGTCGGGTGCACCGCCCGGCCCAGCACCCGGCCCCCGTCGGCGACCACCACGGCCTTGACGCACTCGGTTCCGGCATCGACGCCGGCCGCGATCCTGGTCTCCGGTTCCATCCTGAGGTGCCTCCTTCCTCGCCGCCGGGCCCTACCGGACCTCGCTGGGCGCGGTCTGCCGCTCGAGAAACCCGGCGATCAGTCCTTGCAGACGCTCCGTGGAGAAGAGCCGCAGGTCGTGCGAGTCGGCCTCCACCACGAATCCGGGGATGCCGGTCGCGCGCTCCAGCCGGTGGGCCAGCCCGTAACGTACGTGGCTCGCCTCGGGAGTGGTGCGGCAGTCGTGGTAGACCGCGGCATCCACCCCGTATTGCTCGAACTTCCGGGCCAGGAACGCCGTCTTGTAGGCCTCGGACCGGTTGCCGAACACCCCGGTGTAGGCCCGGGCCATGCTCTCGATGGGATCGTTGGGATCCAACCCGGACAGGGCGAAGACGGTCGAGAACGTGGACGCCACGATCGCGATGCCCGATTCGCCGAACAGCCGGGCGAGCGGCCGGAGCGCGCACCAGATCGGGGGTCCATCCCAGTAGAAGCGGAACGCCTCGTTGGGCACGGCCGCGATGCCCCGGGCGACCCGCTCCTCGATCTCGTCCTTCAGCTCGCGGTAGTAGGCTACGGCCTCGGGTGTGCCCCGGAGGACCACCATGGGCGCGACGTGCACCAGCGTGTCGAACCAGGTGAAGGGCGCGGGCACCGTGCGGGCGAGGTCCAGGATCTCGCCCCAGAGCGCGGCGGCCTGGGCGGTGTGGCCGACCACGGCGCTCAGGCGGTGCACGTCCAGGGTGCGCCCGGTCGCCTGCTCGAGCCCGGACGCCAGTCGCCACATCTGGTGCGCCGCCGCGTCGATGTCCATCTGCTCCAGCTGGTCCAGCGCCGGCGGCGGGTGGAGGCCGAGCACCGGTACGCGATAGTGGGCGCCGTAGAACTCGAACCAGCGGAGCAGCTCGTGGCCGGTGTTGGTGCTGTACATCACGACATCGGGGCGCGGCGGCCCCTTGATCCCGTGCACCCCCACGAGGGGGCTGCTGCCCTCGAGCAGCGCGCCGATGTCGGCTCGCATCGCCGAGCTCGCGAACTGGGAGAATCCTTCGGCGGTCGCCCGCGCGAGATAGGGCCCGACCTGCCGGCTGGCCCCGATCAGCGCCGCGTGATTTTCGGGGAAGTACGGCGTCACGTCGAGCGCCCGGACGATCTCGACCGGCGAGAAGCCCGAGCAGGCCGCGACCAGGCGCCCCGGATCGTCCGAGGCGGCCTCGAGGTCGCGATAGTAGGCGCGCATCAATTCCTTCAGTCGGCGGGTGGTCTCCAGCGGCGGCCCCCCGGGGGGCATGCCGCCGTCCGCTCCCAGCGATGTGGCGCGCACCGGCCGTTCCGGCCGCACCGCCCCTGGGGTGTCCCCCGCTCGCTCCTCCCCGCCGTCGAGTCCCAGTTCGTGGACGATCGCCTGGCGGTTGAGGAACTTCTGCCGTTCGCGGGAGTGGATGAACCGCACCAGGGCCCTGCAGTGGGGGGCCTGGAGCCCGAGGCGCTCCGCCTCGGCGACGACCGCGCCGTTGATCGCGTCGATCTCGGTCCGCCTGCCGCGGGCGAGATCCTGCCACATGGACGGCCGGTTCTTGCCCAGCGCCTGGAGCGAGCTGAGCAGCGGACGGAAGGGGTCTTCCGGGTCGACGATCGCGACACCCCGCGCGCGCATCACGGCGACGATCTCGTGGGTCAGCTCGCGCATGAAGGCGATCAGGTCGGGGTCCGCCAGGATCTCGCGGCAGGTCAGTCCGGTGACCGCGGAGACCGGGTTGATCACCGCGTTGTGCAGCACCTTTTCCCAGACGGCGTCGTCGATGTTGGGGACGGTGGCCGTCTCCAGCCCGGCCCGGCGGAACACCTCCCCGATCGCCTCGATCTCGGGGGTGATCTCCCCGACGAAGGGGGCGATCTGGAACGGTTTGATCCCGACCCGATAATTCAGCCGGCCCGGGCCCGCATGCTGGATGCTGTGGTAGGTGATGCCGCAGACCACCCGCTCGGGGCCGACGTACCGCGCCATGACCTCGGCGCTGCCGATGCCGTTCTGCATGGAGAGGAAGCGGGTGTGCGGCCCCGTCACCGGCATCACGTCGCGCATCGCGTCCTCGGTCTCGTAGGTCTTGACCGCGACGAACACCAGGTCGAACGGCTCCAGGCCCTCGACCGAGGTGACCACGTGCACCGGGATACAGGCTTCCTCCTGCCCGGCCCGGGTGATCACCAGCCCGGCGTCGTTGAGGAACCGGGCCTGGGATTCCTTGATGTCGAGCAGGGTCACGTCCTCCCCGGCGCGCGCCAGGGTGGCCCCGACGAACCCTCCCAGCGCTCCCGCTCCCACGATCAGGATCCGCACCCGGTCCTCCTCAGCGATTCTTCCATGCCGGGCGACGCTTCTGGTAGAACGCGGCGATGCCTTCGCGCACGTCCTCCGTCGCCATCAACTCCTCCAGGAACACCCGCTCCGCCTCCCGCCGCGCCTCCTCGAACGGACGGCCCTGCAGCTGCCGCGCGAGCCGCACGTTCATCCGCATGACGACCGGGCTGGCCCGGCGCATGTCGGTCAGCACCGCCTCCAGCGCCGCCGGCAGCTCCTCCGGGGTTACCACCCGCGACACCAGCCCCATGACCTGCATTTCCCCCGCGGTGTAGGTCCGCCCGGTACTGGTGACCTCGATCGCCCGGGCGATCCCGATGCGGGCCGGGAGCCAGGCGACTGCCACCGGCGCGAAGAAGCCCAGGCGGATCTCGGGCTGGCCGAAGCTGGCCCGCTCGCTGGCGAGCAGCACGTCGGCCATCAGCGCCAGCTCGAACCCAGCGCCGAGTGCCGCGCCGTCGACCGCCATGACCAGCGGCAGCTCGCTCGCGCCGAGCGCGTGGAACAACCGGCTGAATCCCTCGATCATGGCCGGCGCCTGCTCCGGCCGGTGCTCGCCCACGTCGGCGCCGGCCGAAAACGCCCGCCCCGCCGACGTCACCGCGATCGCCTTCAGGGTCCGGTCGTCTCCGGCCCGCTCCAGCGCCGCCGCCAGATCGCCCATCATCGCCGCGGTGAGCAGGTTGAGGGGCGGCGCGCCGAGCGTCACGTAGGCGACGTCGTCGCGCACCTGGTACCCCACCGTGCCGGTCGCGTCCGTCATGCGGCGCCGTGTCCTCTCACATGAACTGTCCGCCGTCCACCTGGAGGACGGCGCCGGTGATGTGCCGCGCGCGGTCGGAACAGAGGAACGCGACGGCGTGGGCCACGTCCTCGGGCTCGCCGATTCGCCCCAGGGCCGACTCGGCGATGGCGGCGTCGAGAATCTGCGGCGGCAGAGCGTCGGTCATCGCCGTGCGCACCATTCCCGGCGCGACGCAGTTGACGGTCACCCCCGACCGTCCCAGCTCCCGCGCCAGGGTCCGGGTCAGCGCCACCACGCCCGCCTTCGAGGCGGTGTAGTTGGCCTGGCCCGCCTTGCCCCGGAGGGCGTTGATCGATGCGACGGTGACGATCCGGCCGCGACGCTGCGCCCGGAAGATCGGGGCCACCACGCGACAATAATTGAAGCACCCCTTCAGGTTGACCGCGATGACCTCGTCCCACGCCTCCTCCGTCATCTTCCAGACCACGGCGTCGCGGCTGATCCCGGCGTTGCAGACCAGCAGGTCGAGCCGGCCCAGCTCGGCCAATACCGCGCCGACAGAGGCCCCCGCCGCCGTGAGGCTGGTCACGTCGGCGTCGAGGACAACCGCCCGGCGCCCCAGCCGCCGGATCTCTCCGGCCACCGTTTCCGCCGGCGCCGTCGCCTTGTCCACCAGCGCCACGTCACATCCGTCCCGGGCGAGTTCCCGCGCGATCGCCGCGCCGATGCCGCGCCCGGCGCCGGTTACCAGGGCGACCCGTGCCCCCGGGTCAGGCGCCATGCCGCTTGCCGAGTGCGCCCCCGCAGGCGCCGCAGAAGGTGAAGCCTTCGGGAATCCCCTTCGCCCCGCAGGCGCCGCAGCTCTGCGTGTACGGTCCCCACAGGAACTCGCTGCTCCCTCCCTCCGCCGCCCTCCGCCGGAGACCCCGGTAGTCGGCCTTCCGCTTCTCCACGAAGGCCTGCATCCCCTCGTACGGCTCCAGGGACGTGAAATGGGTCGAGAGCCAATCGCGGGCATGGCCGATGGTCGCGTACCAGGCCGACTCCTTCCAGTAGTTCAGCTGCTGCTTGGTGTAGCGAGTGCACTCCGAGAACTTGTCCAGGACGCCGTCGACGAGCTTCTGCACCTCCTCGTCGAGCTTCTCCCGCGGCACCACCCGGTTCACCAGTCCCCACTCCAGCGCCTGCTGCGCCCGGATGCGCGGGTTGAGGAACAGCATCTCGCGCGCGCGGCGGTCCCCCACGTGAATCGAGAGCCACTGGGTGGCGCCACCGGCCGCGACACTGCCCACACTGGTTCCGACCTGGGCGATGTAGGCATCGTCCGCCATCACGGCGAGGTCGCAGGCGAGCTGCGACTCGTTGCCCCCGCCGACCGCCATCCCGTTGATCCGGGCGATGGTGACCTTGCCGCTGTGGAGAATGCTCTCGATGTACCTGCTGAACAGCCCCATGTACTTCCAGTAATCCCGGGGACGCCTGGTGTAGAGCTCGGCGTACTCCTTGACGTCGCCGCCGGTGCAGAACGCCTTGTCTCCCGCGCCGGTGTACACGATCACGCCGACCTGGTCGTCGTTCGACGCGTCCTCGAACGCGGTGATCAGCTCACGGAGCGTCCCGGTCCGGTACGCGTTGTAGGCCTCCGGCCGGTTGAGCGTGATCCGGGCCGTCATATCCCCCTTCTGGTAGAGGATGTCCCGGAAGTCGAAGTCGCCGGCGGCCCTGGAGGCGAACTCTCCCATACGGTGATTCCTTTCGGTGCGGTTCAGTTCTCCGTGACCTTGAGTACCACCGCGGCCGCGCTGTCCCCGGCGGCGCAGCCGGTGAACAGACCGTAGCCGCCGCCCAGCAGGGCCAGATCCTCGATCAGCTCGATGATCGAGCGCAGCCCGGTGGGCCCCTGCGGATGGCCCCACACGAGCGAGCACCCGTAGCGGTTCATCCGCTCGGGGTCGAGCCGCAGCTCCCGGGCGAGGTAAACATCGTTGACGGCAAACGGAGCGTGCGTGGTGACACTGGCGAGGTCGCCGGCGGTGATGCCGGCGCGTTCGAGCGCCAGCCGCGCCGCGGGTGCCACCGCCATCGGCATGAATCCCGGTTTCACCCGGGCCTCTCCGTAGGAGAGCAGCTGGATCCCCACACCGCCGTCCTTCCCGAGCGCGCGGGCCCGGTCGCGGCCGCGCACCAGAACGCACCCGGCATTCCCGTCCGCCGGATGGGTCTGGGTACCGAAGGTCACGCTGCCTCCCTCGATCACCGGCCGGAGCGCCGCCAGACCCTCGCCGGTCGTCGGATGGATGCCCTCGTCGCCGGTCACCGTCTTCAGGACCTTGCGTCCCCGCCCGTCCCGAATTTCCACCGGCCGGACCAGGTAGCGCGCCTGAAACGCGCCGTCGTGCTCCAGGGCGCGCTGGTATTGGCGATAGCGGAGGAGCGTCATCTCCTCCTGCGCCTCCCGGCTGATGCCCGCTTCACGGGCCACGTTCTCCGCCGTCTGGATCATCGAGTTCCCGGCGTAGGGGTCGCGCCCGAAGTTGTCCAGCACCCAATCCTCCGACTGCCCGGTGCCGCCGGCGCCGCCCGGATTCGGGTAGTAGAGGTGGGGACCATTGCTGGTCCGGTCGGCGGTGGCCGCGAGGTAGACCGTGGCGCTGCCGGCGGCCAGCTCCTGGGCGCCCTGCACCACGCAGCGGACGGCGGTCGCGCACGCCTGGTTGATCGTGGGGCCGCTCAGATGACACAGGCCCGCGAGCCCGGCGAACCATGGAGCGCCGTAGAACGAGTGCTGGCTGGGGACCGTGGTACCGAGGCACAGCCCATCGATCTGCGCCGGCGCGATCCCGCGCTCCGCCAGGGCCCGCTTCGCCAGGTCCGCCGCGAAGGGGATCGGCGGCAAGGTGGCGAAGCTTCCTTGCCACGCTGCGAAGGGCGATGCCCAGTAGGCACCGTAGGGGATCCACACATCCGTGAATTGCATCAGGGGCTGTCCTCCGTCACCTGCGCCGGAGACCGTTCAGGGCGAACTCGACCATTTCGTCGCCGATGTCCGCCAGGGTCCCGTGGCGCGTGGGGTCATACCACATGAACATCCAGTTCAGCATCCCGAAGACGAACAGCGCGGCGTGCCGGCTCCGCTTCGATTCCGCGCCATCGGGGCCCCACCCCTCCATCAGCTCGGCGACGACCGAGGTGACCAGCCGGTAGTACCGACGGCGCAGCGCCTCCACCGTGGCGAACGCGTCCCCCTTGAGGGACTCTAATTCGTAGGTGCACAGCTTGAGCTCGTTGGGGTGGCTGGCGAAGAATTCCAGGTGCCCGACGATCAGCCGCCGGAAGCGGTCCTCCGGCGTGCCCGGCTCGCTGGCCCGCTCCTCCTGCGCCTGGAGCAGCGCCGCAAAGGTCCGGTACTGGAGCTGGTAGAGCAGGTCCTCCTTGCTGGTGAAATAGTGGTAGAGTCCGGCGACGCTCACTCCGATCGCCCGGCTCACGTCGCGCAACGATGTCGCCCGGTACCCCTTCTCCGCGATCAGCGCGGCCGCCGTCGCCAGGAGATGATCGAGCTTCTGTTGCGTCGCGGCCCGCGGGCGGTTGCGCCGCGGCTCCATGACCTCGAGGCCTCCGCGCATGGTCATCGGGTCGGTGTCTCCTCTCTGGCGACGGTCGGGATTCCGGGCTCCCTCGGGTGGCCAGCCTTCAGGGCTGCGAGAATCTTTTCTGGGGTGATGGGGAGCTCCATCACGCGCACGCCGCAGGCGTCGTAGATCGCGTTGGCGATCGCGCCCAGCACGGGCAGGAGGGAACCCTCCCCGATTTCCTTGGCGCCGAACGGCCCGTGCGGCTCGTAGCTCTCCACCGCCACGGTGGTGATTTCCGGCGTGTCGCCGATGGTGGGGATCAGATAGTCGTGCAGGTTCGGATTGGCCAAACGGCCTCCTTGCCCCACCACGGTGTCCTCCAGCAACGTCTCCCCCAGCCCCATCACGATGGATCCTTCCACCTGGCCGTGGAAGGTCGCGGGGTTGATGACCGTGCCGGCATCGCTGAAGTCGGTGACGCGGTCCACCGTGACGTAGCCGGTCTCGAGATCGACGGTGACCTCGGCCACGACGGTGGAGAAGCTGTAGGCCGGCGAAGTGCCGACGGTGCCGCCCTTGAAGTCACCGCCGAGGTGCTTGGGCGGCTGGTACGAGCCCACGCCGACCACCGGCCCCTCGCGGGAAAACGCCAGCCGGGCGGCCGCCGCCCACTCGAGGCCCTTCGCGGGGTCTCCCTGGACGAAGATCCGCCCGTTTCGGGCGACCAGGCTCGCGGGATCGCACCCCAGCTCCTTGGCGGCGACCGCCAGCAACCGGGCCTTCACCTGCTGCGCCGCCATCCGGACGGCGTTGCCGCCCATCAGCGTCAGGCGGCTGGAATAGGCCCCGAGGTCGAGCGGGCTCAGCACGGTATCGCACTCCGCCAGCCACACCCGGTCGTACGGGACACCCAGCTCTTCCGCCGCGATCTGGACCATCACCGTGTCCGACCCCTGCCCGATCTCGGCCGCGGCGATGTGGAGCGACACCGCGGTCCCATCCTCCTGGACCCGGATCATGGCATTCGAGTGCGGGAAGTCGGATCGGTAGATCGGGTATGCCGCCCCCGAGACGAACCCGCCGCATCCCACGCCGATGCCTTTGCCGCGAGGGAGCCGCCCCTTCTTGGCCCGCCAGCCCGACGCCTCGCGCGCCCGCTCGAGGGTTTGGGTGAGCTCGCACGACGAGACGTCGAGGGCGTTGCAGGTCCGGGTGCCCGGCTGCATGGCGTTGCGCAGCCGAAGCTCCAGCGGATCCATGCCAAGGTCCTCGGCGATCATGTCGAGGAGGGACTCGAAGGCGAACCGGGGCTGGGGCACGCCGTGGCCCCGGAAGGCGCCCGACGCGGGCAGGTTGGTGTACACCCGGATCCCCTCGTACCGGTAGTGCGGCATCTTGTACAACGTGGGGAGCATCGACCCGGCGTAATACGCCGTGATCACACCGAAGGAGGTGTAGGCGCCGCCATCGAGCACCACCCGCTGGTCCACGGCGGTGATGGTGCCGTCCCGCTTCACCCCGATCGTGAGGTCGATGTATTGCTTGTGGCGGCCGCGGAAGTGGCGGTGCATCTCCTCCCGGGAGTAGGCCATCATCACCGGCCGGCCGGTCGTTCGGGCGAGGATCGCGGCGCAGAAATCGAGCGGCGTCGCCTCCGCCTTGGCGCCGAAGCCGCCGCCCACCGCCGGCCGGATGACCCGGATGTTCCCCATCGGGATGTCCAGCGTCCGCGCCAGCGAGCGGTGGAGGTAGTGCGGCGTCTGGGTGGACGACCAGATCGTCAGGCGGTCGCCGTGAGGCTCCCACCGGGCCAGCGCCGCGTGCGGTTCCAGCGGGCTCTGGTACGTGCGGTTGCCGACGAACCGCTGGGTCCGCACGAGGTCCGCCTGTGCGAGCCCCTCCGCCACGTTGCCGAAATGCCAATCCACCCGGGTGTTGACGTTGCCGGCGTAGCGGGGGTGCTCCGGGTGGATGAGCGGCGCCCCGGGCGCCATGGCGGCGTCCGGGTCGAACACCGCGGGCAACTCCTCGAACTCCACCTCGATGCACTTGATGGCCCGCTCGGCCGTCTCCAGGTCCACCGCCGCGACGGCGGCGATTTCGTCGCCCACGTAGCGGACCCGGTCCTGGGCCAGAATCTGCTCGTCCTCGCGCGCCGGGCTCACGCCGTACCAGGTCTTCGGCACGTCGGCCCCGGTGATCACCGCGAGCACGCCGGGAAGCGCGCGGGCCCTGGAGACGTCGATCCGCTTGATCAGGCCGTGCGCGATCGGGCTGCCCAGGATCTTGCCGTGCAGCATGCCCGGGAGCCGCAGGTCGGCGGTGTACTTGGCCCGCCCGGTCACCTTGTCGGGGGCATCGCAGCGGGTCACCGCGTGGCCGACCACCGCGTGGTCTCGCCGTTGGTCCTGCTCGCCGTGCGCGCGCGGCTTGGTGTCGAGGGGCGTGCCTTCGAACTCCTGCCACTCCCGCACCGCCTGAATGATCCTGGGGTAGGTCCCGCAGCGGCAGAGGTTGCCGCTCAGCGCCTCCTTGATCTCCTCCTCCGACGGGCTCGGATTCCGGTCGATGAGCGCCTTGGCGGACATGAGCGTGCCGGAGGTGCAGAAGCCGCACTGCAGGGCTCCGTGCTTGACGAAGGCCTTCTGCAGCGGATGCAGGTCAGCACCCCGGGCGAGTCCCTCGACCGTGGTGACCCGCTTCCCGTCGACGGCGGCCGCGAGAGTCAGGCAGGAGGCGACCGGGTCGCCGTCCACCTGCACCGTGCAGGCCCCGCAGTCTCCGGTGCCACACCCGTGTTTGGTGCCCGTCAGATCCAGCAGGTCCCGCAGGGCCTGGAGGAGCGTGGTGCTCGGCCTCACCGCCAGGGTGTGGTCATCGCCGTTGACCGTGAGCCGCACCAGCATCTCGTCGCTCATGCCGGCTTCACCCCGGCTCGCCGCGCCGCCTCGGCGAGGGCTCGCCGTGTCAGGACCGCTACCAACTCGCGCCGGAAGGCGGCCGAGCCGCGAACGTCGGAAATGGGCAGCGCCTCCTCGGCGCTCACCGCGGCGGCCAGCGCAAACAGCTCCGCCGTGGGCGACTCCCCCACCACGACCGCCGCCGAGCGTTGAGCCAGCAGTGGGACCGGGGCGACCGCGCCGAGTGCGATTCGGGCGCCGGTGATCTTGCCATCAGCGAACTCCAGCCGCGCTGCCACGGCCGCGACCGGCAGGGCGGAGCCGCGCCGGCGGGCGAAGCGCTGGTAGCTCGCGCCCGAAAGCGCGGGCTGCTCCGGAATCACGATCTCGACCAGCAGCTCGCCCGGTTGGAGCACGGTTCGGCGTGGTGCGACGAAGAAGTGCGCGGCCTCGAACTCGCGGGTTCCCTCGGGCCCCATGAGTCGCACCCGCGCCCCGCCAACGACGGCGGCCGGTGGGGTGTCGGCGCACGGCACCGCGCGGCAGAAATTGCCCCCGATCGTGGCGCGGCTCCGGATGGGGGGACTCCCGATGGCGCCCGCGGCCTCGGCCAGGGCCGGAAACCACTCCCGCACCTGCCGTGATGCCGCGACCTGGGCGACCGTCGTCAGGGCACCGATTCGGAGCTGGTTGCCGTCGATCCGGATGCCGCGGAGCTCCTCGATGGCATCGAGCGCGATCAGGTGCAGCGCCGTCTCGCGCTCCCGTTGGTAATCCGGCAGCAGCTCGGTGCCGCCGGCCAGGAACGCGCCCTCGCTCCCCAGCCGCCTGCCCAGCTCGCAGGCATCGGCCAGGGTGGCCGGCCGGTGGTACCCGATGGCGGTGATTCCCATGACCTCGTTCCCCTTTGCCTAGTCGGCTTCGGCCCGGGTTCCGGCGGCCCGTTGCAGCTTCCGATGGCGGAAGCCGCCGTGAAGCGCCGCGCCGATGGCCCCCGCGAAGATGGCGTCCGGGTGGGTGACCACCTCCCGGCTCGCGGTGCCCGCGGGCATCCGCTTGTCGAGCGCATCCTTCAGGGCCGCCCGCAGCCCCAGGTCGGAGGCGAGCCCGCCGCTCACGAAGATCGCGCCGTCGAACTGAAGGGAGCGAAGCAACCGGGCGAACCGGTCCGCCATGCTGTCGTGCACCCCGCGCAGGATGTCGGGGGTGGTGATGCCGCGCGAGACCATGTTGATCACGTCGGTCTCCGCCAGCACCGCGCAGATCGAGCTGACCTTCTCAGGATTCTTTCCCTGGAGGGAGAGCGGGCCGATCTCCTCCTGGGAGACGCCGAGATAGCGGGCGATGTTCTCCAGGAACTGGCCGGATCCGGAGGCGCACTGGCTCGTCATCTTGTAGTCCAGGACCCGGCCCCGCCCGTCCATCGCCACCGCGCGCGTGTGGAGGGCCCCCACGTCCAGCACTGCGCGAGCCCGGGGTTCGAGGTACAGGGCTCCCCGGGCGTGGGTCGTCATGCCGTAGAAATGCCCGGTCGCGAACGGAACTTCCTCGCCCTCTCCGGTCGTGGCGATGTAGTCTGGCTCGCCGGCCCCGGCCTGCTCGACCGCGGCGTGGAATACCTCGTCCACCACCTTGGCCACCTCCCGGCGGCGGATGCGCGACGACACCTTGGCGAGCAGCCGCTCCTCGCCCTGGTCATCGGTGCCCATGACCACGGCCTTGACCGCGCCGCTGCCGACGTCGATACCACTGGTGACGGGCATCAGTCCAGCGTCCTCGCGGCGAAGATGGCCGCGCCCAACGCGCCGGTATAGATGCTGTCGGGCGAGATGTTGAGCGTCCGCTCGCCGTAGTTCTCCCCCACCAGCTCGCGGAGGGCGCGCACCGCGGCGGGGTTCTTGGCCACACCGCCAGTGAAGGTGAATTCGTCGGACACGCCGCCCGAGCGCGCCAGGAGGCTCATGGCGCGGAGGATGATCGCGCGGTGGAGCCCGGCGAGGATGTCTTCCCGCTTCTCACCCAGGGAGAGCCGCTCGCGCAGCTCCGCGCCGGCGAACACGGTGCAGGTGGAGCTGATCTTGACGCAGCGCCGCGACTGCTCGGCGAGGGGACCCAATTCATGGAGCCCGAGATTCATCTCGTCGGCGATGTAGCCGAGATAGCGGCCACACCCCGCGGCGCAGCGGTCGTTCATCTGAAAGCTGGTCACGATCCCTGCCGAATCCACCTGGATCGCCTTGGTGTCCTGGCCCCCGATGTCGAGCACCGTGCGGGTTTCCGGAAACAGCGCATGCGCCCCGAGCCCGTGGCACAGGATCTCCGATCGAATCTGCTCCTTGGGGAACGGCAGGCGGGCCCGGCCGTAGCCGGTGCCCACCGTCGCGGCCGGGGTGAGGTCGCTGGCCACCGCCATGTCCACCGCGTCGGCCAGGCCGGGCGGATTGCCGACCCGCTGCAGCGCGGACCCGATGTGATCGCGGAAGTCCAGATCCAGCGGCTCGTTCTCCACTCGGATGATGCACTTGTCGTAGACGCCGATCAGCCGGTCGAAGCTCACCCCGTTGGGATCGGCGATCTCCTCCGCGATGCGCATGAAGGCCGAGCCGGCCGCGTCGCGGAAGAAGTCCGAGCGCAGGAGCGGCGGCTGGGTGAAGCGGGCCTCCTCCTCCGCCGCGATCCGGCGGCAGATCTCCGAGAGGGCCCCGGCGAACGGCGCCCGGAGACCGGCGGGCGCCGAGTGGGCCACCTCCTCAAGAGTCAGCCGCTCGAGGTGTCGCAGCTGGTGCAGCATCTGCTCGAGCACGAATGCCCGCCGAAGCCGCCCGACAGCATCGGCCGCCCCCAACTCCTCCGCCCGCTGGTGGACCATCCCGAAGCGGGCGTTGATGACGGCCTCGGTGCGCGCCACCGCCGCGGCGAGCTCGTAGTTGGACCGCGAGTTGGTGATGCCCCGCCCCAGGACCCGCTGGTTCTCATCGAGGATGATCGCCTTGGTGGTGGTCGAGCCCAGGTCGATGCCGACGACGCAGGTCATGCCGTCTTCCCCCGCCGGCGCGCGTCGATCATCTGGAAGTAGCTCTCCAGCCGGTTCTTGATGTTTGCCGCGGAGAAATAGCGGGGATCCACCAGGTCTGACTCGATGAATGCGCCGGGCATCCCGGTCCGCTTCTCCACCTCCCGGAGAATCAGCAGTTGCCCGGCGGAGAAGGAGTTGCACGACTTGACCGAGTTGATCAGGAACCCGTCGGCCTGGTACTCCTGGATATAGCGGGCCAGCATGTCGACCCGCGCGGGAAGGTTGAGGTTGGTGTAGCAACCGCTGCAGTAGTCGGCCAGCGTCCCGAGGGGATCGGCCGGGTTGTGCCGAAAGCCGAAGTCGTAGGTGCCACCCACCTTGCTGTAGGTCGACGCCACCACGACGGCCCCCTCGTCCGAGAACATTTTCCAGAAGTCGCGAAAGCTGGTCCAGTTGGGCGGTCCCTCGACCACCAGGCGATAGCGCTGGTCGTTGAGCGGCCCGTCCGGGGTGATCGGGCCGAGACCGGCGGCCGCCCGCTCCTCGACTTCCTGCCGGAGAGTCCGGTAGTACTCGACCCCTTCCGGCGTCCCCCGGAAGGCGCTGAACATCGGCCCGACGTAATAGACCGTGCCGAAATACCCGTCGATCGGGCTGGGCCGGCGCTTGCCCGCATGCAGTACGGCGACCAGGTCGTCCTCCGCCTCGGCGGCGAGGCCGAGACTGTGGCGCAGCGCGTCCTCGTCATACTTCCGGCCGGTGGCCCGCTCGAGCGCCGGAATCACCTGCTCCCGGAGCTGCCGGAGCATGTAGGTTCGGTGCTCCGGCTCGAGCACGCCGTCGCCCTGGTAGGGGACGTGGAAGAAGACCACCGGGCAGTCGTACTCCTCCCGCAGCAGCTCGAACCACTTCATGAACGTGTAGCAGCCGGTGTACGACAGGAGCAGCAGGTCGGGCTTGGGGAGCTTGGTTCCCGAGGGGCCCAGGTTCCCGGAGCGGAGCATCCCGATGTCGCACTTGACGTAGGTGCACACGTCTTCGGAGTGGCCCGCCCGCTCTGCCTCGGCGATATAATCCCCCGACAGCTTCCGCATGCCCGACTGGAGCGCGTTGATCTCCGGCAGCACCGGCAGCGCGCCAAACGATCTGATCAACTCGGTCAGGTTGCCCGGCACGAAGGTGTAGACCACCGGTTCGCCGGTCTCGGGGGCCTGCTCCAGCCGCGCCATGTGGCTCGCGAGCATCTCCTTCTGGAGGAGCATCGAGCGATCCTTGAGGGCGTCGGCCATCAGCCACCTCCCCAGAGCTTGATGGAGTCCGAGAACGTGCCGGCCTGCTCCCGGTACTGCTGGAACTGGCCGGTGTTCTCGGCATACTTGAAGGCGATGCAAGGGATGCCTTCCCGCTCCGCCCCGCCGCGCAGCATCGGCTGGTCAAGCAGCGCGGGGTCGCAGAAGCTGGGCGTGGCGAAGATGATCCCGTCGGCGCTCGCCGCGGCCACCTGTTCGCCCATCAGTCGCTTCTTGCCGTCGGGGTCGCCCTCGTACCGAACCGCCGTCCGGAGCTCGTTCTCGACGAAGGCCCGGGCCAGCGCCCGCACGGGGTCACCCTCGGCCGGCACGTCCCGGACCAGGAACCGGTTCCCGAGGACGAAGTCGTCGTCCACGATGTAGCAGCCGGACCGCTCGATGGACTTGATCAGGCCGAGCGGCGGCTGCTCGCAGAACGCCCCTACCACGATGACCCGGCTGTTGTCCCGGCGCCGCCTGGGGTCCGCTTCGACCGCGGCGAGATAGCGCCGTGCCTGCAGGACGAACTCCTCGGGCGGGGTGACCTCCCCGGCCCGCAGCAGGAGGTAGAGCTCCTCCGTCGGCAGGTCCCAGGGCCGCTCCCGCCGCAGCCGGTAGAGATCTCGGATGACCTTCCGCATCTCGTTGTAGAGCGCAATCGAACCGCGCAGATCCTGGTCGGAGGGGACCCGGCCGGAGATCTGCCCCAGGTCGTGGAGCAGGCGCCGGAGCTCCCCCTCCCAGAACTCGAGGGCCGAAGCGGGATCGGGCACCTGGGGAACGTCGATGTAGCGGACGTAGACGTCGGGATACAACAGCTTCCACATGCCCGACAGGTTCCGGATCACGTCGCAGGTGGACGGGAAGAGCACGGCTGACAGCAGATCGAGGCGGCCCGACTGGGCCAGCTCGATCACGGAGCGCGGCAGATGGCAGATGTAGGACTGGTAGAAGGCGTCGCCGCGGATCGTCTCCAGCATATCCCCGGCGCCATAGATCCCGACGGGAAGAAAGCCCGAGGCGTGGAGCACCTCGCGCGGCGCGTAGACCGGCAGATAGCCGCCCGCCTTCCGCCCCGGGCCCTCCGCCAGCCACCGGCGAGCCGCGGTGAAGTCCAGGTCCTCGTATTGGTTCCTGGCCCAGTCCACCACTTCCGTTCGCGTCACCCCGCCTCCTCTTGGGAGCGTCGAGGGGGGAACCGCCTTGATTTGTCGAACGAACGTTCACAATATAATAGCCAGGCAGAGCCCCGGGCGTCCAGGTCTAGGTCCCAAGAGTATAAGGTAATAGGGAGTAACTTTGTCAAGTATTCGCCTGTGTTTCCCGAACGAGCGATCGAAAGAGATCACGACCGTCGCCCTCGATCTTGTCGGTGTCGTCGGATCGGGGCAGATCGGGCCCGACATCGCACTCCACTTCGCCCAGGTCCTGCATCCCCAGAACGTTCGGGTCGTGGTCGTCGACCTCGTGCCCGAAGCGCTCGAGCGAGGGCGGGCCAAGTTCGACCAGAAGGTACGGAAGGGACAGGAGAGCGGCGCCTTCACTCCGGCCACGGCCGATGCCATCCGGAGCGCGGCCAGCTTCACCACCGACTATGGGGAGTTGGCCGGCGCCGGCCTGGTCATCGAGGCGGCGACGGAGCAGGTCGACATCAAGCGGAAGATCTTCGCGAGGCTCGAAGCGGTGTGCGGCCCGACCGCGGTGCTGGCCTCGAATTCGTCCCATATCGAGCCGGAGGCGATCTTCGCCGGCCTAGGGCACCGCGAGCGCGGGCTGGTGATCCATTACTTCTTTCCTGCCGAGCGCAATCCGCTGGTGGAAATCGTCCCGGCAGGTGAAACCGAGCCGGCCCTCACCAGGGCGTTGATGGCCTTCTATGAGGCGATCGGGAAAGTTCCCATTCAGGTGGGCGGCCGCTACGGCTACGCGGTCAACCCGGTCTTCGAGGGACTGTTCCTGGCCGCGGCTCTTGCGGTCGAGGAGGGGTTGGGCACGACCAGGGAGGTGGACGCCGCCGCCCGCCGTGCGCTGGGACTCGGGGTCGGTCCCTTCACGGCCATGAACCTCACCGGCGGGAACCCGATCACCGCCCACGCCCTGGAGGTCATGACCGAGAAGCTGGGCGCGTGGTTCAGGGTACCGCGACTGCTGCGCGAAGCCATGGCGTCGAAGCAGCCCTGGGAGGTGCCGGCCCGGAACGACCCGGTCGAGCTTCTCGCCGATCAGGAGAATCGGATCGCCGACGCGATGCGCGGCGCCTACTTCGGGCTGGCTGGGCAGGTGCTCGATAGCGGCATCAGCCGGTTGAGCGATCTCGAGATGGCCATCGAGCTGGGCCTGGCCATGCGTCCGCCGTTCGGCTTCATGAACCAGCTGGGCGTCGATCGAGCGCTGGCCCTGGTGGAGACGTACGCCGCCGGGCATCCCGGGTTCGCCGTGCCGCGCTGCCTCGTCGGGCAGGCGGCGGCGGGGCGGCCGTTCCGGATTGATCACGTCATCCGGCGGGACGACGGCGACGTCGCGATCCTCACCATCCGGCGGCCGCGGGTGCTCAACGCCCTGAGCGAGGAGGTGTACCAGCAGCTACAGGCGCAGTTCTCCGCGCTGCGCGACGACCCCGCCATCGCGGCCGTGGTTCTCACCGGTTTCGGCACCAAGGCGTTCGTGTCGGGCGCCGACGTGCACTTCCTGGCCGGCATCGAGACGCCGGAGGAAGGCTTCGCAGCCTCTCAGCGAACCAAGGAGGCCGGGAACCTGATCGAGCGCCTCGGTAAGCCGGTGGTGTGTGCCCTCAACGGATTCGCTCTGGGGGGCGGCTGCGAGCTCGCGCTCTGCTGCACCGCCCGGATCGCGCGAAAGGGTCTGACCCTGGCGGTGGCGATGCCGGAAGCCAGCCTCGGTATCGTGCCGGGCTCGGGAGGGACCCAGCGGTTGCCCCGCATCGTCGGGATCGAGCGGGCCGCCGAGATGCTGCGGACGGGGCGTGGCCTCTCCGGTCGCGAGGCGGTCGAGTGCGGCCTGATCCGTGAGGAGGTGGAGGGAGACGTGGTGGCGGCGGCGGTAATGCTGGCGCGCGCGGCCACGCGAGGGGAGATCGCATTGCGGCCGATCGATCCGAGGCCGCTGGAGACCCCCGACGAGCTGCCGCCGGTCGAGCTCGGTCACCTGAGTCGCGCGATCGACGGCCTCATCTGCCGGGCGATCGTCGAAGGCTGCCGCAAGCCGCTGGGCGAGGGACTGCGCTTCGAGTCGGAGATGTTCGGGCAGTGCTGCGGGACCGAGGACCGGCGGATCGGGGTGGCGAACTTCCTCGCCAATGGCCCCCGCTCGAAGGCGGCCTTCGTTCACCGCTGAGCCGGGTCTCCCACTGGCTCTCATTGTGCCGCAATAGTGGTCGTGTAGCGGCGCCACCGCAGCTGCAAAACGGTGGCGGCCCCCCCCATCGCGCTGTAGATTCCCCTCCATGACTGCCAGCCTCCACCAATCGGCGAAGACTCCCAAGCCGGACGCCGGCGTCCCCACCACCTGGCTCGACGGCCAGTGGTACGAGCGGGGCCAGGCCAAGATCTCGGTGTACGACCACGGCCTCCTCTATGGCGACGGAGTCTTCGAGGGAACCCGGGTCTATGCCGGCAAGACCTTCCGCCTGGCCCAGCACCTCGACCGGCTCTACGACTCCGCCCACGCCATCTGGCTCGACATCCCGATGCCCAAGGGCGAGCTCGCCGCGATCACCGAGGAGGCGGTCACGCGCTCGGGAATCACCGAGGGCTATATTCGCCACCTGATCACCCGCGGCGTGGGCGATCTCGGCATCGACCCGCGGAAGAGTCCCAAGCCGTCGGTCATCGTCATCATGGACACGATCAAGCTGTGGCCCGAAGAGGTCTACGAGGCGGGCCTCAAGGTGGTGACCGCGGCCACCCCGATTTCGCAGCGCGAGTCGCTCTCTCCCCGGGTCAAGTCGCTCAACTACCTGGCCCACGTGATGGCCAAGGTGGAGGGGATCCAGGCCGGCGCCGATGAGGTGCTGATGCTGGACAGCGCGGGGAGCGTGGCCGAAGCATCAGGCCAGAACGTGTTCATCGTGAAGAGCGGCATCCTCCGGACCCCGCCGCCCTACGCCGGCATTCTCAAGGGCGTGACCCGCGAGGTGGTCTTCGAGCTGGCGCGCGACGCCGGGTACGAGGTTCAGGAGACCATGCTCAACCGCTACGATGTCTACACCGCTGACGAGGCGTTCCTCACCGGCACCGCCTCCGAGATCGTGGCCATCCGCCAGCTCGACGGCCGGGTCATCGGCGCCGGCAAGGCCGGACCCATCACCCGCGATTTGCGGGCCCGCTACCAGGCGCTCGTCCGGAGCTGACCACGCTCCTGTCGGTCGTCATCCCGACGCTCGACGAAGCGCCGCGCCTGCCGCGACTCCTGCAGGATCTCTCGGCGCTCACGGTTCCCCACGAAATCATCGTCACCGACGGCGGCTCCTCGGACGGCACGCCCGAACTGGCCGCCGCTCGTGGGGCGCGCGTGGTTCACGCGCCCCGAGGGCGCGGGCGGCAGTTGGTCGCCGGCATCGCGACCACCTCGGGCCACTGGCTGCTCGTGGTGCACGCCGATGCCCGACTCGTGCCCGCTGCGGTGGCGGCGGTCGAGGCGGCGCTGGGGCGGGCGGACGTGCAGGCCGCGGCCTGGCGGCTCGCGATCGACGGCAAGGGACGCTGGCTGCGGTGGGTCGAGCGGGGAGCGGCTCTGCGGTGGCGGATCACCGGCCTGGCCTACGGGGACCAGGGACTGCTCGTGCGGCGCTCGCTCTATGACGCCGTCGGCGGCTATCCCGAGACCCGGATCATGGAGGACGTCGTCCTGAGCCGGCGAATCGCCCGGGTGGCCCATGTCGAGCGCCTCCCGGCACCGATCCTCGCCGACGCCCGCCGCTGGCGGCGCGAGGGCCAGTTCCGCGGCACGCTCCGGAACCTGGCGCTGCTCGGGCTCTTCCTCGCCGGCGTGGCGCCCGACCGGCTGGCCCGCTGGTACCTCCCCGAGCCGCCCGCGCGATGATACCGGCGCTCGCGATTCTCCTCAAAGCCCCGCGCCCTGGTATGGTCAAGACGCGTCTCGCCGCGGAGATCGGGGATCGCCAGGCACTGAGGCTCTACCGGCTCATGGTGATCCGCACCCTCGCCGCTGCGCGCGACGCCGGATTCGGCGCCACCGTCTGGTTCACGCCCACCGACGCCGGCGCGGAAATGCGTCTCTGGCTCGGCGACCGCCTGGATCTGCGGCCGCAGGCGTCGGGCGACCTCGGCGCACGGCTCGCCGCGGCCGAGCAGGCGGTCCCCCGGGGGCGCCCCTGGCTCGCCATCGGGGTGGACTGCCCTCGCCTCGACGGCGTGCTGCTCCGCGAGGCGGGGGCGATCGCCACGCGCGGGGAAGTCGTGCTGGGGCCCACCGAGGACGGCGGCTACTATCTCATCGGGGGCCGCACGCCGCTGCCCGATCTGTTCGACGCCATGCCGTGGAGCACGAGCCGCCTGCTCGCCGAGACCCGCGTGCGCCTCGCGCGCGCCGGCGTGGCGTGGCGCGAGCTCCCGACACTCCGAGATGTGGACACCGCGGCCGATGCGCGCGCCGAAGGGCTCTTGACCTGATTCCCGAACGCGGTCCATAATTGGCCGGCCCCCGTTCCCCACTGTGGAGTTCCCGGATGGTCTGGAGAGTCGTCCAGCACGACGACCGGCGGTGGAACGTCCTGATCGCCGCCGAGCGCCGCCCCAACTCACCGCACTGGAACCTGGTCTTCTCGTTCCGGCCAACGGAGATGGGGCAGCGCCCGGTCTGGGCAACCTATCCGCTCTCGTCCGCCTCCAAGGCCGCGCTCTTCGCGCAGGCCGATCAGATCTCGGACGCGGCGCTCATCGCCTTTCTCGCGGAGCATCTCCAGTGACCCGCTCACCCATCCGTCCCGTGTCGCTCCAGGATTTGCGCCGCATCGCCGATACGCTTGCCGCGCTCAGGAGCCAGATCGTGAGTGGGGCCGTGATGCGCTCCGACCGCCGGCAGCTGCGAGTCGAGATGGCGGACGGCCAGCTCCTCGTCGTTGGGGTGGATCTGGACGAGGTTGGCCGGCCCCAACTCGAGGTGGACGTCATCCGGCCGCCGGCCGAGCACGGCAATCAGCTTGAGGTGCGCTTCGAGTCCGCATGATGTTGACTGGCATGGCCTTTGCCCCCAGGGACATACATGTCGCCGCCCAATCCGCTCAGCGAGCGGCTCCGCTTCGCCGAGTTCGTCCTCGACCGCTTGCCTAACGGGCGGTGCCGCGCACGAGTGGGACTGACCTGGAAGGAATCGGAACAGTTCACCGGCGAAAACGAGGGCCTGGGGTCCCAGGCGGGCGAACTCCGCTGCGCCGCGCAGGCGTGCGTGGACGCGCTCACTCAGGCCGTGCAGCGGGACATGACCTTCGAGCTGCTAGGCGTGAAGGCCGTCCGGGCATTCGATGCTACCGTCGTCATCGTTTCGCTCGCGGTGCAGGGGGAGGGAGTCGGCCACCGTGTGGTGGGCTCCTACCTCACCGACAACGATGCCGCCCGTGGCGCGGCACTGGCCGTGCTGAACGCAACCAACCGCATCCTCGGGAACCGCCTGTTCATGCGTTGAGGCCCTCCCGGGCGTGGTCGTTCGCCTCAGTTCGCCTCGGCTCCTGCGGTTTGCGTACCCGAACGTTCCCCGAACGGGCTCGCGGTCCCGGCCCGCGCGGGGCTACCGTATCTCCGTTCATCCCGGAGCCACGCGATGCCGCGGTCCCTGCTCCCGATACTTCTGGCGTTTGCGTTCGCATGCGGGGGGCATCGCCCGCCTGCGCCGGTGGCGCCCGCGGCGGACCCTGCCCTGGCGGCTGGCGCGCCGCGTGGCGCGCCCGCGGCCGATCTGCTGATGCTCCCGCCGGCTCCCGCGCTCGACTCCCTGATACCCGCCGAGGAGCTCGCCGCCGAACTCCGGCTGGCCACCGACAGCGCTGCCGACGCGGCGGTGTTGGAAGCGCTCGAAGAGGCCCGGCCGGCCGACGACGAGCCCGAGGATGCGCTGCCTGCCACGCCGGTCAGCTGGGATATCGACGTCGACACCTACAACAGCCACGACCGGGTCCAGTACTACCTCGACTTCTTCAAGGGCAAGGGGCGCGAGCGGATGGGTATCTGGCTCACGCGCATGCCCCGCTACGAGGGGATGATCCGCTCGCGCCTGCAGGAGCAGGGTCTCCCCGGCGATCTGGTGTACCTCGCGCTCATCGAGAGCGGCTTCTCGAACACGGCCACGAGCCGGGCCAAGGCGGTCGGCATGTGGCAGTTCATGAAGGGCACGGCCCGAGGCTATGGGTTGCGGGTGGACTCGTGGGTGGATGAGCGGCGTGATCCCTATCGCGCGACCGCTGCGGCGGCCCGTCACCTCAAGCACCTGAACGACCGGTTCGGATCGCTCTACCTGGCTGCCGCCGCCTACAACGCCGGTGCCGGCAAGGTGTCGCGCGGCATGCGACGGCTGCCGGACGACGAGGACACCGAATCGGCCAACTCCGACGCCACGTTCTTCCGTCTCTACGATACCAAGCTGTTGCGTCGCGAGACCAAGGACTACGTGCCCAAGCTGCTCGCGGCCGCGCGTATCGCGAAGGAGCCGGTGCGCTACGGCTTCCAGGTCGGACCGGCCGAACCGGCGGCCTACGACTCGATCGTAGTGCCCACCATGACCGGGCTCGATGTGATCGCGCGCCTGGCGGACACCACCGTGGCGGCGATTCGTGAGCTCAATCCACAGTACCTGCGCCTGACCACGCCCCCGGGCGTGCAATCGGTCGTGCGGATCCCCCCGGGGCGCGGCCCCGCGACGGTGGCAGCGTACGCCGAGCTCGCGCCCGCGAGGCGGATCACCTTCTTCGAGCATACGGTGGTGCGTGGCGAGACGCTCGGCGGCATTGCCCGCCGTTACGGCGTCAGCACGTGGCTCGTGACCGAGGCGAACCCCCGCATCAACGCCAAGCGCCTCCGTCCCGGCCAGCGGATCATCGTGCCCACCGGTGGCGCGATCTCGACCTCGGTGGCGCGGCGCATGGCCGATCCCGTGGAGCCGGCCGCGAGCAGCCCCACGGGGTTCCATCGGGTCCGCCGCGGGGAGACGCTCTCGGGGCTCGCCTCGGAGTACGGGGTCACGGTCCGCGAGCTGCGGGCTTGGAACGCGCTCGGCACGAACGAGATCGTGCGGGCAGGCCAGCGGCTCCGTGTGGTGCCACCGGTCGCCCGGAAGCCCTTGGCGCCACCGGCGCCCACGGTCGCTTCGGCAGACGGCTCGCGCGTGCACCGGGTTCGATGGGGGGAAACGCTGACGGGCCTGGCGAAACGCTACGGCGTCTCGGTCCAGGCCCTCAAGGAAGCGAACGGTCTGTCAGCGCGCGGCTCCCTGCGTGCAGGCGCCACGCTGAAGATTCCCGGCTAGCGCCAGCCCGGGGCCGCCGAACGCGGCGGGCGATACCCGTCGAGCACCGCGCCGGGGTACCCGTTGGTCGGGTCGCCGCCCTGGGCCAGAATGTCGGCTACCTTCGCCGGCCCCCGGTTGTACGCCAGCAGCGCGAGTTGCGTGTCGTGGTCGAACTTCCCGAGCAGGTCGTTCAGGAAGCGGAAACCGATGCGCAGGTTCAGGTCGCGCTCGGTCAGCGCACGCTCGGTCACCCCCGGTTCGTAGAACCGCGCCGTGGCGACCTGCAGCTGGGTGTAGCCAATCGCACCCATCGAGCTCCGGGCATTCGCCTTGAAGTCGCTCTCAATCTTCACCAGCTGGAATCCCAGGGCCGGATCGATTCCCTCGCTCAACGCGATGTCGTAGATCGAGGCGGCCAGGTCGGCCGGAATCTGGTATTTGGCCGAGCTCGTCATGATGGCGTTGGCGCGGTCGAGCTGGATCTTGAGCAGGTCGGTCTCGCCCTTCGCGGCCGCGAGCTGGTCGCCCAGGCTCCCGATCCGGCGCGCGATGAAACCCGCATCCGGCGCCTTGGCGGCGTCGGTCGCGCGGACCCCCTTGGTCCAGCCCGCCAGGTTGCCGATGACGACGGCCGTGACGAGCAGCAGTCCCCCGCGCAGCAGCAGGTGCCGGAACGTGCGCGGGCTGGGATCGTTGTATTTGTCGGTCGGTCGTTTCATTGGCCAACCTCCTTGCCGTATGAGAAGGCCGCGTCCTCCTGACCTACGAATCGGAGCGGCGCCAGTCTCCCCGGGTCCCCCCGGTCTTGCTGATCAGCTGGACCCCTTCGATCACCATCTCCCGATCAACCGCCTTGACCATGTCGTAAATTGTCAGACACGCGACGCTCACCGCCGTGAGCGCCTCCATCTCCACTCCTGTGCGCCCCGTCACTTTTGCCGTCGCCGTGACTCCCACGCCGGGGAGGTCCGGCACCAGGCGGGCCTCGACCGTGACCAGATCCAGCCCCAGCGGGTGACAGAGGGGGATCAACTCCCCCGTCCGCTTGGCCGCCATCACTCCCGCCACCTCGGCCACCGCGAGCACGTCCCCCTTGGCGACGGCATGACCCGCGACCTGGTCGAACGCCTTCCGGGACATCCGGACCAGGCCTTCCGCCACCGCGGTGCGCTCCGTCTCGGGCTTGCCGGCGACGTCCACCATTCTCGCGCGGCCCGCCTCGTCCAGGTGGGACAGCTTCATAGCTCCTCCGCCAGCTCCTCGCCCAGCACCGCGAGGAGGATCTGCGGGTTCACGTTGCCGTAGGCCGCCTCGCGCGCCTCGGCGACTCGCTCCATGGCCCGGAGCAAAGGAGCCGGATCGCCGCGGCCCAAGAGGGCGGGCGTCACCGGCCGCCGGGTCGGCTGGCCCAGGGCGCCTCGCGCCGCCTCGCCCAGCGTGTCCGCCAGCGCATCGAGCATGGCGGTGAACTCGCCCCGCGCCGAGAACGGCGCCTGCTTCAGCGCCCGCTCGTAGCGGGCGGCCGAGCCGGCCAGCACCGCTTCGAGCAACTCCCCGGCGGCTCGATACGCCTTCCCCTTTTCCTCGCCGGCCGCGAGCGCATCGCCGATCGAGCCCGCGGCCAGTGCCACACGGTCGTCCAATGCCTGCGCCGCGAGCCGGGGCTCGGCGTGCCGCTCGAGGAACTCGCGCACCTGCTCGTCGCTCAACCGGTTCAATCGGACCGGCACGGCCCGCGACCGGATCGTCGGCAGCAGCCGCCGAGGGTCCACGGTCGTCAGGATGAACAGGCTTCCGACCGGCGGCTCCTCCAGCAGCTTGAGCAGCGCGTTGGCCGCCTCCTGACTCGACTCCTGCGGCACCAGGCGCTCGGCGTCACCGATGATGAAGACCCGGCGGCCGCCCTCGACGGACGTCAGCGCCGCCCGTCGATGGAGCAGCCGGACCGACGCCAAGGAGTGGCTCGCCATCCCGTCTGCCGGTGCGTAACAGGGCCGGCACCGCCGCTCCTCGAGTACTTCCCCGATTGCCTCGGCCGCTTCCTCCACTGCCTTGTCCGGGTCCGCCGCCTTGGGGCGGGGGATGGGGACGAACCAGTGGAGGTCCGCGTGAGCCAACCCGCCCACCAGCCGGCAGGCACGGCAGCCGCCGCAGGGTTCCGTATCCCGGCGCTCACAGAGGACCAATTGGGCCAGCCAGAGCGCCAGACGCTGCTTGCCGACCCCGGCCGGCCCGGAGATCAGGATGACCTGGGGCAGCCGGTCCGTTCGGACGGCATCAGCCAGGCGGAGCCTGGCGTCCTGGTGTCCAATCAGGGGCGGCAGGGCCATGGACTCAAGGTAAGAGGGGGACGGGGAAAAGGTACCTGTACCTATGTAACATCTTTATCAACAATAACTTAACTTAGCTCATTGGCATGACTTTGCGCCGCAAAGTGTACTCTGGCTGGGATCGCCTTGTCAAGTGAACACTTACTCACTAGTCCGATCTGGTGAGCAGGCTCTCACTACAAATCTAAGCTCTATTGTAACAGCGGGTTCCGGCGAGGGTGCCAGAGCGGCGGATGAACGCCGACCTGACCGACCAGTGAACGGAACGGCACGCCGCCGTTGCTTGGGTCCGGCGCGCCCACTAGTTTTGGGCCCGGCGCACGAGGCTCAAGCGACGTTGCGTCGGCATCCTTCCCGAGTAGCTCAGCTGGTAGAGCAGGTGACTGTTAATCACCGGGTCGGGGGTTCGAGTCCCTCCTCGGGAGTGCTGAGAAGAGGCCAAGAAGAGTCGTACTGGAGCAGTGGCTCGGGACTCCCGGGTCACTGCCTTTTGCTATTGAGGCCGGGCCAGGCGCCGCCGCGCTCCACGCGGTGCGCGCACCCGACTAACTTTCCGGCTCGAGCCCACACCAATCCAGAGAGGCCCGATGTCCAAGCGCGAAGATCAGCGTATCGCCGCCCTCGCCAAGAAGAACGCGGCAAAGGTCGCCCCCCCGAAGGGGAACCGGTCGGTGAAGTTCGACCCCACGCTGCGGCAGCGTGAGGAGGAGGAAGACCCCGAGACGCAGCGCTTGTTCAAGGAGATGAAGAAGCGCGAATTTTGACCGCGCCTACGTCTTCACGATCTCCAGGTCCGCCGGCGACACCGAGATTTCTCCGTGGCCCGGCACGTCCACCGTCACCGCGTCCTTGAGCGGGCCGGTCGGCGGACGCCGGATGCGGGAGACCTCGACGATCGTGCCGGTCTTGCCCACCACTCTCGCCACGCCCGACCGCAGAATCTTCGCCTGCTGTCCGGGGATGCAGTCGTTGATGTGAGACATTCCTCGCCTCTCTGAGCTGCCGGTTATCGATGCGCTGACTCTGGCGCCTACTGAACTGCGAATCTGACTCCCTCCCATCATGTGCGCGAGCCCCAGGCTGGGGCAAGCGGGACCGCCGCCGTCTGCCGTGGGCTGGGGCATTGACGGTCGGGGCGGCGCGCCCTAGCATCGGGACCATGGACAAACCGGTGGATGGGCGCGACGCCCGGATCGGGGCGCCTGGCCAGCGCGATGAAACTTCCGCCGCCGCCATCGCCTCCGCGGCGGCCGACGTGGCGCTGATCCTCGACGTCCACGGGGTGGTGCGCGATGTCCGCCTCAATGCCGCCGACCCGCATCTGGAGCAGTGCCTGGCCTGGCTGGGGCGCGCGTGGGCCGAAACCGTCACCGCCGAGAGCCGGCCAAGGGTGGAAGAGATGCTGGCGGAGGCGCGCGAGCACGGCGTCTCCCGCCGTGCCCAGGTTGACCACCCGCTCCCCGATGCCCCCGACCTCGCCGTAGCCTACACCGCGCTGCGGCTGGACCGGGAGGGCACGATCATGGCCGTCGGCCGGGACCTGGGCGAGCACGCCCGGCTTCAGCGCCAGCTCGTCGAAGCACAGCAGGCGCTCGAGCGCGACTACACGTCCATGCGGCAAATGGAGACCCGGTACCGCTTGCTGTTCGAGCTCTCGGACGACGCGGTGATGGTCATCGACGCGAACACGATGAAGATCATGGAGGCCAATTCCGCCGCGCTTCAGCTGCTGGGCGTGGAGGCGCGCGTGATGGCCGCCACGGTGTTCCCGTTGGGGCTCGATCCGGCGGGGCAGCTCGCCGCCTCGGACTACCTGGCTACGGTGCGCGCGGTCGGCCGAGCCGACCCGGTGCGCGTTTCGCTGTCGGCGGACGGACGCAGCGCGCTCCTCTCGGCGGCGCTCGTCCGACAGGAGAGCTCCAATGTGTTCCTCGTCCGCCTCCGTCCCGCGGCGCGCGAATCGGCGGCGACCTCCTCCGCCAACGCCCGCCTGTCGGAACTCATCGGGGAGGTCCCGGACGCGTTCGTGGTGACCGACCTCGCCGGGCGCGTTCTCACCGCCAACGCCGCCTTTCTCGATCTGGCGCAGCTCGCGACCGAGGAGCAGGTGCGAGGCCGGTCGGTGGCCGAATGGATCGGGCGACCCGGGGCCGATCTCGAGATGTTGCTCGCCGCCCTGCGCGAGCACGGCGTGGTGCGGCTCTTCTCCACCGCCGCGCGCGGCCAGTACGGGTCGAGCGGCGAGGTGGAGTTGTCGGCCGTCGCCGCGCTGAAGGGCGCGGAACCGTGCATCGGCCTTGTCCTTCGGGACATCGGCCGCCGCCTGTCGGGCGGCCCGCAGGGGGCGCGCGACCTGACGCGCGCGGTCGAGCAACTCACCGGGCTGGTCGGCCGCGTGTCCCTGCGGGATCTGGTGCGTGACACGGTGGGCCTGGTCGAGCGGCATCTCATCGAGGCCGCCCTCGAGCTCACGCGGGACAATCGCACGTCCGCCGCGGAGGTGCTCGGGGTGAGCCGGCAGAGTCTGTACGTCAAGCTTCGCCGCTACGATCTGGGCGGCGCCTCGTCCCACACCCAAGTTCACTGACCTCAGCGCCCGCGCGGGCGCCGAAACACCGGCCGATTGTCGCCGCCGACATCGTCGCCGGGGTCGGCGTCGGGGCCCCGTTTGCTGATCGGCCGTCGTCCGGCCGCCGGTCTCGGGGTGGCCGCGGGGGTGACACGCCGGGGCGCCGGGTCCAGCACTGGCTTGAAGGGGACGGGGGCGACCCTGCTTTCGACCGGGGCAGTGCTGGCCAGCACGCCGCTGGCCGATTGCGCGGCGATGCGGATCGTATCCAGCGAGGTCTGGAGCGCCTCGCGGATGTGGGCGTCCATCCGAGGGGCCTCCGTCGCCAGCACGGCGCGGATCAGCTCGCGCGCGGTGTCGGGGCCGATGGGCAATCCCAGCTCACCCAGGCGCTCGCAGAGCATCTCGACCGTACTAAGACTTGGCTCGTGGGCCGTCGCCGGCGTCACCGTCAGGCTCATGGATCGTGCTCCCTTCCGTTCAGGCGCGTTCGAGGTCGAGCGCGCGCCAGAGATACCAGCTTGCCACGGAGCGATACGGGCGCCACCGCTCGGCCCGGCGGCTCAGTACCCGCGGGTCGGTCAGCACGCGCGGGTTGAATACCCGCGCGAATCCCTTTCGCACGCCCAGATCGCCCAGTGGCAGCACATCGGGGCGTCCCAGCCGGAAGAGCAGCAGCATCTCTACCGTCCAGCGTCCGACCCCGCGCACCGTCGTCAGTTGCGCGACGATATCCTCGTCCGGCATTCGCCGGACGCGTCCCATGGGAGGAACCGTGCCGTCCAGAGTCCGCGCGGCCAGGTCGCGGATTGCCGCGGTCTTGGCCGCCGAGAGCCCGGCGGCGCGGAGGCGCTCGGGCGGGGTGGCAACGATGTCCTGTGGCCGGGGAAACCGGCGGGGACGGTAGAGCGCGACGACGCGGCCGAGAATGGTGGCCGCCGCCCTTCCCGAGAGCTGCTGATAGACGATGGCCTCGAGCAGCGCCGCGAACAGGCTCTGCACCGGCTCGGGGCGCATGGTGAACGCGCCGGCCCGCGCGATGAGCGCGCCCATCCGAGGGTCCACCTGCGCCAGCTGGCGACAGGCGAGCTCCGGATCGTAGGCGAGACCTGGAGGAGTCACGGCGATCCCCATCGCCGGAAGATAAGCGACCCCTTCACCGGCCGTCGGCCGTGAGGAGCGCGGTCGCCGCGATGACCAGGGCCGCGCCACCGAGCTGCCAGGCGGCGGGTAGGTCGCCGAAGAACGGGATGGCGAGCACGTAGGTGAACACCACCCCGAGGTTGGCGACGGCGGTCACGGGAGCGGCGCGCTGGAGCGAGTACGCGCGGGTCATCGCCAGCTGGGCGCCCCCGCCGCCGAGCCCCGCGCCGAGGAGCGCCAGGCCACCCTGCCAGTCGGGCCAGCGCCAGACCGGCAGCGCCAGCATCAGCATGGTCGCCAGGCCGACGAGCGAGAAGTGCAGCACGATCGCCTCGTGAGTCTCGCCGGGGCCGATGCGGCGGAGCCAGATCATGGCGAGCGCGTAGCAGAAGGCCCCGGCGGTGGCAACCAGGGCCACGGGCCACGCCAGGGCAAACGACGGCCGCACGAGCGCCACCACGCCGGCGAAGGCGAGTGCCACCGCGAGCCCCACGTGGCGGCCGACCCGCTCCCCGAGGAGCCGACGCGAGAGCAGCGCGACGAAGATCGGGGCGGTCGCACCGAGTGTGGCGGCGTCGCCCACGTGGATCCGGCTCGAGCCGAGGGCGTAGAAGCTGCCCATGGCGGCGACGGTGCCGTAGGCGCTCCGCCACCAGGTCCCGGCCCGGTCGGTCACCCGGAGCGAGCGTCCCGTCACCGCGGCGAGCCCGGCCGCCAGCATCGCGCCCACCAGGAAGCGCGCGGCCGCGATCTCGGCCCACGGCAGGTGCCGGCTCCCGAACCGGGTGCAGACGTTCATCCAGGCGAAGCAGGCCTGGGCCACGATCATCCAGACCAGGCCGTGGGTGGCGCGGGCGGGCGCGGGGGGCATGCGGGTCCTCGGGCCGGGGCGTCGGGGTACATCCGAGTCATCCCGAGCGAAGCGAAGGAGCCATGGCCGTGTGCTCGCCGCCGCGCGGAGCTTGCCCTCGAGCGCGGCGAAGGGCCCGGGGTGACTCACAAGGATACTCCGACTTGACGCCGGCGCACGCGTGCATTCGCTTTGGCCGATGCAGCCCGACGAGTTCCGCCGGCACGCCCACGCGCTGGTCGATTGGATGGCCGACTACATGCGGGACGTCGGCTCCTTCCCGATCACGCCCGCCGTCGCGCCCGGCGACATCCGGCGCCAGCTGCCCGACGCCCCGCCGCTCGACGGCGAGCCGTTCGACGCGCTGTTCGACGACTTCCGGCGCGTCATCGTGCCGGGGATGACGCACTGGAACCATCCCGGCTGGTTCGCCTACTTCCCCTGCAACAACAGCCCGCCATCCATCCTGGGCGAGATGCTCACTGCCACCATGGGGGCGCAGGGGATGTCGTGGGTGACCTCGCCGGCTGCGACCGAGCTGGAGCAGCTGGTGATGGACTGGCTGCGACAGATGATCGGCCTTCCGATGGGGTACGTAGGCGTCATCCAGGATACCGCCTCCACGGCGACGCTGATGGCGCTGCTGACCGCGCGGGAGCGGGCCACGGGGGGAAAGATCGGCGCGCAGGGTCTCGCGGCGGCGGACGCGCCGCTCACCGTATATGCCTCGCGCGAGGCGCACTCGTCGGTCGACAAGGCAGTGAAGCTCGCGGGCTACGGGCTCGACATGCTGCGGCACATCGAGACCGACGAGGACTTCGCGCTGCGGCCGGAGGCACTGGCCCGGGCGCTGGAGGCGGACCGGGCGCAGGGGCTCCGGCCGGCGTGCGTGGTGGCGTCCGTGGGGACGACGTCGTCCACGGCCATCGATCCGCTGCGGCCGGTCGCCGAGCTCTGCCGGCGGCACGAGGCGTGGCTCCATGTGGATGCCGCCTATGCCGGCTCCGCGGCGATCGTGCCGGAGCTTCGGCCGCTGTTCGACGGGATGGAGCAGGCGGACAGCATCGTCTTCAACCCGCACAAGTGGCTGCTGACCAACTTCGACTGCACCGCGTACTTCGTCCGCGACCCCGCGATGCTGCTCGCCACCTTCCAGGCGACTCCCGAGTTCCTGCGCACCCCCTACGACGCCGACGTGGTCAACTTTCGCGACTGGGGCATTCAGCTCGGCCGCAGGTTTCGCGCGCTCAAGCTCTGGTTCGTGATTCGGAGCTATGGGGTGGAGGGGCTCCGCGCGCTCATCCGCCGGCACGTGGCGCTGGCGCGGGAGCTGGCGGGCTGGATCGAGGCCGATCCCGACTTCGAGCTGATGGCGCCGGTGCCGTTCGGGTTGGTCTGCTTCCGCTGGCGGCCCCCGGGACGGTCCGAGGAGGAGCGGGATGCGCTGAACGCGCGGCTCCTGGCCGCGGTGAATGCCGGGCGCGAGCGGCACCTGACCCACACGCGGCTCGGCGGGCGCTACGCCATCCGTCTCGTCGTCGGTCAGCGCTGCACCGAGCACGAGCACGTGGCGGCCGCGTGGAAGAGCATCCTGGCGGTCTCGCGCTCACTGTAACAGGCGCCGCAGGCCACGGA
>DAIPLK010000085.1:5251-11605 GCA_036769285.1 Gemmatimonadales bacterium | reverse complement strand
TGGGCGATCATCTTGCGCGTGAACCGCTCGCCATCCACCGTGAGCTGGTAGTAGTAGACTCCTGGTGTCGCCTCGCCCTTGCCATCCAGATACTTCCCATCCCAGTACGCGTGATGCTCGCCGCATCTCAGGCGGAGGCTGTCCAGCCGTTCCGCGCCGGCCGCGCGGGGACCCGCCCCACTGGTCAGCACCGGGATCGCGACCACCTGCACCAGCACGTTGTAGATCTTCAGACTCACCAGCGGCTGGTGTCCCCGCGCGCACACCTCCTGGGAGATTTGGAACGGAATCGTCGTCGTCGGAAAGAACGGATTGGGGTAGTTCTCCTTCAGCTCGACGCGAGGCGGGGACACGTTCGCCTGCGCAGCCACGGGGGTTCCGACGCCCACCAGCAATCCGAGCCACCACCCCGGCCACACCAAGCGGACCATGGGCGCTCCTCAGCAAACGAAATGTCGAACGGTGGGGCACCTCCACGCTGAACGGACGTGTTGGGTGAACACCCGAAAAATGGCCGCCCAAACGGCGGGGTGTCAAGCGTTTCGAAGCCGGCGCGCGTCGCCCACTCGCTCCGTGATGCCCTTCGCATCCGCCCACTCCAGCAGGGGGATCATGAACTTCCGGCTGATGCCGAGCCGGTCGCGCAGGGCGGCGGGGGCGATGAGGCGCTCGCGGCCGAGCTCGGCAAGCGCGGCGGTAAAACGGTCGAGTGCGGGCCGGGCGTAGTACCGCTCCCGCTCGACGGCCTCGACCCGGCCGCTCTTGGCCGCGAGTCGCAGAATGGCTCCGATGTCGCTCCGGCCGGTCCGACGCTCGAGCTCGGCCAGGTCCGGCGGGCTCAGCTCGGCCTCCTCCAGAATCCGCACGATCCGGTCGATCTCCGCCTCACCGCCCTGGACCCGGGGCACGAACCCCGAAAGGGTGGCGACCCCGCCGGCGATCCGCAGCTTCCCGTCCTCCGCGAGGTCGGCCAGGGCGCGCTCGGCGAGCTCGGCGGGGGCGCGGACACCCCGCCGCAGCGTCTCGAGGGGAATGCCGCCATCGCTGGGGTGGCTCCGGTGGTACGCCTTGAGCATCGCAAGCGCACGTGACCCGATCTCACGGAGGGTCGTGTCCCGCACCCAGAGCTCGCCGACCCGCCGTGCCTCGGGATCCGCCAGTGCCACCGCCACCGCCGCGGCGGGAGGCATCCCCAGCAGGATCGGCAGCTCCGCTGCCGCCACCCCAGCCGCCCGCCGGTCAAGCACCGCTTGGAACCGCTCGGACGGCGACCGGGAGCCCAGACCCGCCGGCCATAAACTGCATCGGCGAGGTGGCTGCGGGTCGAGCACGCGACCGCCGCCGATCGTGGTCACCGGGCTGTAGCTCCGGAGGACGAGGCGGTCGCCCGCGCGGGCCACGACGGCGCCTTCGAGCGCCAGACGGGCGATCCCCCGCTCTCCAGGGGCGATCGGAGACCGAGGATGGACCCGGGCCATCACCTCCGCCGTCCCCAGATGCACGCGGATGCGGCTCCGGGTCACGAGGGCGCGCGGGGCATCCGGCTGCATGGCGATCTCGGCATCCAGCGCCCGCACCGGCAGCCACGGCGCGTCCGCCGCCACGAGCCAGCAGCCGCGGTGCACGTCCTCGCGCTGGATGCCGGCGACCCCGACAGCGGTGCGCGCGCCCGGCTCGCTCTGCTGCAGTGTCCGGCCGTAGCTCTCGATCGAGCGCACGCGGCCCACGCCCCCGGTCGGCAGCAGGAGCACCGTGTCGCCGATGGCGAGGTGACCGGACCACGCAGTACCGGTGACCACCGTGCCGACGCCGGCCAGCGAGAACGCGCGGTCCACCGGCAAGCGGAAGAGATCGGCGACCCGCCGAGGTTCGAGCGCCGCCGCACGGGCGGCCAGCCGCGCACGGAGCTGGTCGAGCCCCTGGCCGGTCCGCACGGAGGTGGCGACGGGCGCATCGAATGCCACCTGCGAGCCACCCAGGCGCTCCGCCACTTCGGCCATCACCAGCTCCAGCCAGTCCTGCTCGACGAGATCGGCCTTGGTAATCACCGGGATGCCGGCCGCGACCCCCAAGTGCTCGAGCACGGCGAGATGCTCTGCGGTTTGCGGCATGATCCCCTCGTCGGCCGCGACTACGAGGAGCGCGAGGTCGATCCCGGATGCGCCGGCAACCATGGTGCGGACGAAGTCCTCGTGGCCCGGCACGTCTACCATTCCCGCCACGAGTCCGCCCTCGAGCGGCAGCGGCGCGAAATTCAGGTCGATCGTGATGCCGCGCCGACGCTCCTCGGCAAGTCGGTCCATCACCTGTCCGGTCAGCGCGGCGACCAGCGCCGACTTTCCATGGTCGATGTGCCCCGCGGTCCCGACGATCATGCCGGCACCCACGGGCGCCGGAGCCAGAAGTCGAGCGCGGGCAGCTCCGCCCCCTCGCCCAGGTGGTAGCGGACGTAGCGTGCGAGCAGCCGCCGGTGCGCCGCGCCGTGCCGTTCGTCGAGCCCCGGCAGCGCGGCATCGAGATCCAGCAGGGCGACCAGGTCGGCGCGCGCCTCGGCCGGGAGCTGAGTTGCCCCATATTCCGCGGCGCACGCGGGGCACAGCGCACCACCCTCACGAGTGCTGAAGGGCAGCGCACCCTCGGCCGACAGCAGCGTGCCGTCGCGCACGCAGGTGTCGAGGGATGGAGCAAAGCCGAGCACGCTCACCAGGTGCCACAGGACCCGGAAGCCGAGGGCCTCGACCTCGGCCACCGGGGCCGTTTCCAGCGCCTGCAGGGCGTCGCGGAACAGGTCATAGCTCTCTGGGTGCGGATCGGGCGGCGCGAAGTGGAGCATCACCTCGGCGAGCGCCGAGGCGGTGGCGTAGCGAGCCAGATCGCCGGCAAGCCCCACATGGAGGTGCTGCAGGTCGAACGCGGTGAGGGTGTGAAGCTCGCGATGCTCCTTGGTGAGCAGCTGCGCCTGACCCTCGCTCAGCAGCTGCAGCGCCGCGCCAAAGCGGCTCTTCGGCCGCAGCGCGCCCTTGGCGATGGCGCTCTGAACCCCGTAATCGCGCGTGGCCAGACGCACGATCTTGGATGTCTCGCTGAACCGGAGCGCCGACAGCACGATGGCCGGAGTACCCAGGAGTGCCATGCTCGAAAGATACGCCCGACGCCGCGGGCCTCACTCGGGCGGAATCTGGACCACGGCCGCGCCCGATGGACATTCGCCCAGGGTAATCGTCCGGATCTGGGCGAACGCCTGGTCGAGGACGTGGGCGGCGCCGGGTTGGCCCCCTGAGCAGGGCCCCGACTCGATCGCATAGATCCGCCGCCGGCTGTCCACGGCCACGGCAGAGTTCGACGGAATATCGACGCCACTCCCTGCGCCCCGCAGTACCCTATTGCTGTCGGTGTCGAACTCCATCACCCCTTCGGCGAATGAGCTGACGTAGATCTTGGCCTCGCCGTCCGATGCCACGCTTCCCGGACCGGTCCCGAATCCCGAGAAGCTGGCCAGCTCGGTCCGTCCGACCGGATCCACGATGGACAGCCGGCCCTCACCGCTGAAGTAGTTTCCCGTGTTCATGACGTAGATCAACCCGTCCCCGCCGACGGCGCCGAAGCCGGCGTTGCCCTCGCCGGTGAGCGGGATCGAGTCGATGCCGGTGGCCACGGCGTTCGTCGCCGGATCCACGACGGTGATCCAGCTGGCATCGGCCGGCGCGAAGTTCACGAGGTTACCGTTCAACACGAAGAGCTTCCCTCGGGTGAAGACCAGCCCCTGGGGATACACGCCGACCGGCACTTCCGACGTCGCGCCGGTCAGGTAGTTGACCCGCGAGACGCTGTTGCGTCCGGGGTTGCCCACGTAGGCGATGGAGTCGTCCACCATCGCCGAGCCGGTTGCCCCCGAGCTGGCCGGCAGCGGCACTCGCCGCAGGACCGTCGCGGTCCGGAGGTCGACCACCGCCACCGCGTTGTCGAGCCCCAGCGGCACGACGGCGATACCACCGCGCGCCGAGACGCCGACGGGCGTGGGCGTGGTGCCTCCGAGTTCCACCGCGACAGCCGAGCCGGGCGCGTCCACCGGAACGATGCTGAGCGTGTTGGCCGTGCTGTTGACCGCGAGCAGGACTTCCTGCGGTTCGGGCAGCGGCGCGTTGGTGTCGGCGCAGCCGCTCGCCAGCAGCAGAGCGACGGCGAACGGCAGGAGCGCGAAGGCACGGGTGAATGTCATGGAACCTGGAATGTGAGGGTGACGGACATGGTCCGGCCAGGGGTCGGATACCCGGCGATGAACTCGGCGCGCGCGTCGGTCAGGTCTCTAATCTCCGCGCGCAGGGCGAGCGTCTCGCCCAGCCGACGATCGACGCCGAGATCCAGGAGCGAGATGGCGGGCCGGGCGTTGGTGCCGGCGCTGTTGGGGAATCGCGCACCAATGAGGTGCCAGCGCATATCGGCATCCCACGCGCCCCGCGACCACCCCGCGCCTGCGGTGCCGGTTACCCGCGGGCGATACTGCACCTGCGCCCCACCAGGATGGTCGTAGGTAACCGCCGCGAGCGTCGCGGTGCCGTCGAGCCGGACGTCGCCAAGCGGGCGCAGCGCGAGGCTCACCTCGCCACCCCGGCGCCATACGTCGAAGTTGCGCGGGCTCCAGACGAACCGAAAATCCGGTGCCCAGATCACCATGTCACCGACCCGGCCGGCGAACGCGCGAACCGAGAGCGTCCCCAGCCTGCCGCCGACGCCCAGATCCCTGCGCACCGCCGCCTCGAGCTCCCAGGTGACGCGCTCGGGCCGGAGATCCGGATTGAGGCGGACGCCGACGCCTTCACGGAAGAAGAGATCGGCCAGCACGGGCGGCGCGACTGCGCTCCCGACCGCGGCGGTGAAGGCGGTGTGACCCCGGAGCACGCCGACGTCGAGCCGCATGCTGGCCACGGGACGCGTGTGACCGGTCCAGAGATCAACACGCACCGCCGGCGCGACTGTCACGACGCTGGTGCGGCCGCGGTGGAAGGCCGCGTCCAAGCGGAGCGCCGCGTGGGTGAACGACGCGCCCGTGCGGACCCCATCGCCGGCGAAACGGTCCCCGCGGGCTTCAACGGCCAGGCCGCCTTCGCCGGTCCAGGCTCCGACCGCCATGCGGTCGCGCAAGCCGAGGTCGAGCGATCCGCCGATCCCGTGCGTGTAGCTGTCGTAGGGCAGGCCCGCCGTGGGTGCAGGATCCGCCGCGCGGGTCTCGATCCACTGGAGCGAGGCGCTGGATCGGAACCGTTCCTCCCGTCGCAGCCCGAGGACAACCGAGCGATCCTCGGCGTGAGCCTGGGAGGTCGGGTTGGTGGTCGTGCCGGGCAGGCCCCGCTCCGACTGCGAGCCGCGCACCGTAAGCTCGAGTGGTCCGTCGATACGGAGGAACGCAGTGGACTGGGTGCCGCCCGCGTTCCGGCGGTCGGCCTCGCCGCCGCCGCGGACCTCGGGCACACGGTACGGGAACCGCGACGCATGGCGCTCGGTGGAAGCGGCGAGGCCCAGCGGTCCCGCGGAGGCGCCGAGTCGGACGCCGCGCGCGCCGTAGCTCGCCAGCCAGCTCTGTCCCTCCGGCCGGAGCGGCCGACGGGTCTCGACAGCGAGCACACCGGCGATGGCCCGGCTGCCGGCCCGGACCGTCTGCGCCCCCGGGACGAGCGTGATCTTCTCGACGTCCCGGCTCGGAATCCGGCTCAGGTCGGCCCGCCCGGTGAGCGGGTCGTTGAGCGCGAAGCCATCTACCAGGACCAGCACCTCGTCCGGCCCGCCGCCGCGAAGCTGCGGGGCCGCTGGACCCGCGCTCCCGGTCCGCCGCACCACCACCCCTTCCCAGCCATCGAGCGCGCGGGCCAGGTCCGAGCCCCTGCGCGACAGCTCCGCGCCACCTATGGTGATGCCCCCACTCGAGGCGGACACCATGATGCTGTCCAGCCGGACGGCGGCGGGCGCGAGCGCGACGCGGAGAGACCGATCGAGCCCGGGCACCAAGTCGATCACCGCCGACCACGGCGCAAAGCCGATGCGGCGCACTTCCACCCGCACCCGCCCGGGCGGGACGCTCCCCAGCAGGAAGCCGCCGTCGGGCGCGGTGACTGTTCGCAGGTCGTTCGCAGTTACCTCCGCCTGCGCCACAGGTCCCTGGGTGGCCGCGTCGAGGACCTGGCCCAGCAGACGGGCCGGGGCCTGCGCCCACATCGATCCGGGTCGCGCGGCGAGCGCGGCGAGCGCGGCCGCCACGACAAGCGCGAGGCTCGCCGACCGCCCCACCGGGGTGCCGTGGCGCCTCATCCCGGCGCCTCGCCGGTGCGGAGCGGCACCACCTGGGGCGAGCCGTCACAC
>DAIPLK010000085.1:0-5151 GCA_036769285.1 Gemmatimonadales bacterium | reverse complement strand
TCATCCCGGCGCCTCGCCGGTGCGGAGCGGCACCACCTGGGGCGAGCCGTCACACCAGGTCGTCACCGCGACCGGCCACTGGAAGACGCGGCTCAGCGTGTCCCGGGTGAGCACCTCCGCCGGGACACCATCGGCGGCGACTCGCCCGCGGTCGAGCAGCACGATGCGGTCGGCGAAGCGGGCGGCCAGGTTCAGCTGGTGGGTGATGACCAGCCCCGCCAGACCGGCGTCCACCAGCCGCCTCACCAGCTCGAGCAGCTCCATCTCGTGGCGCACATCGAGCGAGGCGGTCGGCTCGTCGAGCACGAGCGCGCGCGGCTCCTGGGCCAATGCGCGGGCCAGGCGCACCCGCTGCCATTCGCCGCCGGACAGCGAGTCAACCGTCCGATCGGCGAGCCACCCGACATCGCACCGCTCGAGCGCCGCGCTCACCGCCGCCCGGTCCACCTCGGTGGGGGCGGCGAGCGGTCCGAGCCGCGCGTAGCGCCCGAGCAGCACGGTCTCCTCGACCCGGAGCGGGAAGGCGGTCTCCTCCCGCTGGGACACGACCCCTAGCACGCGAGCGAGCTCAGCCCGAGCCCACCGGCGAACCGGTCGGCCCTCGACGAGCACCTCCCCGCCGTCCACCGGCACCAGCCCCGACAGCGCGCGCACGAGGGTGGTCTTGCCGCTCCCGTTCGGTCCGACCACGGCCACGAGCCGCGATGGCGCCACAGTGCAGCTCACGCGGTCGAGCGCCGGCCGCACCGCCCGCCGGTAGCGCACTGTCACCCCGCGAGCCTCGAGGATCACGCGACCGATCTCCGGAGCAGCACGGCGAACAGCGGCACGCCCACGAGCGCCGTGACGACTCCCACCGGCAGCTCGAGCGGGCGGACCACGGTTCGCGAAACGACGTCGGACAGCACCAGGAAGCACCCGCCGACCAGGAACACCCCCGGCAGCAGCGTGCGATGCACTGGTCGTGCGAGCGAGCGCACGGCATGGGGCACGACGAGCCCCACGAACCCGATGATACCGCAGGTCGCCACGCTTGCCGCCGTGAGCAGCGCCGTCGAGAGGTAGATCAGGCGCCGGGTGCGCTCGACGTTCGCCCCGAGGTGCGACGCCGGTTCCTCGCCCAGTGCGACCAGGTCCAGCGAACGGGCGTGGAGGGCGATCACGCTCAGCGGCAGGACCGCGTACGCCGCGAACACGCCGAGCGACCGCCAGGACGAGGAACCGAATCCGCCGAGCAGCCAGAGAAAGGCGTTTCGCGTCGCGGCCGCGTCCGAGAGCACCATAATGGCGCTCATGAGCGCGCCGGCGAACGAGCCGACGACGACGCCCGAGAGCAGCAGCACCCTGGGATCGAGCCGGCGCCCCGCTACCACGCTCAAGCGATAGACCAGCGCCACCGCGCTGAGCGCGCCGGCGAACGCCGCCAGCGGCACCGCCCAGGGGCCCGCCAGACGGGTCGCGATGGCGGTGACGGCGCCGAGCCCCGCACCACCCGACAGCCCGAGCAGATAGGGCTCGGCGAGCGGGTTCCGGATCATCGCCTGGAGCGCAGCCCCGGAGACGCCGAGACTGCCGCCGACGAGAAACGCGAGCAGGACCCGCGGCGCGCGCAGCTCGCGCACGATCGCGCCGGCACCGCCGGCGCCGTTGCGCAGCCCGCCCCACACTTCGGCCGGCGAGAGCGCCACGGTACCGGCCGCGAGCCCCACGGCCAGGCAGGCCACGACCGAGAAGAGGAGCGCCGCCCAGTGGAGCCCCCTCACCGAACGGCCTCGGCGATTCGCCGGGCGAGCGCCCCCACTGCCGCTGGAGCGCGCGGACTCGGCCGGTTGAACTCGGAGCCCCTCACCTGGAGGAACCGGCGCTCACGCACCGCCCGGACTACCTGCCACTCGGGGCGCGTGGCGAAGGCGGCCGGGCCGTCGGTTGCCGTCAGGATCAGGTCGGGGTCGCGAGCCGCGACCGCCTCGATGCTGACGGTGCCCGAGCTGCTGGTGACGTCGTCGAACAGGTTGTCCCCGCCAGCGCGCCGCACAAGCTCGCTCAGAAAACTCCCCCGGCCGATCGTCATCGGCGGCTGCTCCCAGACCAGCAGCAGCACTTTCGGGCGGGTGGGGAGGGGTGGCGGGGACGCGGCCGCGAGGGCGCGATCGAACTCGGCGACGATCGAATCCGCCTGCCGCTGGTGACCGGTCAGGCGGCCCAGCAGATGCGACAGGCGGGGGACGTCCGCGAGCCGGTCCGTGTTGAGCAGGATGGCCGGGATCCCGAGCCCCCGCAGCCGATCGGCCGCAGCCGCGTTCTGGGCGGAGTTGTAGAGCAGCACAAGGTCGGGATGGACGGCGAGGATGGCTTCGAGCGTCGGATTGATCCCGTCACCGAGATTGGTCACTCGCGCCGCCGCCGGCGGGTAGTCGCACCATGCGGTCCGGCCGACCAGCGCGTCTCCGGCACCGAGGGCGAAGAGCAGCTCGGTCGTGGCCGGGATCAGCGACGCGATCCGGTGCGCCGGAGCCGCGACGGCGACGCTGTCGTGCGCGTCGTCCACCAGCCGCACCGTCGTGGCGGGCGCGGGGCGGCGGCAGCCCATCGGGGGCAGGAGCAGCAGAGCCAAGAGGCTCCGGCGCGTCAGGAATGCGAGAATAGACCCGCCCGTCTCCCGGGGGCCGGAAGGCGGGCGTGAGCGACGGCGTGAGGCGCCATCGAGCGCGCCACCGACCCCTCCCCCGAGGGTGTGTCTGGTGGCGCGAACGGAGAGGTCTCCTGGCTTCGGGCCTTCGCTCGCCTTCCCGGTTGCCCAGTGGCTTCGTGAGCGAGGTGTGCGCCCTCCGTGGAGGGCCTTGCCCGTTACAGTGGCGGGGCCGCGCCGGTATTGCACCGGCTTCCGAGCGTCCCCGTTCGCGAGAATCGATTGTTGGACCCGGGCAAGTCTACCGGCGTGGCGAAGCCCCCGCAAGAGCGGCTTTGAGCGCTGCCTTGAGCCGTGCGCGCTCGGCCTCGTAGGCGCGCCACTCGTCGCCCGACGTCTCGGCTTCGCGGCCGAGGTATCGGGCGTCGAGCGCGGCCAGGGCATCCAGCAGCACATCGGAGTCGGGGCGGAGCGCCGGATGCGACGCACGCCGCAGCAGCCGCCAGCCGGCGAGCGCCAGCGCCAGTGCGACGCCACCCACCAGTCCCGCCAGCACGCGCCACGTCCTGGTCGCCGCGTCCCCGACCGTGAGCGTGACCGTGTCGCCGGCGGGCACCTGCCCCGTCCACCGGCGAAAGCTCCGCCCCTCGATCACCTGGCTGTCCGCCAGCGCGAGCGTGCCGCCGCTCACCCTCGCGTCCCGCTCCTCGACGAGCACGTTGACCGCCGCCATGCCCGGCCCAACGGCGAACTCAATCCGGCCGCGCGTCGGCACGACGGCATATTGGAGCGAGAGCTGCTTTCGTCCGGGCGCCAGTGGCGCCAGTACCTTGACCGAGTCGCCGCTGCGTACGACGGCATCGGGTGAGACGTCGCTCTCGCCGACTTCCATGCCGCCGGTGCCCGCGGGGAGCGTCATGCTCCAGGTCGGGTGCGCGGAGTCGGGCGCCACCCGCGCGAACGGTCCGTCATTCCGCAGCACCACCAGGTCGACCACGGAGCGAGACCCGTCCGGATTCGCTCGCGGGACGACGATGTGCCTCGCCTCCACTCCGATCGGCGCCGTGCTGGAGGTGTCGTAGACGACGAGCCGGACCGTGGTGTCCGGACGCGGGAGGTCGGCGTGCACGGGCGGCGAGAAGTATTCGATGCCGCCGTAGCGCGCGCTCAGCAGGAAGACGGCCGACGTGTCGGGCCTGAATCGGAACCGGAAGCGCCCATCCGCGCCCGCGCGGGTCGAGTCCACCGGTCCCTGAGCGTCACGCCCGACGCGGTGGAGCAGCACGCGCACGCCCGGGACGGGAACGGAATCGGCGGCCTGGGGGCGAACCACGCGGCCGGCGGCGGTGGCCGTCTGGGCGGACAGCACCGACGGGATGGCGAGGGCAACGAACAGGAAGCAGAGCGGAGTCACCCTGAACGAAGTGAAGGGGACCATGTCGGACCATGTCCCCTTCGGTGCGCTCAGGGTGACTCCGCGGCGAGCGCCACGCTCCCGCCCTCCCTGACCCGCCCTACGGATTGAATTTCCCGAAATCCTGCGGGTCCATCCGCTCGAGGTACTCCTTGAGCTTGTCCGCCTCGAGCGAGGGATTGGGTGAGGGCTCGTCGGCCTCGACGCCGCTCTGGTCGAGCAGCTGGTCGCTGGTGAAGATCGGGGCACGCATGCGGAGGGCGAGCGCGATGCTGTCGGACGGGCGGGCGTCGACCTGGAACACGTGATCGTCGCGCCGGATGAGCAGTTCGGCGAAGTAGGTATTTTCCTTGACCGCGCTGATCACCACCCGCCGCAGGTCGCCGCCCAACCCCACGAGGATCTGCTTGAGCAGGTCGTGGGTCAGCGGACGCTGTGCCTTCATGCCCTGGAGCTCCATCGCGATGGCGCTGGCTTCCGCCGGCCCGATCCAGATGGGGAGCACGCGGGCGCCGTCCTTCTCGCGAAGGATGACGACCGGGGTGTTGGTCGTCCGGTCCAGGCCCAGGTGCGCCACCGTCACTTCGATCATGTCTGAATGATACCCCCAATCGGGCAACGGGGCGGGGAACGCCGGGTCAGGTCCCTGCGTCCCAGCTGGCCAGGTACTCCACCTGCTCGAGGGTGAGGGTGTCGATCGCGATGCCCATGCTCTGCAGCTTGAGCCGGGCGATTTCCTGGTCCACCGCGACCGGCAGCCGATGCACTGCTTTCGCCAGCGTCTTCCACTCCTTGGCGAGCAGCTCCGCCGCGAGCGCTTGATTGGCGAACGACATGTCCATCACGCTCGCCGGGTGGCCCTCGGCGGCAGCGAGGTTGATGAGGCGGCCCTCGCCAAGCACCATGATCCGCTTGCCCTTGACCAGGTACTCCTCGACCATATGGCGGACCTCGCGGCGCTCGCTGCTGATCCCGGCGAGTCCGTCGAGGTCGAGCTCCACGTTGAAATGGCCGGAGTTGGCCACGATGGCACCGTCCTTCATCCTCGCGAAGTGCTCGGGCCGGACGACGTGCAGGTTGCCGGTGAGCGTGATGAACAGGTCGCCGA
>DAIPLK010000008.1:19020-37266 GCA_036769285.1 Gemmatimonadales bacterium | reverse complement strand
ACGGGACGGGCCCCTACGCGCTCACGGGCGCCGTCTTCTCGCGCGACCGGGCCGCCCTGGTGGAAGCCGACCGCGCGCTCCGCCAGGCGGCGGGGAACTACTACGTAAACGACAAGCCCACGGGCGCGGTCGTCGGACAGCAGCCGTTCGGCGGCGCTCGGGCGAGCGGAACCAACGACAAGGCGGGCTCCATCCTCAACCTGCTGCGGTGGGTCTCGCCCCGGAGCATCAAGGAGACGCTCGCACCACCCAGGGACTACCGCTATCCGTTCATGGCGGAGGCGTGAGCGGGTCGCGCTGAGCGAGCCGATGGCGGTCAGGCGGCGTTCTGCTTCCTCCGCGGAGCTCACCCTGAGCGCAGCGAACGGGCTCAGGGCGACTTTGCGCGTCTGTGCCGGCCTGGCCGCTGCCGGCCTGGCCGCTGCCGGCAGGGCGGTCGCCCAGGCACCGCTGCATCAACCCGCCGAATTCCACTACACCGCCGAACAGCTCGACTGCTCGGGCTTCCGGGAGCACTCGCGGGCCCGGCTGTATGCCCAGACCGGAACGCGGCAGCGGCGCGAGACGCTCACCCGCGACGGCATCTGGCGCCTGCGTGCGCGCAGGGCGACCGCCGGGCTCGCGGTGGAGGCGTGGTACGACTCGCTGGCCCTGTCGCGGCAAAGCCCGGAAGGAACGCTGGTGCCGGACACTGATGGATTGCTCGGCGGGCGCTATCGTGGGACGCTGACTCCGGCCGGACGCTACGCGGCCGAGGCGCGACCGTTCATCCCCGACGAGGTGGCGGAGGTGGCCGAGCTGAGCGGCGCGATGGACGACCTGCTGCCGCCGCTTCCGCCGGTCCCGCTCGCAGCGGGGCGGCGCTGGAGTGACTCGACCGGGCTCGAGATTCGCCGGCTGCGCGACAGCCTCGCGGGCGGTCGGGTGGTTCGCCGCCTCGCGCTTCACGCGCGCGCCGAGACCGATCAGGCCACGCTCCGGGGCGACACCACCCGGGTCCCCGCGCGCCAGATAACGGTCGAGGACGGGGAGGTGGCGTGGGACGATGGGAGAGGCCTCCTGAGCCGTGTCCGTCGCATTGTGGTGGAGACCACGGTTCCGGCGGGTGGGCCGCTCCGGGAGCCGCTACGCTCGCGGCTCGAGCAGGAGATGAGTCTCGTGCGTATGGAGGGGGAGTGCGAAGGGGCGTCCGAGCCGGAGGTCGCCCCCGAGTCACCCTGAGATATCGAAGGGTTCAGGGTGACTCGGGATCGAGAGCGGGGCCACGACCGCGCCCCACCGCGCCCGCCCTTCCCACGAACCGCTGCTCCGGATCGAACAGCAGCGCGGTCAGCGCGAACGCCACCAGCGTCGCTCCCACGAGCACGGCCACGTCCTGTCCGGCGGAGAACTCGGCCGGCTGACCCAACGCGTGCCGCATCAGGTCGACCTGGTAGGTGACCGGGTTGACGCGGGCCAGGAACCGGAGGGCCGCGGGCATGCCGGCGGTAGGGTACAGCGCGCCGCTCACGAACAGCAGCGGAAACAGCACCACGTTGATGATGCCGGCGAAATTCTCGACCGAGCGGAGCCGGGCGGCCACGAGCAGGCCGAGCATCGCGCTGACCGCGGCCGCGAGCGCGAGCGCGCCGAGCGCCGGCCCGAAGCTCCGCATGGTGACCGGCAGGAGAAACGGCGCGCAGGCGAGCACGATACCGCCCTGGAGCATCCCCACCAGCGTGGCTGCGATCGCCCGGCCGGCCAGCACCGCCGGCACTCCGGCCGGGCTGGCCAGCATGAGCCGGAGCATGCCGAACTCGCGATCGTACACGGTGGCGATGGCGGTGAGCATGGCGCCGAACAGCGCTGCCATCACGATGATTCCGGGGAAGACGAATGCCTGATACGGCAGGCCGCCCTCGAGTCGGGCGATGGCGTTGTAGCCGGTTCCCACCAGCAGCAGCCACATGAAGGGCCGGGCCAGGCCGCCGAGCAGCCGGCTCGTCTGCCGGGTAGTACGAGCGAGGTCGCGGGCGACGATGCCGTAGACGGCGCTCCATGCGCTCACGCCGCCCCCTGCACCGTGCGGGCGAAATAGGCGTCCTCCAAGCTCGCGGGCCGGAGCACCAGTCGCTCGATGCCTTCCGCCGCCGCGGCGAGCTCCACGACCGGCTCCCGCTCGCCGGTGATCCCCACGCGGAAGCCGCGCTCGGTCCGGAGCACGGTCGTGGCGGCACCGAGTCCTCGAAGCGCGCGGGCGAGCCGCTCCGCGCCCGGACCCTCGATCTCCGCCACCTCCTCGCCGACTGCGGCCCTGAGCGCGGCCGGCGTATCGTCGGCCACCGCCCGCCCGCGCGACAACAGGACGGCCCGGTCGGCAGGCTCCGCTTCGGCGAGGTAGTGGGTGGAGAAGAGCACGGTGGTGCCGCGCTCGCGGCGCTCGGCCGCGACGATCGTCCAGATCAGCTCACGGTGCTCTGGGTCGAGACCGACGGTAGGCTCGTCGAGGATCAGGAGCTCGGGGCGGTGCAGGGTCGCGCGGGCGATGTCCACCAGCCGCCGCCACCCTCCGGAGAGCTGCCGCGCGGGCTGGGAGGCGCGCGGACCGAGGCCGGCGCGGTCGATCGCCGCCGCGACGGCGGCCCGCGCCTCGCGCCCGCCGAGGCCGGCCAGTCGCGCGGCGAAACGGAGGTTCTCCTCGACAGTGAGGAGCCCGTCAATGCTGGTCTCCTGAAAGACAAGACCGAGGCGCCGCCGCACGGCCCCGCGTTCGCGGACGGTGTCGTGGCCGAAGATACGGGCGCCGCCGCGGGTGGGGGCGAGGAGGGTGGCGAGCAGCAGCATCGCCGTCGTCTTGCCGGCGCCGTTCGGCCCGAGGAGGCCGACGAGCGCCCCGACGGGCACCTCGAGGTTCAGCGCCTCGAGGGCGCGGACGCCGTCGTAGTCACGTCCGAGTCCTTCGGTGACGATCGCCGGCGGGGACGCGCTCACGCGCGCTGTGGCTCGACGGTATAGTCGCGGTAGGCGTACTCGTCGGCGCCGGCGTGCTCGTGGAGCGCCTCGTCGATCAGGTGACGGAAGGGGCTCAGGGTGCAGACCGGGTCGGCGTTGGCGGCGTCACCGGTGAGCGCCAGCGCCTGGCAGCGGCAGCCGCCGAAGTCCACGGTCTTCCGGGGACAGCTGCGGCACGGCTCCTTCATCCACGCGTCGCCGCGGAACGCCTGGAACGCCGACGACTCGTGCCAGATCCAGTGTATCGAGTGCTCGCGCACGCTGGGCAGCTCGAGCGACGGAATGGCGTACGCGCCGTGGCAGGGCAGCGCCTTGCCGTCCGGCGAGACCACGATGTAGTAGCGCCCCCACCCGCCGTAGCAGGCCTTGGGCAGCTCCTCGAAGTAGTCGGGCAGGACGAAGATGATCTGCATCTTTCCCTTGTAGCGCTGCATCCGATCCTCGGCGATCTCCTTGGCCCGGAGCACCTGCTCCCGGCGCGGCATCAGCGCACTCCGGTTCTTGAGCCCCCAGCCGTAGTACTGGGTGTTGGCGAGCTCGAGCCGGTCGGCATCGAGGCTCGCCGCCAGGTCGATGATCTCGCCGATCCGGTCGAGGTTGGCGCGGTGGAGCACGACGTTGATCGAGAACGCGAAACCCAGCTCCTTCACCAGCGCGATGGCCGCCTGCTTCTGCTTGACCGAGCTCACCCCCGCGATCCGCTCCGCCGAGGCCGTGTCCGAGTCCTGCACCGAGACCTGCACGTGCTCCAGCCCCGCGGCGCGGAATGCCTCCGCCCGCTTCCGGGTCAGTCCGAGCCCGGAGGTGACGAGCGTGGTGTAGAGGCCGAGACTCCGGGCGTGCGCCGCCAGCTCCTCGAGGTCCTTGCGGATGAGCGGCTCGCCGCCCGACAGGCCGAGCTGCAGCACGCCCAGCTCGCGCGCCTGGGTAAACACCCGCTTCCAGTCCTCGGTTCCGATCTCGCTCTCGGCGCGGAGCAGGTCGAGCGGGTTGGAGCAGTACGGGCAGTGCAGCGGGCAGCGGTGCGTCAGCTCGGCCAGCAGGGTGGTGGGACGCTCGGTGGTCATTGAATCAGCTCTCTCTTCGCCAGATGCGACAGGTAATCGGTCACATCCGCGGTGACGTCGGTTTGGTAGCGCTCGCTCAGTTCCGCGGCGATCTGCGCCACGGTGCGGGTGCCGTTCACCAGCTCCAGGATGGCGCGGCCGGTGTCGTTGAGGAGCACCGCACCTTCGGGATACAGCAGCACCGGCCGCTGGCGGGCCGGATCGTAGTCGAGCCGAGCCAGCCGCCAGAGCCGCGGCACGGCGTCCAGGGAGATCGCCACCCTCACTCCTCGCGGTACGCGTTGTGGATGGTGTCGATCATGGCCCACAGCATCTCCAGCTTGAACGCGAGGGCCTCGAACACTTTCTGCTGCCGCTCGGGCGTGGTCGCCCACTCCCGCACGATCCGCAGTCCGTGCGTCACGTCGCGCGGCGCCTGAACCAGGCGGCTCTTGAAGTAGTCCAGCGCCTCCGGCGGGATCCACGGGTAGTGCACCGGGAATGCCTCGATGCGCTGCTGGTGGATCTTGGGCGCGAACAGCTCGGTGAGCGACGAAGCGCACGCCTCCTGCCACGGCTTGCTCTTGCAGAACGTCACGTACGACTCGCAGATGAGTCGCACAGCGGGTAGCACGTGGCGCTCATCCTCCATCTCCTCGCGGGGAACGCCGAGGGCCACGCCGAGCCGGATCCAGAGCTCGATGCCGCCGGTGCCCGGCTCGGTGCCGTCGTGGTCGATGATCCGCTGGATCCACTCGCGCCGCACGGTGGCGTCGGGGCAGTTGGACAGGATGGCCCCATCCTTCCGCGGCACCACCCGCTGGTACGCCAGGCGATTGGCCACCCAGCCCTGGAACTGCCGCTGGGAGAGCTTGCCGGCGTACATGAGCTGGTGGAACGGATGCTGTACGTAGTATGACCCGTGAAACGAGCGAAGCGCCTCCTCCAGCTCCACGGGTTTGAGGGGGCGGTCGAGGGCCGGAATCGGAGGCTTCGGCGGCGTGGCCAGCTGCGAGGCGGCGAGGGTGGTTGTCATGGCACAAGATCAAATGGTGAACCGCATGCCGTCAACGCCGACCCGGAGACCGGCCCGTTCCACCTGGGCCCGCTCGGGCGCGTCCTCGAGCAGCATGGGGTTGGTGTTGTTGATGTGGGTGTAGACCCGGTGCCGGCTTGGCAGGTCGCCGAGCCGCGCCAGGCTGCCGTCGGGTCCCGACACCGGCAAATGATCCATTTCCCGGGCGGTGCGGTCGCTGATGCCCAGGACGATCAATTCATCGTCGGTCCAGAATGTTCCGTCGAAAAGTATCAGGTCGACCGCTCCCAGGCGGGCGAGCAGGGCCGAGTCGAGCCCTCCGCATCCCGGGACGAAGGCGCAGGAGCCGCCGGTGCGCTCGTCCTGCACGACCAGCCCCACCGTATGTCCCGGGCGATCCTCGCTGGCGAACCGGGGCGGGCCGGCCGGCACCGGGAAGCAGGTGACCCGGAGCCCGCTCGGCATGCCGTCGCGATAGCAGAGTCCAAGCGGCCGATCGGGCACCAACTCGGTCACGCTCACCTCGGCAAAGGCCCGGGTGACGGCCAAGATCCGGGAATCGTTCTCGACCACCCGGCGGACCGCGTCGGTGGCCGCCACCTGCAGGTGGCGCGCCTCGCGCAGGAGCACGATCCCGAGCGTGTGGTCGAGCTCGGCGTCGGTCAGGACGACCCCCTCGACCGGCGCGTGCCGCACCCCGGCGGGCGCGGGCAGCGACAGGCGCGCGAGCTGCGCGTGCACGTCCGGGGAGGCGTTGAGCAGGAACCAGCGCGTCCCGTCCGCGCTAATGGCGGCGGAAGATTGACTGCGCGGAATCGCTCGACGGGGATCGGAACGCGCGACGCGACACGGAGGGCACCAGCAGTTCCATTGGGGGAAGCCCCCGCCGGCGGCGGTACCAAGGAGAACGACGTGCACCCTGGAAAGACTGAGGGGCCCGCTTTCGCGAGCCCCTCAGATCAGTGCTGCGAGTTAGAGCGTCGCGACGTAGGCGGTGACTTCCAGCGTAACGGCGACGACCTCGGCCTCGGGCTTGGTCCACTTCATGGCTCGTTCCTCCAGGGGTTTGATGAACTGGGCCGTGTGGGCCCGATTGACGTTGGGCGTTCCCACCCAGCCGGGTCGACGGATGACCCGACGACGCCCTCTCTTAAGCAGAACATGTGCCGAAACCAACTAGATGGGTAGGAATAAGGCACAAGCACAACGATGCCAACGCATTAACTCGACGGTAGCAGTTCGGGAGCAGCCGGGCGCTGGAAGGGTGACGCTGGGTGATCTCACCCATTTGGGTGAGGTCACCCAGCGTCACCCTGAGCGAAGCGAACGGGTTCAGGGTGACTCATCACGCATTCAGATCCCGTACTTCTTCAGCCGGTAGCGGAGCGTGTCCCGGCTGATGCCGAGCCGCTGGGCGGCCCGGGTCTGGTTCCCGTCGCACTCGCGGAGGGCCTGCTCGATCAGAGTCCGCTCCCACTGCTCGAGCGCCATGCCGGACGGCGGGACCGGCGGCGGCTCCTGGGTGGCGGGGGGCGCTGCGGGCGCCCGCACCGGCTCGGGGGCCTGCTGCGGAGTCGCGAGCGAGAGATGCTCGACGTCGAGCGTCGGACCGCGGCTCCAGAGCACCGCCCGCTCGATCACGTGACTCAGCTCCCTGACGTTCCCCGGCCACGGGTAGTCGAGCAGCAGCTCGCGCGCCCGCGCGTCGAGCTGCCGCACCTGCTTGCCGTACTTGGCGTTGAACCGCTGGAGGAAGTGCTGCGCCAGGACCAGAACGTCGGTGCCGCGGTCCCTGAGCGGCGGCAGGTGGAGGATGATCACGGCGAGCCGGAAGTAGAGATCGCGGCGGAACTGCTCGCGCTGGGCCTCGCGCTCGAGATCGCGGTTGGTGGCGGCCAGTATATGGACGTCGATCCGCCGGTCCCGGATGCCGCCGACCCGCCGTACGGTCCGCTCCTCGACGGCCTTGAGCAGCTTCCCCTGGAGGGAAAGCTCGACGTCGCCCACCTCATCGAGGAAGAGGAAACCGCCCTCCGCGGCCTCGAAGAGACCCATCCGCGATTCCTTGGCGTCGGTAAATGCACCCCGCTCGTGGCCGAACAGCTCGGCCTCCATCAGCGTGGCGGGCAGCGCGTTGCAGTTGACCTCGATGAATGGCTTCGAGGCCCGCGAGCTCGCGCCATGGATGGTGCGTGCCACCAGCCCCTTCCCCGTGCCGGTCTCCCCGGTGATCAGCACCGGGGGCGTCTCGTCGAGCGCCGCGATCTGGCGGGCCTGGTCGAGCACCGCACGGATGGCGGGCGACTCGCCGAGCACGCCGGCGAGCGACGTCTCGCGCGCGGTCTCCCGGCGCCGGTAGTAGGAGAGCTCCTGCTTGACCTGCGAGCTCTCGTGGGCGCGGTCGGCCAGGAGCTTCAGCTCCTCGAGGTCCACCGGCTTCTTGAGGTAGTCGAAGGCGCCGAGCTTCACCGCCTCCACGGCGCCTTCGATGGTCCCGTGCGCGGTCATGATGACGACGGGGATGGCGGCGTCGTACTCCCGGATCCGCCGCAGCAGCTCGATCCCGCTCATCCCAGGGAGGCGGATGTCGCTGAAAACGACGTCCGGACGCATCGTCTCGAGCAGGCGGAGCGCCTGCTCGGCGTCGCCGGCCACCTCGGTCTCGTAGCCCGACTCGGTGAGGAACGCCTTGATGGCGCGCGCCAGCGTGCGTTCGTCGTCGACGATCAGGACGGTCGAGCCGTTCATGCCACCCGCTCCGTGGGCAGCCGGAGCCGCACCGTGGTCCCCTCGCCCGGCCGGCTGGCGATCTCGAGCCGCCCGCCGTTCTGCTCGACGTAGCGCTTGGCGATCGCGAGGCCCAGGCCGGTCCCTTCCGGCCGGGTAGTGAAGAACGGCTCGCAGACCGAGGCCAGCACCGGCTCGGGGATACCGCCGCCCGTGTCGCTCACCTCGAGCACGACGTCGTGCCGTCCCGAGCCGTCGGCCGTGAAGGCGCCGATCCGGAGCCGCCCGCCGGCCGGCATGGCGTCGAGCGCGTTGGACACGATCTCGAGGATGGCCTGCTCGAGCTGCATCGGGTCCACGTGCACGTGCGGGAGCGACGCTGGGACCGCCATCTCCAGCTCCACCCGGTGCTCGTGGAGCGGGGCGGCGACCGCCGGCAGCAGCTCCTCGATCAGGCGCGACAGGCTCTCGGACACCGGGTGAAACGGAGCGGGCCGGCTGAAGCTGAGCAGGTGGCTGATGCGGCGATCGAGCCGGTCCACCTCCAGGATGATCGCGTCGAGGTGCTCGGCAGACGATGGGGAGGCCGGGTGCCGGCGGACCAGCTGGGCTGCGGCGCGCAGGCTGGCCAGGGGGTTGCGGAGCCCGTGCGCCACGGCGGCTGACATCTCGCCGATCGAGGCGAGCTTCTCCGCCTGCACCAGCTGCGCCCGCGAGTCGCGCAGCCGCCGGGTCATGCGCTCGAGCGCGCGGGCGAGGTCGCCGAGCTCGTCGCGCGAGGTGACCCGGATCGGGTGATCCAGGTCGCCGGCGCCGACGGCCGCCATCGCCCGGGTCAGCTCACCCACGGGCCGGGCCAGGCCACGGGAAATGAGCCAGCTCGCGAGCAGGCCGACGATGAGGGCGAGCGCGATGATGGCGAGCAGGGTGCGCCCCTCGTCGGCGAGAATCTCCTCCAACCGGCTGTAGGCACCCCGGACGCTCGATTCGCGGGCGCGCCGGTAGATCGCGCGGTTCATCTGGGTGAGCGCGGGTTGCAGCCGTCCCCTGAGCTCACGCTGCGCCAGCCGGTAGGCCTCCTCGCGGTGCCCGGCGTCGGCCAGCTGGAAGACGCTGTCCGACACGGTGACGATCTGGCGCTGGATGCCGGCGATCCCGTCGGCGAGCGGCGCCTCCTCCGGCCGGAGCTCGCCGCGCCAGCGATCCTGCCAGTAGCCCACCACCTCGCCGGTGAGGCGGAACTCCTGGCGGGCCGTCGGGTCGAGGCCGCTCAGGTAGCGCCAGACCATCTCGCTCTGGTCGAACATCGCCGTCTCGAGCTCGGCGTAAGTCCGGGTGCGGGCCATGCTCTCGCCCAGCGCGGTGAGGGCGCGGCGCTCGAGCGCGTTGCTGCGGATGGCCTCCGCGCCGACCAGCAGCGCTGGGAGGACCATGAGGGAGAATCCGAAGAGGAGCTTGCGCTGGAAGGTCACCAGTGAAAGATAGGCGGGCGGGCCGATTGGACGCTGCCGGGACGGGAGGCGGGCGTCTCCCGGCCTGAGGATTTGGCTCCCGGACGCGTGTCTGTCAAGCCGAGCGGACCTTCGGCACGCCCCCACGGCCTAGTGCGCCGCGGTCCCTCCGCGAACCTTGCCCGTGCGGAACAGCAGCAGCAGCGGCAGCGCGGCGAAGAAAGTGATCCCCATCGTCAGGAAGACCTTCTCGAAGGCCACCATCGAGGCCTGGCGGCCGAGCACGCCCTCCAGCATGGCCTGCGCCTTCTGCTGTGCTTCGGCCACGGTCCCGCCGAGCGCGAGCAGGCGGTGGGTGGCCTGGTCGAGCCAGTCCGTCATCACGGGATTGGACGGTGACAGATGGGGCAGGAGCGCCTCCCGGCTCTGCTCGGTGAAACGCGAGAGCAGCGTGGCGGTGACGGCGATGCCGAAGCTGCCGCCGAGCTGGCGGGACAGGTTGAAGAGCCCGGTGCCCTGGGCCAGCTGGGCCGGGCGCAGGTCGGCGACCGCCACGCCCGTGAGCGGAACGAAGATGAACCCCAGTCCCACGCCGCGGAGGATCATCGGCCAGAACAAGTCGTGCATGCCGATGGCAGTGGTGAAGTGGTAGTGCAGCCACATCGACCACAGGAACAGCAGCACGCCGACCGTGATCAGCGGCCGGGCGTCCAAGCGCTGGCCGAGGCGGCCCATCGCGGCCATGGTGAGCGCGCTCGCGATCGCGCCCGGGAGGATCACCTTGCCGGTGTCCCAGGCGGTGTAGCCCAGCAGGTTCTGGAGGAACACGGGCAACGCAAAGACGCTGGCGTAGAGCGCGAACCCGAGGACCAACGCAAAGGCGACGCCAGCGGCGAGCTGGCGGTTCCGCAGAATGCGCAGGTCGACGATCGGGTGCCGGGTGCGGAGCTCGTGCCAGACGAACGCCGCGAGGCCGAGACCGGCCGCGATCGCCTCCACCACGATCTCGCGCGACTCGAACCAGCCCTTGCTCTCGCCCCGCTCGAGCAGTACCTGGAGCGATCCGATGCCCACGATGAGCAGCGCCAGCCCCAGCCAGTCCATGGCCGTGCGCTGCACGGCGTGCTCCGGCTCGGGCACCGACCGCCAGGTCGCCATCGCCGCCAGGATGCCGAGCGGGACGTTGATGTAGAAGATCCAGGGCCAGGAGTAGTTGTCGGTGATCCACCCGCCGAGCGTGGGCCCGAGCGTGGGACCCACCATGACGCCCATGCCGAAGATCGCCATCGCCGTGGCCCGCTCGCGCAGCGGGAAGACGTCGAACAGGATGGCTTGCGCCGTGCTGATCAGCGCGCCGCCGCCGATGCCCTGGACCACGCGCCAGATGACCAGGCCCTCCAGCGAGCGCGCGGCGCCGCAGAAGAAGGAGGCGAGCGTGAAGAGGATGATGGAGCCGGTGTAGTAATTCCGCCGTCCGAACCGGCCGGAGAGCCAACTCGTGATCGGCAGCACGATGACGTTGGCCACGAGGTAGCCGGTACTGACCCAGGCGACCTCCTCGAGGGTGGCGCCCAGGTTCCCCATCATGTGCGGGATCGCGACGTTGACGATGCTGGTATCCACCAGCTCGAGCACGCTGGCCAGCGTCACCGCGAACGCGATCAGGTACCGCGAGCGGTAGACCTGCTCGCGGGTGAGCGGTTGAGGACGCGCGGGTAGCGCGAAGGTGGCCACGGGTCGCGGCGGGTCAGTCGGTGGTGATGGTCACGTCCACCGACATGCCGGGGCGGAGCGGGTGCGCCGGGTCCACCGTGTCGCTCACCGCGATCCTGACCGGGACCCGCTGGACGACCTTGGTGAAGTTGCCCGTCGCGTTGTCGGGCGGCAGCAGGGCGAAGCGGGCGCCGGTCGCGGGACTCAGGCTCTCGACCCTGCCCTGAAACTTCCGGCCCGGGTAGGCATCCACGCTGAATTCCACCCGATCGCCCACGGCCACCTTCACCAGCTGGGTCTCTTTCAGATTCGCCGTCACCCAGAGGTCCTTCTCGGGCACCAGCGACATCAGGCTCTGTCCGATCTGCACCAGCGCGCCCGGCTCGGCGCTGCGCTTGGCCACGACGCCGTCGTTCGGTGCGAGCAGCGTGGCGTAGCCGAGCTGGAGGCGGACCTGCTCGACTGCCGACTCGGCGGCCGCGAGCCGGGCGTCGGCGCCGCGGACCGCAGCGCCGGAGGCGGACACCTGGCTGGTCGCGGCCGCGGCCCGCCGGCGTGCCGCCTCGAGGTTGGCTGCCGCGGCATCGCGCGACGCCTGCGCCGCGTCGAGCTGCTGGGCCGGAATGATCCTGGAGGCGGCGAGCTGCCGATAGCGCTCATAGTCGGCGTTGGCCTGACGGTAGCCGGCCTCGGCGGCGGCGATCGTCGCCTGCGCCGAGGCCGCCTCCGCTCGGGTGGCCTGGAGCTGGGCCGTGGCCTGGCCCGCGCTCTGGCGCGAGCCCACCGCCGCCTGTGCGTTCCGGAGCTCCGCCTCGGCCTGCGCAAGCCGCACCACGAGATCGCGCTGGTCGAGCATCACGAGGGTGTCGCCCGCCTTCACGCGCTGGTTTTCCTCGACCGGCACGCGCTCGATGAAGCCGGCAATGCGGGGTGCGATCACGGTGATGTGGCCGTCCACCTGGGCGTTGTCGGTGCTCACGTGGTGGCGGGCGTAGAAGTAGCGGCGCACGCCCCAAGTGGCGAGGGTGAGCACCAGCAGCAGGCCCAGGATCAGCGGCAGGCGGCGGGTCCAGCTCCGTGTCACCGGCTCGGCCGTCGCCGGCAGGTCCATCGCAACGTCCGTCGTCATGGTCCGTCTCGTCGCGCCCAGGCGCGGTTTAGTGCAGTTGATCGATCACGCCGAGGGCGCGGTAGGCGCCGACCCGGGCGGTTCCGAAGTTGACTCGCGCCTGGATCAGCGCGTCGCGCGCCGCAATGACCGATCCTTGGGCGTTGGTCGTCTCCACGCTGCCCGCCACGCCGGCCTGGAAGCGCTCCAGCGCCTGGGCCAACTCCTGCTCGGCGAGGCTGAGCCGGTCGCCGGCGATCGCGACCTGCTGCTGCGCCGAAGCGAGGTCGAGCACCGATTGTCGCGCCTCGGTCTCGATCTGGTTGACCAGGTCGCGCTCGCGAATTTCCTGGATGTCGAGGCGCTGGGTCTGCTCCTTGACCCGGTTCTGCCGGCGGAACCCATCCAGGATCGGCACCGTCAGCTGGAGCTGCACGCTGTAGCTGCCCGCCAGGGTGCCGGTCTCCCGCCCGGACTGCTGATACGTGCCGCCCACCCCGAGGCTCGGCAGGTACTCCGCCCGGACGGCGCCGAGCGACCGGCGGGCGGCCCGGGTGCGGGCGCGCTCCGCGGCAAGCTCCGCGCGGTGCTCGCGGGCAAACCCCGCCGCCGAGTCCGGATCGAGCGGCAGGTCGAGTGCGGCCGGTCCCAGCGAGTCCGCCAGCTCGACCCGGCTACCCGAGGGAAGGTCGAGCGCGCGGATCAAGTCGAGTCTGGCTCGGTCGGCGCCGTTGCGCGCGACCTCGAGCTGCGTGCGCACGGCGGCGAAGCTCACCTCGCTCCGCGTGGCGTCGATGGCCGGGCTCACCCCCGCCGCCACGAGCTGCCGCGCCTGGTCCAGCAGCTGCGACGCGATGGTGCTGTCCGCCTCGCGGGCACGGACGGTGGCCTGGGCGCTGAGGGCGCGAAGGTACGCGAGTCCCGCGGTGGCTCCGGCGAGCTCGCCGGCCGCCCGGGCGTCGAGGCCGGCGGCCACCGCCGTGTCGCGCGCGGCCCGGAGCCGGGCGATGACCGAGGCGTCGAAGATCGTCTGCGATGCGCGCAGCTGGAGCCGGTAGACGTCGAACGGGTCGGTGACCCCAGCGGCATTGGGGATTCCGAACTCCTCGAGGTTCACCGTCTGATGGATGATGGCCGCGTTGCCGCTAATCGTTGGTAACAGGTCGGCGCGGCGCTGCCCGACGCGGGCCTCCGCGGTCCGCAGGTTGAGCCGCGCGATGGCGGCGTTGACCCCCTGGCTCCGACCGAGGGTAATCGCGTCGAGCAGCGTGAGGGGACCCGGCGGGACGGCCGACTGTTGCACAGTGGCCCCGGCGGGGGCGGCGGCGAGCAGCGGCAGCGCGAGCAACCAGCGGTGCACGGGGCGAGCCTCAGGTCGGGTCCGCGGGGCGCACCACCACCCCGTGGAGGTACATGTCGACGAGGCCCTCGACGGCCTGCTCATCGGTGAGCGCCTCGGGGTCGTAGGGGTGGAAGAAGTGCTGCACCTGCGCGGTGTGGACCACCAAGGAGCACAGCCCCCGCGCCGCGAATCCGTTCGGGCTCGGCCGGAACTCGCCGCCCGCCACGCCGCGCTCCAGCACCTGCGCGATGAGGCGCCGGGCGCGGAGGATGACTTCCTCGAAGTAGAACCGCGCCAGCTCGGGGAAGTGGCCGAGCTCGCCCTGGACGATGCGCGAGATCCGCATCATCTGATCGCAACGGATGCGGGCGTACATGCGTCGTACCAGGTCGGTCAGGAGCTCGCGGGCCGAGCCCTCGTGGGTCCGCACCTGGGTCTCCGCCTCGGCGAGCGAGGCGACGATCTTGGCGCGGACCATCTCGCGGAAGAGCGCTTCCTTCGACTCGAAGTAGAGGTAGACGGTGCCCTTGCTGACGCCGGCGAGCTTGGCGACGTCGTCGATCTTGGCACGGGCGAAGCCGGACTCGCCGAAGACGGCGAGAGCGGCGTCGAGGATCTCTTCCGGGCGGGCCGCGGGCCGGCGCTGCCAGCGGCGGGGGCGGGACTGGACTCGGCTGGCGTTGGGCACAGACTCTCGCTGGCTCGGTTTAATAACTGACTGGTCAGTAAGATATGAACGAAGTCCGTCCTGTCAATAGCCCGCGAGTGCGGCTTCCCTTGCTCCCGTCCCCGGAAGTTCCTAGTTTGCAGCAACCTACCCGCCGGAGGACGGCCGATGTCGGATGCATTCCTCAGCTCCGACGACTTCGACGAACAAGCCCATCAACTCTACAACGAAGGTCGGTACGATGAAGCTCTGCTGATCCTCAAGGAAGGCACCACTCTCTACCCACATGCCGTCGAGCTGCACATCGGGATGGCCTACGCGCACCTGGCCCGGGAGGAGTATGCCTGGGCGCGGCGGAGCTTCGAGCTGGCCCTGGCGCGGGATCCCGATCACGAAGACGGGCTCGCTGGCCTCGGCGAGGCCCTGCTCAAGCTGGGCGACCGGGCCGGTGCAATGCGCGGGTTCGAACGCATTCTCCAGCTCGGCTTCCAGGACGACCACGAGCTGATGCTGCAGGTGGGCCGCGCACTGTTCCGCGAAGGGCACGTCGCCCCGGCGCACCGGTTCTTCGACCTGGCGGTGTCGGCGCACCCCGACTCGCCGGACGCGGCGGCTTGCCTGGGCTACGCCTCCCACCGGCTGGGCAACGACGCGGGCTCGCTGTACTGGCTCCGGCGCGCGCTGGAGCTCGACGCGTCCTACAGCGAGGCGCGTATCTACCTCGCCAACCTGCTGTACGACCGCGGGGAGACGGAGGCCGCGCTGCACCACCTCGAGCGGACCCAGCCGGACGACCACTTCGACGAGCTCGGGATCTGGCGGCACATCGAGCTCAAGAAGACCGTCTACCGGCTCCCCGACGAGGACCCCGAGCTGGCGCCGTGGCTCACGCGGCTGGGGGAGGTGGCCGGCGTGCCCGACCCGATCGACATGCTCCTCGCCGAGGTAGAGGCGCAGCAGGCGGACGGTGGCGTGCGCGATCCGCATCAGCTCGAGCTGTTCGGCACGCTGCTGAGCGAGCTGCACGCCATGCAGAAGAAGCCGGGGCAGGGGGAGTCGCACCTGGTCGTGACCCTCGCGGGGCAGCCGATCCGGGGGAGCTGGGACGAGATCCTGCTCCAGATGAAGGCGTCCGACCACGACTGGGCCGCGGGCTCGCTGAGCGATTTCATGGCCAGCCTCGCGCGGCGGGGGCAGGCCGAAACCGGCGTCGTCATCCCCACCACGGATGCGGAGGCCTTCATTCGCGGCAGCGCCGAGGCGGGCGTGCTGCGGATCGTTCAATAGCGGCCATGGCGGCGCGCGGTTTGGCCGTTTCACCGACGCGCTGGACCGACGGCGTCCGCCGCGAAGTGCTGCCGAACGGGCTCACCCTGCTGGTTCAGGAGGACCGGTCGGCTCCCGTAGTGGCAGTCGTCACCCACGTGAAGGCGGGGTTCTTCGACGAGCCCGACCGCTGGACCGGCATCTCGCACGTGCTCGAGCACATGTTCTTCAAGGGCACCGAGCGCCGAGGCGTCGGCGCGATCGCCCGGGAGACCAAGAGCGCGGGCGGCTATCTCAACGCCAGCACCACCTACGATCACACCTCCTACTTCACCGTCCTGCCCGCCTCGGGCCTCGCCGAGGCGCTCGACATCCAGGCCGACGCGCTCCGTCGCTCGGTCATCGATCCCGGCGAACTGGCCCGCGAGCTCCAGGTCATCATCCAGGAAGCCAAGCGCAAGCTGGACTCGCCCTCGGCGGTGGCGTACGAGACGCTGCACGAGGTGATGTTCGACCGCCACCGCATCCGCCGGTGGCGCATTGGCCACGAGGCGCAGCTCGCGGGCTTCACCCGCGCCGACGTGCACGGCTACTACGCGTCGCGCTATGTGCCGGAGCGCACGATCGTGGCCATCGTGGGGGCGGTGGACCCCGAGCGCGCGCTCGCGCTCGCTCGCGACGCCTACGGCGGCTGGTCGGCCGCGCGGGGTGCCGTGGACCAGTCGCCAGAAGAGCCGCCGCGCCGCGAGGTCCGCGCCCGTACGCTCCGCGGTGACGTGACCCAGGCTGAACTGACCCTCGGCTGGCGGGCCGCGCCGCCGCTCGAAGCGGATGCGCCGGCGCTCGACCTGGCTGCGGCGGTGCTTGGTGCGGGCCGCGGCAGCTGGCTCTACCGCACGCTGCGCGAGCCTGGGCTGGTGACCTGGGTGACGTCGCACTACTACGCGCCCACGGAGCTGGGCCTGTTCGGCGTCGCGGCGGAGCTCGCGCCGGCGCGGGTGCCGGCGGCCGTGGATGCGATCGCCGCCGCAGTGGCCCGGCTCGCGTTGCTCGGTCCGCCGCCGGAGGATCTCGAGCGCGCGCGCACGCTGCTCCGCGCGCGGTGGGCCCGCCGGCTCGAGCCGATGGAAGGCCGGGCCTCCGCCCTCGCCGCCGCCGAGGCGTTGGACGGCTACGCGTTTCTCGATCGGGAGTTCGAGGCGCTGGCCACGGTGGGCTCGGACGAGGTGCGCGCCGCCGCGGCGCGCTATCTCCAGCCCGACGCCGTCTCGGCAGTGCTCTACCTTCCCGCGGATGAGGGTGACGAGCTCACCGCCGACGCGCTGGGCCGGGCCTTCGCGGTGAGCGAGCTGCGGGCGCCCGCCCCCACCGCCGCCCCGGTCGCTGCCGCACCGGGCCCGGCGGTGCCGTCCAGCAGCCGGATCTTGGCGCGGCGGGAGGCCGACGTGATGCACACCAGCCTTCCGGGTGTCGATCTCCTGGTGCGGCGGAAGCCCGGCGTGCCGCTCGTGCACCTCGGGGTATACGTCCCGCGGGTGGAGCTCGACCCCCCGGCGCAGGCCGGCCTCGGCGCGCTCACCGTCCGGAGCGCCGTCCGCGGGGCGGGAGAGCTCGACGCCGGGGCGCTCGCCTTCGCGTTCGAGCGGCTCGGCGGAACGCTGGGTCCGGTCGCCGCCACCGACTGGCTCGGTTTCGGAACCACGGTGCTCGCGGAGCATCTCGCCGAAGCGGCCTCGCTGCTCCATCTCGTGTACGCCTCGCCGCGACTGGAGGAGGGTGACGTGGATCGCGAGCGCGGGCTCATGGTGGCGGAGGCACAGCAGCTGGCGGACGACATGTTCCGCTATCCGTTCCAGCTGGCCTTCGCCGCCGCGTTCGGCGAGGAGGGGTACGGGCTCCCGGTCGCGGGGCTGCCGCACACGCTCCCGGCGATCACGGCGGCGGATGCGCGGGCGTGGCATGCGCGGGGGCTCACTGGCGAGCGCCCCGTGGTGATCGCCGTGGGCGACGTGGCGCCCGAGGAGGCGTCGGCGCATCTGGCCGGGGCGTTCGGCCGGGCCGCCCCGCGCTCCGCTCCCGGCCCGCTCCCGGCGCTCGACTGGGTGGCAGGCCAGGGCGGCGAACCGCCCATCCGCGTGGTCTCTCGGGAGAAGGCGCAGGCCGCGGTGGCGATGGTCTTCCCGGGAGTCGCGCGGCGACACCCGGACCGTGCCGCCATGCAGGTGTGGGCTGCGGTCGCGAGCGGGCTCGGCGGGCGGCTCTTCGAGGCACTGCGCGACCGCCGCTCGCTGGCCTATACGGTGGTGGCCTCAGCGTGGCTCAAGGCGCGCGCGGGGGCGCTGGTGACCTACATCGCGACCTCGCCGGAGCGGGAAGCGGAAGCGCGGGAGGCGATGCTGCGCGAACTCGAGCGGTTCACTCGCGAGGCGGTGAGCATGACCGAGCTGCGGCAGGCGGTGAACTACCTCGCCGGACAGGCGGAGGTGAGCCGGCAGAGCGGCAGTGCCGTAGCGGCCGAGATCCTGGAGGCGTGGGTGGCGGGGTCGGGGCTCGCGGAGCTGGAGGATCCCGGCGCGGCGTACCGGGGGGTCACCGCGGAGGACGTGCTGCGCGTTGCCGCTGCCTCCCTGAATCCGTCCCAGCGAGTGGAGGGAGTGGTCCGGGGCACCGGCGCGGGCCGGCCGCCGGTGGCGGCGCTGCAATCCTGACGCATCGGACCGAGTCACCCTGAACGCAGTGAAGGGGCCGTCGCTCGGGTCATGCCCCCCCTCGCGGAGCCTGCCCTGAGCGCAGCGAGGGGCTCAGGATGGCTCCGGCCCCCATCCGCGGCGGCTCGCGTCCCTAGCCAGCCCCCGCGCGATCACCTCGAGCCCCCGGCCCACGTCGGCCGGGGCGCGCG
>DAIPLK010000008.1:3961-18920 GCA_036769285.1 Gemmatimonadales bacterium | reverse complement strand
GCCAGCCCCCGCGCGATCACCTCGAGCCCCCGGCCCACGTCGGCCGGGGCGCGCGCCACCACGGCGACGAAGCAGAGTCCCTCGTCCGGCACGGCGTGCAGCACGATGTGCCCGTCGCGGCACAGCAGGGCGACAGCGACGCCGTCCGGCGCCGAGCGCACCACCGGCGGCCCGAGGGCCGGCATGCCCACGGCCCCCGCGGCCGCTACGACGATCGCCGAGAGGCCGCCGGCGTCGGCGAGGCGCGCGCCGCTGATCGCGGTGAGCTCCTGCAGGAGGTAGTTGAAAGCGGCGTCCACCCCGATGTACCTGCGGTCAGGTATGTGGCGGGAAGGCGGCCACCGCGTCGCGATAGCCTTCCGGCGTCCCTACATCATAGAACGCCGCCCGGTTGACGACGCCGGCCAGCGCGTTCCGCCGGGCGAGCCGCTGGAGCATGGGCACGTCGCCCAGCTCCACGCCCGGCGGCAGGCCGCGCCCGATCTCCTCGAACTCCGCCAGGACGCCGCCCGGGAATGCCATGCGCCCGATCGGCGTCACCACCGTGGCCTCTGCCGTCGCCTCGAACCGCCCGCGGCCCTTGTCGGCCACCTCGGTCACCCGCAGCGATCCGTCCGCCTCGCTGCGGATCCGGGCGCGTCCCGTGGCGCCTCTTGCGCCCGCCGCCTCCGGCACGATCTCGGCGAGGAGCACGGTGGCGAGTGCCGTTGCCCGGAAAGTCGAGAGCACGGCGGTGGTGGGGTTGGGGCCCCTGAAGAGATTGTCGGGCAGGAGCGCAAGGAACGGCGAGCCGGCCAAGTGGTCGCGCGCGCGCAGGAGAGCATCGCCGACGCCGCGGGGGTGGTCCTGCGGAACGAACTCGAGCTCGAGCGGCCCCTCGTAGTTGCGCGCGGCGGCCTCGAGCTGTGGCTTGTGCGGGTTGGTGATGATGATGGCGCGGAGGAGACCGGCATCGGCGGCTTCGTCCAGCGTCCAGTAGAGGATGGGGCGGAGACCCACCGGCAGGATCTCCTTCGGAAGCCAGCGGGTGATCGGATGCAGCCTGGTGCCGCGACCGCCGCAGGGGATGACCGCGGTGTCCAGCATCATGAGAGTATCTTGAACGCCATGTCACCCGAACCTAGTCCGCGCCGGGAGGGGGAGCAAGGTCGCGCCGGGTGGACGACCGCCGACCTGCTGAGCGCAGTGCGGATCCCGCTCGCGGCCGCGTTTCCGTTCGTGTCCAACAACTGGCGGTTGGTGCTGCTCGCCGCGGCCGCGGCGACCGATCTGCTCGACGGGCAACTCGCCCGGCGGTTCGGCAGCTCGTCGCTCGGCGCGGTGATCGACCCGGTGGCCGACAAGCTGTTCATGGCCTCCGCGTTCGGCGTGGTGGCGTTCAGCGGCCGCCTCGAATGGTACGAGATCCTCGGGGTGCTGCTCCGCGACCTGGTGGCGACGATCGCCTTCGTCGCCACCCTGGTCTCGCGCCGGCCGCGGGCGATTCCGGCCCGTGCGGGGGGCAAAGCGGTGACCGTGGCGCAGGTGCTGACGCTGGTGGCGTTCCTGGCCGACTCGCCGCATCTGCGGCCGCTGGCATGGGCGACCACCGCGATCGCGCTGTACGCGATCTGGGACTACTACCGTGTGGCCCCGACGGCCGAGCGGCAGGTGGGGGGCAGGGACGAGCGGTGACGGTCGAGACCAAGCGGGTGACGCTCGCCTGGCAGCACCGGCTGGTCTTCCGGGGCGGCGAACCGGGCGGTCCCGTGACGACCATCGACGGCGAGAACGCGGCCGCTCCCGGTCCGATGCTGACGCTGCTCCTCGCGGCGGCCGCATGCACCGGCGCGGACGTCGTGGTGATCCTCGAGAAGATGCGGGTGGTGTTGCGCGAGTGCCGGATCGAGGCGTCTGGCGTCCGGCGGGAAGAAGAGCCGCGGCGCTATACGGCGATCCACCTGCAGTACCATCTGCGCGGCGAGGCGCTGGACGAGACCAAAGCGCGCCGTGCGATCGATCTCTCGATCTCGAAGTACTGCTCCGTGGTGCACTCGCTCGCGCCCGATATCCGGGTCACCCATGGGCTCACGCTGGGCTAGCCCGGCGGCGACGCTGCTGATCGCGGCGCTGCTCGCCGAGACGCGGCCCGTGGCGGCGCAGCAGGCTGGGGAGCTTGGCGTGATGGGAGTGGCCACGGCGTCGGATCCGGCGCTTGTGGTGGGCGGGGTGTACGGTGCACTGCGCACCTCGCTCCGCAGCCGGGTGTCCGCCGCGGCCACGGCCGGCCGCAGCGGCGGGGAGACCGCATGGCGCGGCGAGCTGCTGGCGCACTTCCTTCTCAACCCGACGCTTCGGCGGGGCGTGGGCCTCTACGGCGCGGGTGGTGTGGCGGTCGTGGGCGGGCCAGTTGACCAGGGGTATCTGGTGCTGGCGTTCGGCCTGGAGGCGAGGCCGGGGTCACGCTCAGGGTGGTTCGTGGAAGCGGGAGTCGGGGGCGGGGCGCGGTTGGCGGCGGGGTACCGGTGGCGGCGATGGTGGGAGTCACCCTGACTCACAAGCAAATGCCCCGGCGCATCAACTTGCGCCGGGGCGATGACATTACTTCACCAGCCGGCTTACGCCGCGCCGGTCTCGACGGTCTCCGCCTTTCGTTGGACCGGCTTGCTGAAGCGCTCGCCCAGCACGCGCAGCTGGCTCAGCTGCGCCTCGCTCAGGTTCTCGTACCGATCGGCCAGGTAGAGCATCGTGTCGTCGAACCAGTCCTTCTGGTGCTCCGGCAGCGCGTCGATGACGCCGCACCGGAGAATGTGACTGAACAACTCGTCACGGGCCTGGTCGAAGGACACCGCCTGGGGGTCACGCTGGGTCTTGTTCTTGTTCATGCACCTTCCTTAAATGGGGCGTCGAAACCGCTTGCGCTCGTGGCCTTTACCGCGCGGGAATATATCCGGTTGCACCTTTTGGTGCAAACTTTCGGGTTTTTCCGGCCCGGTAGCCTGGTGATTATGTTTATCGGCGTCATTGACATGAACTTGTCGGGGGGCGCCGCCGGCCCCCGAGGTGGCCATGGCAGAGCACGAGCACGACCAAGTCTACGACGACGCGCGGGCCGACCGGCTGGCGGAGATGCTGCGCGCCTTGGCTGAGCGCATCCGGGTGCTGGACCGGGGGGGGCAGCTCCTCCGGGGCGTGCCCGAGTTGCTCCGCCTGATGGGCGACGCCCGCAGCGAGATGTTCCACTACGAGGTCCGCTGTACCTACGACACCCCCGAGATCGCCGACAGCCGGCGGATCGTGGACGAAGCAGAGCGGCAGGATACGTTTCACCCGGACGACCCGGAGGACGACGAACCATGGCGGCATCGCCCGTCGGAATGAAGCGCTTCTACACCATCCTGGGGGCCGTGGCCGTCGTCGGCATCGGCCTCCTCGGCTATCAGCTCTCCCGGCCGGCCACGGTGAGCATCCCGGCGAACGTGACCATCCAGCCGTCCGACACGGCGGGGTTCCGCGGCTACCTGAAGGGGGCGGACAGCGCGCCGGTTGAGATCACCGAGTACGCGGACTACCAGTGCCCGTTCTGCCAGACGTTCGCGACGCTCCAGATGCCGACGCTCGATGAGCGCCTGATCAAGACGGGTCGCCTCCGCTGGCGCTACCGGGACTTCCCGCTGCAGCAGCACCAGTACGCCCGAGTGGCGGCCCACTCGGCCGCCTGTGCCGACCAGCAAGGGAAGTACTGGCCCCAGCACGAGCGCATCTACGAGGGCCAGTCCGAGTGGGCCGCGTCGAGGGACGGAGCCGGTATTTTCCGGCGCTATGGCAAGGAGGTCGGGCTCGACCTGGCGAAGTACGACGCCTGCATGTCCGCCGGCACCTACGCGGGACGTATCCAGGCGAGCTACGACGAGGGGGTCCGGGTGGGCGTCAGCTCCACCCCCACGCTGCTCGTCGGCGGCCGACTGTACCAGGGCCGCTTCGATTCCGACGCCATCACCCGGCTGGTCGATTCGCTCGCGCCGCGCCCTGCCAGCACCCCATGATCTACCGCATGGGCGCGGCGCTGATGAGCCTGCTCGGGCTCTTCCTGTCCGCCTATCTCTATCTCTACAAGATCGGCCGGATCGGCACGCTCGCCTGCGGCAACGGCGCCTGTGATACGGTGCAGACCAGCGAGTGGAGCCGCTTCGCGGGGGTCGAGGTGGCGCTGATCGGGGTCCTTGGCTATGGGCTCCTGTTCGCGGTGGCGCTGCTTGCGCTCCAGCCTGCACTCGCGGGGCGCCGGTGGCCGACCGCCCTCCTGGCGGCGCTGGCGGCCGGGGGAGTGCTGTTCACGGTCTACCTCACCTACCTCGAGCTGTTCGTCATCCGGGCGATCTGCCGGTGGTGTGTCGGCTCCGCGACGATCATCGTCGCGCTCCTGGCGCTGGCCATCCTCGAGCTGCGGCGGCTCCGGCGGGCGCCGGCGGACTCGACCGGCGGAGCCGCCTGAGTGTCCACTGTCACGACCAAGGCGCCTCCCAGGGGGCGTGCGCTCGCGGCGCTGGCGTTCACCGCGCTGGGCGTGGTCTACGGCGACATCGGCACCAGCCCGCTGTATGCGCTCAAGGAGTGCTTCGGCGGGCTGCACAACATTCCGCCCACGCGGGAAAACGTGATCGGCGTGATGTCGCTGGTCTTCTGGTCCATCAACTTCGTCGTGTCGCTCAAGTACATAAGCTTCGTGCTGCGCGCCGACAACCGGGGCGAGGGCGGCATCATGGCGCTGCTGGCCCTGGTCCGCCCGCTGACCCGGGTCCGCGGCGCACGGGCGGTGCTCATCAGTCTCGGACTGTTCGGTGCGGCGCTGCTCTACGGTGACGGCGTCATCACGCCCGCCATCTCGGTGCTCGGTGCCGTCGAGGGCCTCAAGGTTGCCACGCCGGCCCTGCACCGGTTCGTCTGGCCGATCGCCGTGGCGATCCTGAGCGTGCTGTTTCTGGTCCAGCGCCACGGCACCGCGGGGATCGGCCGGGTGTTCGGGCCGGTCATGGCCGTCTGGTTCGTCAGCATCGCCCTGCTGGGCGTGCGCGGGATCCTGCTGCACCCCTCGGTGCTCGTGGCGCTCAATCCGCTGCATGCCATCGACCTCTTCGTGCGCGACGGGCTGCAGGGATTCCTGATCCTCGGCTCCGTCGTGCTGGTGCTCACCGGTGCCGAGGCGCTCTACGCCGACATGGGCCACTTCGGGCCTCGCCCAATCCGGGTCACCTGGTTCGCGGTGGTGCTGCCGTGCCTGCTGCTCAACTACTTCGGCCAGGCCGCGCTGCTGCTCGAGCGGCCCGAGGCGGCGGTCAATCCGTTCTTCTCGCTGGTGCCGAGCTGGGGGTTGTACCCGATGGTCGTGGTGGCGACCGCCGCCGCGATCGTCGCGTCGCAGGCGCTGATCTCGGGGGCGTTCTCGCTCACCCGGCAGGCCGTGCAGCTCGGCTACAGCCCGCGGGTCACGATCGTCCACACCTCCAAGACCGAGATCGGCCAGATCTACATCCCCGAGGTCAACCAGGCGCTGTGGGTCGGTTGCATGGCGCTGGTCATCGGCTTCCGCAGCACGACCAACCTGGCCGCCGCCTATGGAATCGCGGTGACCGGCACGATGATCATCACGACGCTGCTGTTCCATACGGTCGCGCGCGACCGATGGAAGTGGCCGGCGCCGCGCGCGTGGGCGCTGACGAGCCTGTTCCTCGGCGTGGACCTGGCGTTCTTCGCGGCAAACCTGGTGAAGATCCGCGAGGGGGGCTGGTTCCCGCTGGTCGTGGCCGTCGGGATCTACACCCTGATGAGCACCTGGAACCGCGGGCGGGGGCGGCTGGCCGCCATCGTCCGGGAAAACACGCTCCCAATGGACCTGTTCCTGGCGGACGTGAGCCGGCGGAAACCGCACCGGGTCGCTGGCACCGCGGTCTTCCTCACCTCCGACCCGACCGGCGCCCCGCCTGTGCTGCTGCACCACCTCAAGCACAACAAGGTGCTGCACGAGAAGGTGATGCTTCTGTCGGTCGTGACGGAGGAGATCCCGCAAGTGGACGACGAGGACCGGGTGGCCTGCCAGGAGCTGGGCGAAGGGTTCTACCAGGTCATTGCCCACTACGGCTTCATGGAAACGCCCGACGTGCCGGCGGTGCTCGCCGCGCTGGGTCGCCGCACCGGCAACGGCAAGCCGGTCGCCGTGAAGGTGATGGAAACGACGTTCTATCTGGGCCGCGAGACGCTGATCGCGACGCACGGCCCCCCCAAGACCGTCGCGAGCGCAGACGGCGCCGGACTCGGGCGCATGTCGCTCTGGCGGAAGAAGCTCTTCATTCTCATGACCCGGAACGCGCGATCCGCTACGGCGTTCTTCGGGCTCCCGCCGAACCGGGTGGTGGAGCTCGGCGCGCAAATTCAGTTCTGACGTTGTGTCACCCCGAGCCCGTCGCTCCGCTCAGGGCAGGCTCCGTGAGGGGCCATACGTTTGGGCATGTCCCCTTCACTCCGTTCAGGGTGACTCGTCTCGCTCCCGACGCCTGCTGGCACCCCCCCACTCTTACCCTGCCGCCTGTTTTGCAGTAGAATCTCGCGGAGTGCGACGCAACCGGTCGCACTGAGGCCTCGGGGCCCATCTGTAAGTAACTATGCGACATCGTCTTGGCGCCGTTGGCACCAGACTCGCCTTTCTCAAGGGCGCAGCCGCAACGTGACCTGCGGCGAGGCGTCGATCCGCCCGATAAGAGCACACCCGGAGTGATCCGGGGCCGCAAAACTAGAGGTCTCGCCAGACGATGGTGAGATAGCTCGGTGCCGAAGGAGGATGGATGAGGACCCCGCAGGACGTAGAACGAGCCCTGGCCGCGCCCGAGACGCTCGGCCTCGAGACCCGTGTCGCGATCCGCCAGGCGGCGGAGCAGCTGCTCGAGGAGATGCCCCATGGCTCCGGCCGTCTGGTCATCGACCTCACGCACACCCGCGAAGTCGATTCCGCCGGACTGGGCGCGCTGATGCTGATCCAGCGCCTGGCCGCCGAGCGGCGGCTCCCGGTGGTGCTCCGCAATCCGAGCGAGGAGCTCCGCTTCCTCCTCACCCTCACGAAGCTCTACGATCTGTTCATCGTCGACACCAGCTATGACTGAGCGAGCGCCTCGCTGCACCTCGGGACGCTCGCGGGATGGACGACTCCTCCCGAACCCGTTAGTGTACCTGCCTGGTTCCCCATCCCCTTCAGTGGGTGCCGTCCGGCACCGGGTCACGGGGTACGTGGCATGACGCAGGCAGAGTGCCGCCGGCGCGTCCTGATCGTCGAGGACGAGCCCGCGCTACGACTCAGCTATCAGCGAGCATTCCAGCGGAGATATGACCTGGTGTTCGCCTCGACGGGTGCGGAGGCGATGGAGCAGCTCGAGGAGCACCACCCCGATGTGGCGGTATTGGACATGCGGCTTCCCGACACGGACGGGGTCGAGCTGCTCCGCCGGATCCGGCTGAGCCAACCGGATCTCCCAGTCATCATCACAACCGCCTACATGAGCATCGAGCCCCAGCTCAAGGTCCTGAATCTCCCCCACTCCGGTTACATCGTCAAACCGTTCCGCCTCGACGAACTCGGTGCGCGGATCGATGCCGTCCTGTGACGGCGAGCCGCTGCTCGTCGCCCGGGGCCTCTGCCGCTCGTTCGGCCGCGTCCGGGTTCTCCGCGACGTCGATCTGACGCTCGCGACGGGCGAGGCGCTCGCCGTCGCGGGCCCGAACGGCGCCGGCAAGAGCACCCTCCTTCGCCTGCTGGCCGGGCTGATGCGTCCCACCGCGGGCGACGTCCGGTTGCTCGGTCGCGCCCTTGGGGGGGACGCCGCCGACGCGCGCCGCGCGGTCGGGCTGCTCTCCCACCAGTCCCTGCTCTACGACGACCTGACGCTGGCCGAGAATCTCACCTTCGCGGCCCGGCTGTACGGGCTCCCGCATCCGGCGGAAGTTGCCCGCGCGGCGCTCGCCGCCGCGGGCCTCGGGGCCCGGGCGGGCGAGTCGCCCAGACGGCTCAGCCGCGGGCTGCTCCAGCGCGCCGCGATCGCCCGCGCGCTGCTGCACGGCCCGCGCGTGCTGCTGCTCGACGAGCCGTTCACCGCGCTCGACGCGGCCTCGGCGGACCGGCTCCGTGACGTGCTCCGTGCGCGTCTCGCCGAGGGGCTCGGCCTGGTCATCGTGACCCACCACCTGGCGGAGGTATGGGACGTGGCGACGCGGGTGGCGGTCATGGTGGACGGCCGCTGGGTGTGCGACGAGCCCACCGCGGGCCCGCTCGACCAGTTCCTGCCGCGCTACCGGGAGTGGACCGGTGCCTGAGGCCCTGCGCCTCGCGCTCGCCATCGCCGGCAAGGATATCCGGGCGGAGCTCAGGAGCCGGACCGCGCTCCTCTCCGCCGTGGTGTTCGCGGCGCTGGTGCTGGTGGTGTTCAACTTCGCCCGCGATCCGACCGCCCTGGCGGCGACGGACCTGGCCCCGAGCGTGCTCTGGGTGACGTTCGCCCTGGCGGCGATGGTGGCGCTCAACCGCGCGTTCACCATCGAGCGCGAGCACGGCGCGCTGGACGGCCTGTTGCTGGCGCCGGTGCCGCGAGGCGCGCTGTTCGGCGGGAAGCTGCTCGCCAATCTGGCGTTCGTGGGCACGGTCGAGGCGATTACGCTGCCGCTCTTCGTGCTCTTCTTCAACGTGGACCTGTCGGCGGCGCTGCCGGGGATCATCGGCGTGACCGCGCTGGCCACCATCGGATTCGTGTCGGTCGGCACGATCTTCAGCGCGATGGCGGTGCGGACCCGCTTCGCCGAGCTCATGCTGCCGGTGCTGCTGCTCCCCTTCATGGTGCCGCCGCTCATCGGCGCGGTGCAGGTGACCTCGCGGCTGCTGGCCGGGCGTCCATTGAGCGAGATGCTGGGATGGCTTAGACTACTCGCGCTCTACGACGTGGTCTTCGTGACCCTCTGTACCATGGCCTTCTCCGCGGTGGTGGACGAATGACGGCCTCCGAGGCGCGCGCGCGCGCCATCATCCTGCCCGGGCTCGGCATCAGCCTCGTGGCGCTCCTCGCCCTCGCCGGCGTCTACGTGCTGGCGCTGGGGTACACGCCGGTCGAGGCGCGGCAGGGCGTGGCCCAGAAGATCTTCTACCTGCACGTCCCGGCCGCCTGGAGCGCGCTGATCTCCTTCTCCCTGGTGGGGATCACGAGCGCGCTCTACCTCTGGCTGCACGATCCGCGGCTCGACCGGTTCGCGGCCGCCTCCGCGGAGGTGGGGGTCGCGTTCAGCGCGGTCATGCTGACGACCGGCCCGATCTGGGCCAAGCCGATCTGGGGCACCTGGTGGACCTGGGACGCGCGGCTCACGCTCACGCTCTTCCTCTTCTTCCTCTTCATCGGCTACCTGGCGCTCCGCGCCTCGGTGCACGACCCGGCCGAGCGGGCCCGGTTCAGCGCAGTGGTCGGGATCCTCGGCATGCTCCTGGTGCCCTTCATCCACCTGAGCGTCTACCTGTTCCGCACGCTGCACCCGCAGCCGGTGGTGCTCAAGCCGAGCGCGCCGTCGATGCCGCCCGAAATGCTCCGGACGCTGCTCGTTTCGACGGCCGTGTTCACGCTGCTGTACGTCGGGCTGGTGACGCTGCGCTACGGGCTGGCGGTTGCCGAGGATGCGCGGGACGAGGCGCCCGATGTCGCCTGAGACGCCGCAGAACGCGGGCTACATGATCGCGGCGTACGTGGTGGCGCCGGTGATCCTGGTGGGGTATCTGGTGTCGTTGTGGGGGAGGGTGAAGCGGACGCTTGGCCGGAAGTAGGGGCCGTAGTACGAGTCACCCTGAACGGAGTGAAGGGGGCATGCCTCTGGGTATGCCCCCTTCGCTTTGCTCAGGGTGACTCCCGGGGCTCGCGGGCGGTGGCCCGCACCCCGCTACCCCGCCCGCTCCCGTTTGGGCAGCAGCACGTGCTCCCACACCAAGGCGGCCACGACGCCGCCGAGGATCGGGCCCACCCAGTAGACGGCATGCGCCACCCACTGGCCGGCCACCAGCGCCGGGCCGAACGCGCGCGCGGGGTTCACCGCCGCGCCGGTGAGCGGCCCGCCGACGAGGATGTCGAACAGCAGTACGAGCCCCACCCCAAACCCACCCACCTTGGGCGCCTCCGGATTCACCACCGTCCCGAATACCGCCGACACCAGGAAGAAAGTCAGGATGGCCTCGAGCGTGATGGCCTGCCAGAGCTGGATGTTGCCGGCGATCGCGGGAGTGCCGAGCGCGATGGGGCGGGTGACCCCGATGGGGAAGATCGACTTGACGGCCCAGGCGCCGAGCACGGCGCCGGCAAGCTGTGCCGCGATGTAGGCGACGGCCGTCTGCCCCGTCGTCCGCCGGGCGGCGAGCAGGCCGATGGTGACGGCGGGGTTCAGGTGGCCGCCCGAGATGGACATCGTGGCGGTGATCATCACGGCCAGCACGAGGGCGTGGGCCGTCGCGATGCCGAAGATGCCGTAATTGGCGTCGGGGAAGTACTTGCTGGCGACGGACCCGACGCCAATGAAGACATACCCGAACGTACCCAGAGCTTCCGCGACCGAGCGGCGAAGCAGCGAAGGCATCTGCCATCCTTGTGTGGTGTCGACAGGGGGCGTGGACGGCCGCGAATCTAGGCGTCCGCTCGTCGAAACACCAGCGCCGCGTTGATGCCGCCGAACCCGAAGGAGTTGCTGAGCAGAACCTCGGGCGCGAGGTCGCGTCCCTCGCCCGTCACCTGGGGCAGATCGCAGGCGGGGTCGGGAGTCTCCAGGTTGACGGTGGGCGGGATCCAACCGCGCCGCGCCGCCAGCGCGCAAATGGCGGCCTCGATGGCGCCGCTCGCGCCGAGGGCGTGGCCGTAATATCCCTTGGTGCCGCTGAGCGGCACCCGGTAGGCCAGCTCCCCGAAGACTTGCTTGATCGAGCCGGTCTCGGTCGGATCGTTGAGCGGCGTCGAGGAGCCGTGGGCGTTGATGTAGCCCACCTCGCCAGGCGACACATGCGCCTCGGCGAGGGCGTTCCGCATGGCGCGCGCCGCCTGTCGCCCATCGGGCCGCGGGGCCGTCATGTGGTGCGCGTCGTTGGTCAGGCCGAAGCCGCACAGCTCGGCGTACACCGGCGCGCCGCGCGCGAGCGCGCGGCTCCGCTCCTCGAGCACCAGCACGGCCGCCCCTTCCGCCATGACGAACCCGTCGCGCCCGGCGTCGAACGGGCGGCTCGCACGGCCGGGGTCGTCGTTGCGGGTCGACATCGCGCGAATGATGGCGAAGGCGCCGAAGCAGAGCGGCGCGAGCGGGGCCTCCGCCCCGCCGGCGAGCATCACGTCGGCGTCGCCCCGCACGATGGCGCGGAAGCCGTCCCCGATGGCGATGGCCCCGGAGGCGCAGCTCATCCCGTTGGTGGAGTTCGGCCCGGTGCACCCGAACTCGATGGCGATGTTGCAGCTGGCCGCGCCGGCAAAGACGGTGAGCGCGAGCGCGGGGTCCACGGCGCGCGGCCCCTCGGTGAGGAAGGCGTGGTAGTTCCGCTCGCCGTGGGCCACGCCGCCGAGCGCGGTGCCCATCATGGCGCCGACCCGATCGGGATCCTCGTGCGCGAGATCGAGCGCGGCGTCCGCCAGTGCCATGCGCGTCGCGGCGATGGTGAACTGCGAGTAGCGGTCGAGCCGGCGCGCCCGCCGCTCCTCGATGTGGTCGGTGGGCACGAAGTCGGGCACCTCTCCGGCGATGCGGGACTTGAACATCGTCGGGTCGAACCGGGTAATGCCGCGGACCGCCGACGTCCTGCGCCGGAGGCCCTGCCACAAACCCTCCACGCCCAGCCCGATCGGCGTGATCGCGCCGATGCCAGTGACCACTACCCGCCGCGCGCCGCTCATGATCCCGCCTCCACCGCCCGCCGGATGCCCGCCAGGGTCCGCGACGCGATTCCATGGATGAACACCGGGCCGATCACCCACGACGCGGCGGCGCGCCCGATGAGGGGCCAGCGCGGCCCGGGCCAGTCGTGCACGATCGTCACGTCGGTACCCTCGGCCGACGGCTCCAGCTTCCAGACCACGTCCATTCCCGTGGTTATCCCCTGCACGTGGCGGTAGTGGACGGCCGGCGCCGCGCGGTCCACCCACATCTCCGACACCCACCAGGTCGGATACCCGACCGGACCGAACGGCCGCCAGGCCGCCATCTCCACCAGGCCCCCATCGCCGCGGGGCTCGAGCTTCCGAACCCAGCGGTAGTGGGGCAGCAGCGCCGGCCACCGCTCGACGTCCACCGCGGCCTCCAGCACGCGGGCGAGGGGCGCCCGCATGCTGGCGCGATCCACCGTCCGCATCAGGCCCCCGCCGGGCGCCAGGTGGCGACGAGCCGATAGCCCGGCCGGCGGTCCACCGTTCCCCGCACCCCTGCCGCGGTGAGCAGCGCCCGCAGCTCGCTCGCGGTGTAGCCGCGGCGAAGCGAGGTCATCCCGTCCGCCACGGTCACGCCGTCGAAGCCGAGGGTGCGGGCACCGCACCAGAAGGCGAGCGGCCCGAGCCACCCGCGCCGGAGGTCGGCCACGACCACCGCGCGCCGGGCGAGCCGGTCGCAGGCGCGGAACAGCCGCACGACCGAATCGTCGGCCAGGTGATGGGCCAGCTGGCTCACCAGCACCACGTCCACCGACTTCTCGCGGAACGGCGGCGCACCCGCGCAGGCGACCGCGCACGGCACGCCTCGATCGTGCGCCAGCCGGGCGGCCACCCGGCTCCGCTCAAGCCCGACCGTCACCAGGCGCACGCCGCGTCGCGCCGCCCAGCGCTCGGCGACCCGCGGCAGATCGCCGAGGCCGGTGCCGAGGTCCGCGAGGGTCAGCGTGGCACCGGGGGGCGCATCCGCGAGCACTCGGGCGAGCCCGTGGCGCACCGCGCTCGCGCCGCCGAACCACTGGTTCGAGCGGGCGATGTTGCGCAGCGACTCGGCGACCGCCGCGGCATCGGCGCCTGGATCGTCGAGCAACTCGACGCCGACGGGGCTGAGGGAGAGCGGCTCCACCGGATTCATGACAGCGCGGCGTAGCCGCCGCGGTAGTAGATGAGGGGGTGGCCATCGTGCGCACCGCCGCCGATGACCCGCCCGACCACGATCGTGTGGTCGCCGCCCGGGTACTGGGCGAAGTGCTGGCACTCGATGTGGGCGAGCGCTCCGTCGAGCAGGATCTGGCCGTCGGGGCCCAGGTGGTAGCCTACCCCCTCGAACCGGTCCTGGTGCGGGTCGGCAAACCGGCGCGACAGCTCCTCCTGCCTGCTCTCGAGGATGTTCACCACGAACTCGCGCGCCGCGACGATCAGGTCGTGGAGCTCCGCCGCATGGTCCAGGCACACCGAGACGAGCGGCGGCACCAGCGACACCGACGCGAGACTGTTGGCGGTCATCCCGGCGGGGCGGCCGCCCGGGCCGCGCACCGTCAGGATGGTGACGCCGGTGGCGAAGCGGCCGAGCAGCTGGCGAAAGCGGGCGGGGTCGATGTCGGGCCGGCTCAGAGGATCATCCTCGCGAGGAAGAACGGGTTGAGGACGCGGCGCGCCGGCACGAAGTCGGCGGTGACGCCGATGAGGGTGTCCGCCATGCCGGCGCGGCGGCCCAGGCGGGCCACGGCGCGGTCGAACAGGCTGGGGAACAGCATGCCATAGCCGATCAGGCGCTCGACGGCCCACTTCCCGGCGAACGTTCTGCGGCGGGCACGGTGGTATGCCGCGAGGTGCGCGGCGGTCACCCGGCCGCCGCCCGCGAGCGGCGCCACGGCGGCAGCGGCCAGCAACTCCGCGCCCCGGAGCGCGCTGTAGATCCCCTCCCCGGTGAACGGGTCGAAGAAATCCGCGGCATCGCCCACCAGCGCGGCGCCGTCGGCCACCACCCGCCCAGACCACGCGGCGAAGGGGCCGGTGGCCAGCACCTTCCGGACGAGCGTCCCGCGCGTCACCCGGTCGGAGAGACCCGGGAAGTCCTCGAGTGCCTCGAGGAAGAACGCCTCCACCCGCCCGCGTGCCTCCGCGCTCCGGTCCGCTGGCACCACCAGCGCCACGTTGGTGTGGCCGCCGCCGATCGGGTTGAGCCCGACGTAGCCGCGCGCGCCGACGTGCATCTCCGCCACGTCGCCCATGCGGGGCACGCCCTCGACGTGGGCCACGAACGCGATGCGGCGCGGCCGCCCATGGCGCCGCCGGCCGATCCGGCGGGCGACGAGCGAGCGGAGTCCGTCCGCGCCGATGGTGAGCCGGGCCCGGAGCGCGTGGCGCCGCCCGGCGTCGTCGCGGACCATGGCGCCGGCCACCGCCCCACGATCGTACAGCAGCTCCTCGACGGCAGTGCGCTCCAGTACCTCGGCGCCCGCCCGGCGGGCGGCGCCGACGAGCGCGTGGTCGAGGATGCGGCGCGACACCGACAGGCCGGTCGGGCGGAACGGCGCGGGGTCCGCCAGGGCGAAGCGGCCCTGGAGGCGGCTGCCGCGCGCCGCGGTGACCCGGGTGCCGTGGATCGGCGCTCCGCCGGCCGCCTCCAGCGCGGGCACGACGCCCAGCCGGTCGAGCAGGCGCACCGTCTCGGGACTCATGTACTCGGAGCAGGCCTTGTCCCTGGGGAAGGCGGCGCGATCGACCGCGGCGACCCGGAACCCGGCACCCGCCAGCAGCGCGGCGGCCGCGCTCCCACCGGGGCCTGCCCCCACGACGAGCACGTCGAGCGGGGTGCTGGCGTCAGGCCTGGCGTTGATACTCGAACCCATCGAGGACCAGGCGGTCGGGGGAGAACCCGGCGAAGGAGAAGTCGAAGCTGAGCGTGCCGCCGCCGACGAAGCTGATGGTGACCTCGCCGCCCGTCGCCACCCAGGTGCAGGCGCGCTCGGTGGTGCGGGGAAATCCCTCGGCGAGCGACTCGATGATGA
>DAIPLK010000008.1:0-3861 GCA_036769285.1 Gemmatimonadales bacterium | reverse complement strand
CAGCGGTGCACCCGCCATTCGCTGGCCACGTCGCACAGCGGGCAGTGGAACCGCCCCTGCCAACCGGCGCCGAGCGCCGAGTCCGCGGCCATCCCCGCGAAACCTATCAGCGTTCCGAGGGGGAGGAGGGCAGGTGCGGACCCAACGGTGGCGCCCGTGGCCGCCACGAGCAGCGCCCGCGCGGCGGCGGCCGCGCATCCCATCACCGTCATACCCCCGCTGGTTCCCGGCGGCACCCGGCGGCCGACGAGCAGCAGCCTCGGCGGGGTTCGGCTGCGTCCGCCGATGCTGGTGGCCCAGGTGTCGGCGGCTGCCGCGGCCAGGCTGCCGGTGACGATCCAGAGTCCCACAGTAGGGTCGTGGAGGCCGAGCAGCGCACCGATGGCTGCCGGGCCGCCGTTGGCCCCGACCTGAAGCTGGTCCCGACGCTCGCCCTTGGCGTCGAGCCCGGGGCGGGCGGGCGCGAGCCGCCCCACCGCACTGCTGGAGACGAAGAAGGCGGCCAGCACCGCGCCGCCCGCCCATCCCGTTCCTGTCACCACAAGGGTGCCCACCAGCCAGGCCGCCGCGGCACCGCCGCCCGTCAGGGCCCGGCCGCGCCAGGCGAACAACGCCACTCCGGCCGCGGCCAGCGCCGCGACCGTCGGCGGGACCGCCGTCAGCCGCCCCCCATCTCGCCGCGGATCACGCTGAGGATCCGGGCCCGCAGGGTGCCCGGGCAGCCGAACCGGCGCGCGCGGCTCTCGAGCATGAGCAGGAAGTTCTGCTCGAAGCGTGCGTGGCTGAAGCACGGCCGGCAGCGCTCGAGGTGGGTCCGGATTTCGGCCTCGAGCTCCGGGGTGAGCTCCTGCTTGAGGTAATCCTGCAGGCGGGCGGCCGCTTCGCCACAGTCGATCGGTTCACCCATGGTGATCCTCCCGCCGAGGGATGATGCCGGCTTCCACGGCGTACTGGTAGAGCGAAGTCTGCAGCAGCCGCCGGGCCCGGAACAGCCGGGACTTCACCGTACCGACCGGGACCTGGAGCGCATTGGCGATCTCGCCATAGCGCATCCCTTCCATGTCGCTCAGCACCAGGACCTCGCGGAACTCGGTCGGCAGTGCGTCCACTGCCTCGAGCACCTTCTCGTCCACGATCTTCGAGAAGAAGGCGCCTTCGGGGTCGACGTCCTCGACGGCCCGGTAGATGGCGTGCGCCTCGATGGCTTCGAGATCGGTGGCCACGGGCTCGAGCTTCCGGCGGCGGTAGTCGTTGATGAACGTGTTGCGCAGGATGGTGAGCAGCCAGCCCTTCGCGTTGGTCCCGGGCCGGTACTGCCGCCACGAGCGGTACGCCTTGAGCATGGTGTCCTGGACCAGATCCTCCGCCTGGGTCGGATCGCCGGTCAGCCGGAGCGCCACCCGGTACAGCGCATCGAGGTGAGGCAGCGCCTCGGCGTCGAACGGACGCCCCGCGGTAGACGGCTCGGCCATGGAAAGAATCTAATGGACCCGCTACACTTCCGGACACCGACTCCGTGTCTACTCCCACCGCCGTTCCCGCGCTCATTCCGCTCAGCCTGCTCGAGGCGATCCGCAACCTCGACACCCCGGTCGAGGACGGACTCGACGAGCTGGCGGAGGAGATCGTCGTCCGCCGGCTGGGGCTGAGCCCGACGGTGGCCGCGCAGATCCAGCGCTACCGGGCAACCGCCGAGCGCGAGGGCGTGGTCGAGCTCGACGAGGTGGTCAGCGTGCTCCGGCTGGTGAGCCGGCGGCCCGACGCCTCGCTCGTCCTCGCCGACGCGGGCCGGCGGGCGGCGCGTTACGCCGTCCGATCGCGGGGCCGCTCGGCTCGCACGTTCGCGCGCATTTCACCGGCGGCCCTGGCCCGGCGGGTCTCGCTGCGTGCGGCCGCGCGGCTGGCGCGTCAGCTGTTCGGCGGCGAGCTCAAGGCCCCGGCGCATGGCACCGAGGTGCGCATGGCCGATCCGCTGTCCATCCTGGCGGTTCCGGACGGAGCCGCCTGCGCCTTCTACGGTTCCGCCTACGGCGAGCTGCTGCGCTGCCTCACCGCGTTCGAGGGCGCCATGCTGCACGAGCGCTGCCGGGCGCGCGGAGACGATGCCTGCGTCTGGCGGAGCGTCGCCGCCGAGTCCTACGAATGATTCCCGATGCCCGCGAGCTGAGCGAGGCGCTCGCCGCCGTCGGGGTGGACGGCTGGCTCCTGTTCGCGTTTCACGGGCTCAATCCGGTCGCCACGCGGGTGCTGGGGCTCGAGGGACTGAACACCCGCCGGCTCTTCGTCCTGCTGCCCCGCGAGGGGGAACCGGTGGCGGTGGCCCACCGGATCGAGCTGTCGTCGGTCGAGGGGTTTCCCGGGCGGGTCCTGCCGTACTCCCGCTGGCAGGAGCTGCACGCAGCGCTCGGCTCGATCGTGGCGGGCAGGCGGCTGGCGATGGAGATCTCCCCCGAGGACGCCGTGCCCTACCTGGACCGGGTCCCGTACGGGGTGATCGAGCTGCTCCGGCGGCTGGGCGGCACGATCGTACCCTCGGGCCCGCTGGTGAGCCGGTTCGCCGCCCGCTGGTCGGTCCGGGAAGCGGCGGACCACCGGTTCGCCGCGGAGGTGCTGGCCGAGGTGGCGCAGGCGGAGCTTGCGCGCGCGGTGCGGGAGGGCGATGGCGGGCTGACCGAGTCGGCGCTGCAGGGGCGGGTGGTGGCGGCGGCCCAGGCGCGCGGGCTGGTGTTCGACACGCTCCCGATCGTGGGCTTCGGCCCCAACTCGGCCAATCCCCACTACGAGCCCCACGCCGGCCGCGACGCCACGCTGCGTCCGGGCGAGGTGGTGCTGCTCGATCTCTGGGCCGGCCGGAGCCTGACGACGGTCTTCGCCGACCAGACCTGGATGGGATTCTCGGGCAGCCGGGTACCAGCCAAGGTGCAGCGGGTGTGGGAGGTGGTCCGCGGCGCGCGCGACGCGGCGGTGGCGGCGGTGCAGGGCGCCGCCGCGGCCGGCCGGCCGATCGCAGGCTTCGAGGCCGACCGCGCGGCGCGGGCGGTGATCGAAGCGGCGGGGTTGGGTGACCGGTTCGTGCACCGGACCGGGCACTCGATCGACCGCGATCTGCACGGCTCGGGGCCGCACCTGGACGACTACGAGACCCACGACGACCGCCGGCTGGTGCCGGGGATCGGCTTCTCGGTCGAGCCGGGCGTCTACCTGGCGGGCGAGTTCGGGGTGCGGAGCGAGGTCAACATGCACTGGGGCGAGGCGGGGCCGGAGGTGACCCCGCGGTCGCCGCAGCGGGACCTGATCGTTCCGGTCGAGTAGGACCGGCGGCCGGCGAGCGTCCGCCCCTTACCAAATTCCGGACTGCGCGTTAACATCGCGGCGGTCCGTTTCCCCGTAGCAAACCGGCCCCACAGCGTTGTGCAGAGTCACTGCCTTGAGCCACCGCCGCCCGTCGGCTGGAAGCTCGCTGGTGTTTCAAGCGGCAACTGCGCCGGTTTCAGGGAGTTACACCGGCAGGTGCCGGTCCTCGTTGTGCCGTGACCTTTGCTTGACACGATATTTTGCGCGCTTCATATTAGGCTGCGCCGACCGGGCCGCGGTCGCCGCACACCATGCCGCTATCGGCATCGTGCCTCCTCTTCCCGATGCAAGTGTGCTCCCACAGCTGTCGCATGCCGAAGTAGGCCACAGAGCCCAGCGGAGCCGTGTGCGCTCCCCGCTCACGGTCGGTCGTACTCGCAGGTTCACGCCTTTGGAGGACGTATCCATGAAGCAAAGCCGTGTCAGCGCCTTCGCACGCGTTGCGCGCTTCATCGCGTTCGCGGCAGTCGCCGTGGGCCTGGGAGCGGGCTCGCTCCTCGCCCAGGG
>DAIPLK010000200.1:0-3524 GCA_036769285.1 Gemmatimonadales bacterium | reverse complement strand
GACAGCTCGCCAACTTCTGGCAGTACTACTCCTGGCAGTTCGCCCGGGACTGGGGGCGCCTGTCCGGCGTCGCCACCGCGATCTTCACCGTGCTCGGCCTCAGCGGGCTCGGGGCGCTGTGGAAGTCGGACCGCCGGGCGGGGCTGGCCGGCCTGGCGCTGCTGGGGACGCTGTCGGTCGGGCTGGTCTACTACATGAACTTCAAGTACGGCTTCTCCCAGTACCTGGATCAGCCCTCCCTCCCGCGCGAGGTGCGCGAGCGCGACTACTTCTTCGTCGGCTCGTTCGCGGTCTACGGCGCGTTCGTGGCCTGCGGGCTGGGCGCGCTGATGCAGGCAATGGTGGACGGCCTCCGCGACCGCGGCTCCGCCGCGGGCCGGTGGGCGGCGGCCAGCCCGGTGCTCGCCCTGGCCTTCGTGCCGCTGCTCGGCAACCGGGCCACCGCGAGCCGCGCGCACGAGACCATGGCGCGCGACTTCGCCTACGACATGCTCAACAGCGTCGAGCCGTACGGCATCCTCATCACCGCCGGCGACAACGACACCTTTCCACTGTGGTACGCGCAGGAAGTGGAGGGAATCCGGCCCGACGTGACGCTGGCGAACCTGTCGCTCATGAACACCGAGTGGCACCTCCGGCAGCTCGCCCGGCGCGAGACCCCGGCCTTCGACCCGTCGCGGGCCGACTCGATCTGGAGCTCCGTCCCCGTCCCGCCGCGGCCCGAGGCCCCTGCCCTCGCGCTCCGCCAGGCCGAGGTGGACAGCCTGCCGGAGGCGATGCAGGTGCCCGCCAGCGGGGGCATCGCGTTCGACAGCCTGCAGATCCGCTTCGGGCAGGAGGTGCTGCTCCGGCAGGACCTCGCGACCATCTTCCTCATCCGTGACAACCAGGGAAAGCGCCCGATCTACTTCAGCTGGAGCGACGGCGGCTATCCCGATCAGACGCTCGGCCTGAGTCCCTATCTCGTCTCCCACGGCTTCGTGCGGAAGCTGATGCCGGCACCGGTGAAGCCGACCGATACGGTCGTGCTGAGCCAGGGTCTGGGCTACGTGGACCTGCCACGCACCCGCACGCTGCTCTGGGACGTGTACCACTGGCAGACGGCCACCCGCAGGCGCCCCTTCGGCTGGGTGGACCCGCCGTCCGGGTCGATCCTCCAGCTGTACAGCGTCGTGTACGGAGGAGCGGCCCGGGTGTTCGAGGCCGCCGGCGACTCGACCGCCGCCACGAGCGGCGATGCGGTGGCACGCGACGTCAACCGGGAGCTGGTGGGCCGCGCGCTGTTCTAGCGGTTCCGAATGACCGTGCACCCGGCCGTGGGGAACGGCCATTGACGGCGTTCCCCGCACGCCGTAGCATGGGCGGCAATGCTCACCAGCCTCGGAGTGGCCGGGCTCCTCGGCATCGTCGGCACGTTCGCCGCCGTGCTCTGGACCGTCGTCCTGGGTGTCGCCGGCAGGCCCGGATCGGCGCTGGCGGTCCTCGGCACCCGCAATGGCAAACCGGCCCTGATCACCGTCGGCACCTTCCTGTCGTTCGCGGTCGAGTCCTACCTCCTGCTGGCGTTCGCCGGCCTCGTCATCCGGTTCGTGGACGGTTTCCTGGAGACCCGGCCCGACGCGCCGGCCTGGCCCCTCTGGATCGTCGGGTGGTACCTCGCCACCGCGCCCGTGCTGTTCGGGGGGCGGAGCCACTCGGGCGCCGCCGCGCGGGACGCCACCGACACCGCGTTCGCCTTCGCGCTGCCGGTGGCGGGGTTCGGCTTCTGGGTGTTCGTCCTCTGGCGCAGCGTGCTCGAGTGGGGTTGGGGCTGGCTGCCCGAGCTCCGGCTCTAGCCGGCTCCGGCGGGGCAGCCCTTGACACATCAAGATTACTTGATATATTCGGCTCCATGGCCACTCGCACCCAGCCCGACACCGACCGCGCCGCCCGCCTGTTCCATGCGCTTTCCGACGGCACTCGGCTCTCCATTCTCCGGCGCCTCCGCTTCGGCCAGCAGTGCGTGTGCAACCTGACGGACGCGCTGGACGCGGCGCAGTCGCGGCTGTCCTTTCATTTGAAGGTCCTGAAAGACGCGGGACTGGTCACCGACCACCGCGAAGGCCGATGGATGTACTACACCATGAACCCCGAGGCCTTCGGCGAGGTCGCCGAGCTGGTCGATCTGCTTGCCTCGCCGCCGTCCCCCGCTGAGCGCCGGGCCGGCTGCTGTTGAGGCGCCTTTTTTTTCCGAAATGCATCAAGTTTTCTTGATCAAGGAGGGCCGTATGAGCACGCAAGATCTGAAGGCGACGGTTCGCGAGAAGTACGGGGAGGCGGCGCGGCGGGTGACCGGCCGCGGCGGCATCTCATGCTGCGGGGGCAGCTGCGGCGAGGGGGCCGAGGATCCGATCACCTCGAACCTGTACAGCGCGGAACAGACTGCCGTGCTGCCGAAGGAGGCCGTGCTCGCCTCGCTGGGCTGCGGCAACCCGACTGCGCTGGCGGAGCTGCACGAGGGCGAGGTCGTGCTCGACCTGGGCTCCGGCGGCGGGATCGACGTGCTGCTCTCGGCCAAGCGGGTCGGCCCCAGCGGCAAGGCGTACGGTCTGGACATGACCGACGAGATGCTCTCCCTGGCCCGCGAGAATCAGCGCAAGGCCGGGGTGGAGAACGCCGAGTTCCTGCGGGGCGAGATCGAGGCGATCCCCCTCCCCGACAGCTCGGTGGACGTGATCATCTCCAACTGCGTCGTGAACCTCTCGGGCGACAAGCGGAAGGTGCTCGCCGAGGCCTATCGCGTGTTGAAGCCGGGCGGCCGGTTGGCCGTGTCCGACGTGGTGGTCCGGGGCGAGGTGCCGGCCCGGGTCCGGCAGAGCATGGAGCTGTGGGTCGGCTGCGTCGCCGGCGCGCTGACCGAGCAGGAGTTCCGCTCGTTCCTGGCGGAGGCGGGATTCGAGGAGATCGGCATCGAGCCCACCCGCATCTACGAGTTCGAGGACGCCCGGGCGTTCCTGTCCGGCGCCGGGCTCGACAGCGAGGTGCTGGCGCGCGAGGTCGGAGGTCGGGTCATGGGGGCGTTCATCCGTGCCCGCAAGCCCGCGCGGACGGCGTGAGCTCGCTCGGTGAAGTGCGGAGCGCCACCAGCCGTGATCGTCAGGCCGTGATCCGGCTGCTCGAGGCCGCCGCGCTGCCCACCGACGGCGTGCCGGCGACTCTCCACGACTTCTACGTGGCGGAGGACCGTGGCCGGATCGTGGGCGCGATCGGCCTCGAGCTGTACGGGGGTGATGCCCTGCTCCGGTCGGCGGTGGTGGACCCCGGTGTCCGGGGAGCCGGCCTCGGGGAGGCGCTGGTGCGCCGGGTGCTCGACCACGCCCGTGAGCGCGGCATCCGGGACGTCTACCTCCTCACCACCACCGCCGAACGCTATTTCCCGCGGTTCGGGTTCCAGCGGATCGATCGCGAGCAGGTGCCCGCTGGAGTGCAGGCCTCCGTCGAGTTCCGGGAGGCCTGCCCGGCGTCGGCCGTGGCGATGCGGAAGC
>DAIPLK010000084.1:0-11776 GCA_036769285.1 Gemmatimonadales bacterium | reverse complement strand
CGCTACAAGAGCCTGCAGGACATCATCGCGATTCTCGGCATGGACGAGCTGAGCGAGGAGGACAAGCTGATCGTGGCGCGCGCGCGGCGGCTCCAGCGCTTCCTGTCGCAGCCGTTCTTCGTCGCCGAGCAGTTCACCGGCTTCGCCGGCAAGTACGTCAAGCTCGAGGAGACCATCTCCAGCTTCGAACGGGTGCTCTCCGGCGAGTTCGACCACCTGCCGGAGCAGGCGTTCTACATGGTGGGCGGGATCGACGAGGTGGTGGAGAAGGCCAAGAAGCTGGCGAGCGCGTGATGCGAGTCACGGTGATCTCGCCCGAGGCGTCTATGTTCGACGGGGAAGCGGACGCGGTGGTCGCGCCCGCCTTCGACGGCGAGGTCGGCATCCTGCCGAATCACGCTCCGTTCATGACGCTGTTGGGGAAGGGCACGCTGACCGTGCGGCGGGCCGACACGGTCAGCCGCTTCTCCGTGCGCGGCGGGTTCCTCCAGGTGGTGGACAATCGGGTGCGCGTGGTGGCCGAACACGTACAAGGAGAGTCTCATGCGTCGTAACGTATGCGGTGGGATCCTGGCGCTCGCGCTGCTCGCCGGCGCCGCGGGAACGTCGGCGGCGCAGGAGACGGGCACGCCGATCTTCAAGGCGCCGTACCGGGCGTTCACCAGCCACGAGATCGGCGCTTCCCTGTCGGATCCCGGTGAGGGCGTGAGCCTCGCGGTCGAGGCCTTCTACCGCTACGGGCGCGGCGCGAACGACTTCAGCATTCGCGGCGGGTTCGCCGATCTGAACGGAAGCGGGGGTACCCGCGTGCTGCTCGGCGGCGACTTCCGCACCCAGGTCGTCAGCTACAGCGAGAGCTTCCCGCTCGATGGCTCGCTCACTCTCGGCCTCGGCGCCAACGTCGGCGACGGCGCGGACGCCTACTACGTCCCGGTCGGCGTCTCGCTCGGCCGCCGGTTCGACCTCGAGGGCTCGTCCACCACGTTCGTGCCGTACTTCCACCCGGTCATCGTCCCCACGTTCGGCGGCGGCAACAGCGACGTGAACTTCGCCCTGGGCCTCGGCGTGGACATCCGGTTCAGCGAGAGCTGGGCGCTCCGCGCGAGCGGCGGCTTGGGGGACATCGAGGGTGTCGGTGTGAGCGTGGCCTACATCCGCTGACGGCCGTTGCCTCTGGTGACGCCCGGCTGCGAATCCCCGCGGCCGGGCGTTGTCGTCGCGGCCCGATGCGATTGACTTCCCGCGAAGCGCCCGAGTAGCTTGCGGCGCCGTTGCATCCACCCCGAGCCCCGAGCATCCGCCCCCGCGGAGGTAGCATGAGGCACAGCGTGCGCGCCGTCGTCGTCGTCGCCCTGGCGCTGGGCGCGTCCCCCCTCCGAGCTCAGAACCCCGGTCTGCCCGTCTACAATCTCGGCGTGCCGCGGGGGATCGGGCTCTACGGCGACATCGCCTTTCCGAACGCCGCCGCCGGCAAAGGGACGGCGTACGGATTCACGGGCCGGGCGGGCCTCGGGCCGCTCGGCGTGTCGGCGACCCTCTCCTCGTACAACCCGGACGGACCCGGGGGCAGCGACGTGTCGGTGGGCGGCACGCTCAACTACAAGCTGCTCGGCGGGCCGCTGGTGCCGCTTTCGGTGACGCTCCAGGGCGGCGTGAGCTACGCCAAGCCGGGCGACAGCGTGCTCCCCGGCGGGGAGACCACCGCGTACCACTTCCCGATCGGCGTCGGCTTTGCGCTCGTGATTCCCAACCCCGCGCTCGCCATCCATCCGTGGCTCGCGCCGCGGCTCGACGTCGCCTACCAGAAGGTGGCCGGCGTCTCGAACACCGACACCAACTTCGGCTTGTCGGCCGGCCTCGAGCTCAACCTGCTGAACGGCTTCGGCATTCACGCCGCGTACGACCGGGTGTTCGCCAAGGACCTCCCGGATCCGGCGACGTTCGGCATCGGCGCGCACTACACCTTTCGGGTGCCGGGGTTGTGATCGCGCGACGCGCCTTCGTCGCGCTGTCGCTGGTGGTCACGTTCGGGGGATGCGCCCAGACGTTCGACGCCACCACCCTCGGCCTCCCCGCTACGTTGGCCTCGCCTGCCGGCGAGGCGCCCGCCGGCGACCGGTTCATCGTCTCGAGCAGGGCGGTGTTCGGCTTGTGGGGGGTCGCGCGGCTCAAGGAGCCGTCGCTGCGGAAAGCGCTCGCGGCACAGCTCGGCGGCGGTGGTGGGGTGTCCGACGTCAAGATCAAGGTGCGGAGCCGCTGGAGCGATGTGCTGTTCACGGTGCTGACGGCGGGACTGATCGTCCCCCGCACGGTCACCTACGAGGGTGTCGTGACGAAATAAGCCCGGCCAGCATCTCAGCCGACCGCCGCGCCGCGCCCACTCCCCGGGTCACGACCTCCAGCGCGCGGCCGCCCTGCGCCGCGCGGCGCGCCTCGTCCGTCACCCACGACTCCCACTGCTCCAGCAACGCCTCGCTCGGTGAACGGAATCCGCCTGGGCCACCGAGCGCCACGGCCGCGCCGGCTTCCAGCAGCAGCGCTGCATCCCGGCTCTTCCGCCAGCGCGGACCGAACGCCACGGGGACGCCCCACGCGGCCGGCTCGAGCACCGAGTGCAGGCCGGCCCGGCCGAAGCCGCCCCCCACGTAAGCCATGGTCCCGGCGCCGTAGAGCGTCGCGAGCACCCCGACCCGGTCCACGACGAGCAGCGGTGCCGCTCCGTCCGCCGCGCTGAGCCGCACCGGTGCCGGCAATCCCGCCCGGGCGGCACGCCGGTCGACCGCCCTGAGATGCTCCTCGGTAGGCTCGTGCGGGACGACGACGAGGCGAGCGTCGGGCCGCCGCACGCGGAGCCGCGCAAAGGCGTCCAGCAGGACCGCCTCGTCGGGCGGCCAGGTGGATCCCGCCACCAGCGTCGGCGCGCCGCGACCGAAGCGCAGGAGCGGATCGTCCGGCCGCACCGCAGCCACACGGGCCGCGACGCTGTCGAACCGCGGGTCGCCGAGGACCCGCACGCGGTCGGCGGCCACGCCGAGCTGCGCGAGCCGCCTCGCGTCGGGTTCCGCCACCGCGCCGGCGGCCCCGACCGCGGCGTATCCGGCGCGAAGCAGTGCGCGTGCGGGCCAGCGAAGCCGTCCGCTGTCCTCGCTCACCGTAGCCGCAACGAGGGCCACGGTCGTGCCGCTTCGCGCGGCCCGCGTCGCCAGCTCGGGCCACAGGTCCAGCTTCACGAAGACGAGCAGGTCGGGTGCGAGCGCCGCGAGCAGACGGTCCGCCGCGCCGGGGAGGTCGTAGGGGAGATAGTCCGCCGCGTCCACGGCCAGGCGGCGCGCGAGCGGTTCCGCGGAGGGGCTGAAGTGGGTGAAGAGGAGCTGACAGTCGGGCAGGAGGCGGCGCAGTTCGAGCAGCACGCTTTCGGCCTGGAGCCCCTCACCGACGGAGGCGGCGTGGAACCAGGCGAGGGGCCGTGCGGCATCGCGCCGCGCCGCGGCCCACGCCGCCAGGCGGTCGGCCGCACCGCGGCGCGGCCGGTGGCCGTCGGCCACCTTCCGGTCCACCAGGCCGATGACGGGGGCCAGGGCCGCGCCGAGCCGCATGATGGCGCGATAGCCCCAGGAGGTTGACGGCATCGGGGCAATGTCGCGGCGCCTGGGGGGGGCGTCAATGCGCGCGGCATGGGGGCCTTGCCAGGGGCCCGGGGCGCGTTCTAGACTTCTTCCCCGAAGTTCATGTCCCACCTACTACCGAGGAGGTGATCCATTGTCTACAGAGTCAAGGGTCGCCTGCGGCTGCTGAACGGCAGTGCACGCTGAGACCCGGGCGACGCTTGGAACCTGGGGGGGCCGCTTAGAGCGGCCCCTTTCTTTAGCTCCCTCCCCGCTTCCGTGATCTCCGCCAACCCGTCGAGCCGATACTGGCGTGCCGCCCGCGCCCCGCGCTACAGCGTGACCTTCGCCCTGCCGCTGCTGGTGGCCTACGAGGCGCTCGCCTTGGGTCTGTCCCATGATTCCATCACTGGGGTGCGGAACGGCGCTGACGTGCTGCTCAAGAGTGTGTTCGTCCTGTTGGGCGGACGGGACGGGCTGATCGCCTTCGGCGCGCTCCTCCTCGGCACCGGTGGGGTGCTCGTCTGGAGGGACCGGCGCCGGTCGGGTCCCGTCGAGTGGCGGGTGTTCCTGCTCATGGCGATCGAGTCGGTGCTGTACGCGCTTGTGTTCGGGCTGGTCGTCGGGACCCTCACCGGCCTGCTACTCCGTCTCGCGGTCGGGTCGAACGGCCGCGGATTCGCCACCCAGCTCATGATCTCGCTTGGCGCGGGCATCTATGAGGAGCTGCTCTTCCGGGTGCTGCTGGTCGGCGCGCTGGGGTGGACCGGTCGTCGGCTGTTCGGATGGGGAGCAGGCGCCGCGGGGACCTTCGCCACGCTCACGGGGGCGCTGATCTTCTCGGCATTCCACTACGTGGGACCCTACGGGGACCACCTGGAGCTGGCCTCGTTCACCTTCCGCGCGATCGCCGGGGTGATGTTCAGCGGGCTCTACGTGCTGCGGGGGTTCGGGATCACCGCCTGGACGCACGCGCTGTACGACGTGTTTCTCGCCCTGGCTGGGAGGTAGGGCCGGAGTTGGCGGGCTGAGTCACCCTGAGCGAAGCGAAGGGGGCAGGCCCCCAATCATGCCCCCTTCGCTTCGCCCAGGGTGACCCGGTGGCGGGTCATTTCACGCTGCCCAGCTTCACCTTGAGAATGGAATCCAGCACCTGCCGGAACACCGGCAGCGGCTGTGCCCCGACCAAGAGGCCACCCTCGATATAGAACGTCGGCGTGCTGCTGGCGCCCGAGCGCTCGGCCCCCTGCGCATCGGCGCGCACCGCCGCTTGTACGCTGGAAGACTGCACACAGGCCAGGAGCCTGGGTCTGGAAATCTTGGCCGAGTCGGCGAGCGTCAGGAAGAACGCCGCCGGCTGCTTGAGCGGCGACCAGACGTCCTGGTGCTTGTACAGCAGATCGTGCACCGGCCAGAAGGCGTCTTGCTGTGCCGCGCACACGGCCACCTCCGCGGCCGCCAGCGCGTTCTGGTGAATGCTGGTCAACGGAAAGTTGATGAAGGCCCACCGGACCTTGCCAGTCGCGATGTACGCCGAGTCGAGCGCGGGAAAGGTGTTGATGGCGAAGTTCCGGCAGTACGGGCACTGGAAGTCGGACATTTCATAGACCGTTACCGGTGCCGTCGCCGAGCCTCGAACCCGGCCGGCGAGGGGGTCCTTGGCGGCGGCGGCGGGTGTCTGGGCGGCGGTCGCGGTGGGAAGCAGAGCAACGAGAGCGGCGAGTAGCGCCATCGCCATCCTGAGCCCATGGGCTGCGCTCAGGGTAGTCTCCTCGAAGGATCGGCGCGGCCACCTCCCGGTCTCATTCGGCACCGTGATCCGCCTTCCTAGTATCTCGGCTGTCGCCGCGCCGTCCGACTGGACAGAAGCAGCGTGTCGTCCTCGACCGGGATGTTCCAGTACCACTCGGCGTTCGGATCGGTTGCGTCCCAGCTTCTCGCGTACACCCACCAACGCCCCGGCGCGAGGGTCAAATATGCCCACCCGTCGGACCCGGTGGTGTCGGCGACCGGCTCGCGACCCGCGCGCCGGGCGAGTCCTCGCACCAGGCTGTCGTATCCCTCGTAGGTGCTATCTTCCCATTGGCGCATCCTGAATCGCAGGCTGTCGCTGCGGGCCACGAAGTCGCGCCGGGCGCGGTCGAGGTCCGCCCGGCTGCGCTCCGCGCGATCCTGGGCCGTCCGGATCGAATCGGTGAGCCGGCTGAAGACCGCGTAGAGCTGGCCGTAGGCCGGTGCGTCGCGTGGCAGGGTGTCGAGCCGCCCCTTCACGGCGACCAGTGAGTCGCGCAGCTTGCCGAGCCGGAAGGTGGCTGCCGAATAGGCGTTGAACGGACCGCGGAACTGCGCGAACAGGCTGTCCAGCGGAGCGGTGGGGGGGCGCGGGCTGCGCGCCCTCGTCTCGAGCTGCCGGAGCACGCTGTCGCGGTCGTAGGGAAGCGCGACGAGCCCCACACCGGTCACCGGCGTCTCCACCGTGTCGGGACCGGGAATCGAGACGCGCAGCGCGAGCTGGCGCGGCTTGTCGCAGGCCACCAGCCCGAGGAGCACGGCCGCGAGCAGCAGGGCGAAGCGCCGGGCCAGTCGAAGGGGAGTGTGTGAGGAAGACACGACGCAAAGCTACCGCCCTCCTGGCGGTGCTACAACTAACGGCGGCGGCCGCGGCGCTGGCGCAGACCGCGGAGGTCGAACGCCTCTTCCCGGCCCAGCCCGTGGGTCACGTCAACGACTTCGCGTCGGTGATCGATGACGCTTCGCGCGGGGAGATGGAGGATCTGCTCACCCGCCTCCGTAGCGCCACCGGCGCCGAAGTGGCCGTGGTCACCCTCCCGACGATCGGCGATCATGACGAGGCCGAGGTCGCTCTGGCGATCGGCCGGAAGTGGGGTGTCGGCGCGCGCGCAGAGATCGGCGCCCAGCAACGAAACGCGGGCCTGGTCGTGCTGCTGGTCCCCCGACTGAATCACGAGCCCGGCACCGGGCACGTGCGGATCGAGGTCGGCCAGGGGCTCGAGGGGATCGTCACGGACGCCGCCAGCGGGCAGATCCGCCGTGATGTCATGGGGCCCCTGCTCGCCCGTGAGGAGTATGGCCCGGCGCTGGTGAGCGGCGTGCGGGCGCTCACCGGGCTCATCGCGCGGGGTTTCGGGGTGACGGACTCCAGCCTGGCCTTCGCGCCACCGCCCACCCCGGTTCAGGGGCCGGGTGCGCAGATCGTTCCACTGCTCCCGATCCTGCTCTTCATCCTCTTCGTCATGCTGGCCAGTCGGGGCCGGCGCCGGCGCCGGGTATATTGGGGTGGCGGTCCGTGGATCGGTGGTGGTGGTTGGGGTGGCGGCGGGTTCGGTGGCGGATTCGGTGGCGGGGGTGGAGGCTTCGGTGGGTTCGGCGGCGGTGGCGGATTCAGTGGGGGCGGTTCCGGGGGACGGTTCTGATGCACGAAACGGTCGATCGGGTCGTCACGCCATTTCTCGCGGCGGCTGATGCCGCCCTTGGAGCGGGCTACAGCGCGCTGCTCTATGGTTCGGCCGCGCGGGGCGACTACATCGTCGGGCGCTCCGACATCAATCTCATGCTGGTGCTCGACGACCCGTCCCCCTCCCGGCTGCGGGCGCTGGCCCCCGCCTTCTCGGCGTGGCGCAAGGGCACCTCGGAGCCGCCGCTGCTGATCAGCCGCGCCGAGTGGGCGCGGGCATCGGATGTCTTCCCGATCGAGATCACCGACATGCGCGCCGGCTACCGCGTGCTCCGGGGCGCCGATCCGCTCGGCAGCGCACAGGTCGATCCGGGCGACCTGCGGCAGGCGCTCGAGGGCGAACTGCGCGGGAAGCTCCTGCGACTTCGCCAGGGATACGCCGCCGCCGCGGGCGACGAGAAGGCTCTCGGTGAGCTCGCCGTGGCGAGCAGCTCCGCGATCCTGGTTCTGCTGCGCTCGCTCCTGACGCTGGTGGGGCGGCCGGTGCCGGCGGCACCCACGGCGCTTGCATCCGAGGCGGCTGCGCTCCTCGGGGTGCCGGCTGCGGCACTGCTCGCGCCGGTCGAGCACCGCGGGACCCGGGGCTGGCGATGTACCGCCGAGGAGTTCGAGCATTATATGGACGCCGTGGCGCACGCGGTGGGGTACGTAGACCAACTTCAGCTCGGAGACCAGTAATGAAGCGCTTGTCGGCGGTCCCTTTTGCGCTCGCAACCCTCGCGGTGCTGACCGCGGGGTGCGGCTACAATACGATTCAGACGATGGACGAACGGGTGAACCAGGCCCAAGGTCAGATCCAGGCCCAGCTCCAGCGGCGGGCCGACCTGATTCCCAACCTGGTGAACACGGTGAAGGGCATCACCAAGCAGGAGGACACGGTCTTCATTTCGATCGCCAACGCCCGCTCCCGGCTTGGCGGCGCGATCCAGTCCGGCAGCATCCCCGAGATGGCCGCCGCCAACAACGCCCTCAATCAGGGACTCGGCCGGCTGATCGCGATCGCGGAGAACTACCCGGAACTCCGTTCGAGCGAGAACTTCCGCCAGCTCCAGGACCAGCTCGAGGGCACCGAGAACCGCATCTCCGTCGCCAGGCAGGATTACAACGGCGCGGTGGGCGAGTTCAACGCCTACATCCGCCGCTTCCCCTACAACATCACGGCCAAGGTGTTCGGTCTCGGGAAGCCGCGTGAGTACTTCGAGGCTGCCCCGGGAGCGAGTGAGGCGCCCAAGGTGCAATTCTAGAGGACGGTCGGCGAAGCCGGAGTCACCCTGAACGAAGTGAAGGGGGCATGCGTTCGGGCATGCCCCCTTCGTGTTGCTGAGGGTGACTCCGGCCCGGACGGCTAGTCCGTCACTACCCCATCCGGCAGCACGTACCTCAGCGGGTCCACCGGACGGCCATTCACGTGCACCTCGTAGTGCAGGTGCGGGCCGGTCGCGAGGCCCGTGTTGCCTACCAGCGCGATGCGCTGGCCGCGCGCGACGCGCTGGCCGATCTTGATGAGCAGCTTGGATGCATGGGCGAACCTGGTCACGACGCCGTAGCCGTGGTCGATCGTGATCGTGTTGCCGTAGCCCGACTCCCACCCGGCGTCGGTTACCACGCCGGCCGCGGGGGCTTCGATCGGGCTCCCCATCGGGGCGGTGACGTCGATGCCTTCGTGCGGCCGGGCGACGTGCAGGATCGGATGCTCCCGCATCGACGAGAACGCGCTCGTGAGCCAGCCCTGGGTCGGCATGATGGAGGGGGTGGCGGCCAGCCGCTGCGAGTGGCTGGCCAGACTGTCCTTGGCCTCTTCGAACGAGGAGGCCAGGAGGTTGGCGCGGCGAATGAGGGCGTTGAGGTCGACCCGGATCTCCTGTGAGTGCCGCAGCGCCAGTCCCTCGGTAGGCAGGACCGGGCGCGGCGCGACCGTCGGTCCACCGATACCGGCGGCCTGGACCTGGGGATCGATCGGCTCGAGGTTGGCGAGGACGCGGATCTTGGCATCCTTCTGACTGATCCGCAAAATGGTGTCGGCCAGCGTCGTGAGGCGGCCGTGCAGCTCTCCGATCTCCTGGGCCAGACGGGCATTCTCCTCCTGCAAACGGCTCGTCCGTGACAGCTCGGCGGTACGGGCCATGGTGGTATAACCCACCAGCAGCGCCACGGCCAGCCCCAGGGCCGCTCCGCCGATTGCCATCTTGATCAGGCCGTAGGAGACCTCGACGATCTTCGAGGGCTCGGACCCGTGCGGGACGAACACAACGGTCCACCGGCGTTTCGCCATGCGTGCTCCCTCACCAGGCTGCTGAATGCAATCTTCGGCTGTGCTGCAGACTAATCTAAGTCCGGCGAGTGACACGGGAGGTGACCCGACACACATATGCCACGCAAAAGGTGGCCCAGCGGCTCGGGTTCGTCAAGGTGGGAGGCAGGATGATAAGTCCTTGACTGTCAAATAGTTTTGCCTATTGACAGCCTAACTTCTAAACACTGGCGGGCTTGGGGAAGAGGACCTCAGGCTTGGTGGTAGCCAGGCCGGCTGCCGGCGGGCGTTCGAGTTCGCCCCAGGCCCTGGCCAGCGTCTCCGGTGGCGCCCCCAGGCTTTGCCAGAGGAGTTGGGCTTTGCCCGGGATGAACGGGGCGGTCAGGACCGCCAGTCGGTAGAGTGCCCGGCCCAGGGCGGCCAGAGCCCGGTCCAGCTCCTCCTCCCGGCCGGCTTTGGCGAGCGCCCAGGGTGCCACCTGCTGGATGTACAGGTTGGCGGTCGCCACGAGTGCCCAGGCGGCCTCGGCCCCCCCGCGGAGATCGAGGGCGTTCATCGCGGTCGCGTAGGCCGCCACGGCCTCGCGGCCCGCCGCATCCAGTGTGGTCTCCTCGCTGGCGGCCGGCACCACCCCGTTGCGGTACTTGGCCAGCATCGCGAGCGACCGCGAGACCAGGTTGCCCAGTCCGTCCGCCAGATCGGCCGTGTAGCGCTCGTCAAACCGGTCCCAGGTGAAGTTGCCGTCCGCTTCAAAGCCCACCTCGCGGAGCAGGAAGTAGCGCAGGGCATCTGGTCCGTGCCGGTCGATCGCCTCGCCCAAGCTGACTGCCGTCCCCGCCGACTTCGACATCTTGGTCCCCTCCCACTGCACGTAGCCGTGGGCCCAGACCTCGTGGGGGAGGGCTACGCCCGCGCTCAGCAGCATGGCCGGCCAGATGACGCAGTGGAACCGGGTGATACCCTTGCCGACGATGTGGAGGTCGGCGGGCCAGAGTCGCTGGTACCCCGGCTCCGGGTAGCCGGTGGCGGACAGGTAGTTGATGAGCGCGTCGAACCACACGTAGACCGTCTGCTCGGGGTCGCCGGGGAAGGCAATGCCCCACGCCTGCCGGTGCCGACTGACGGAGATGTCCTGGAGCCCATCCTCCAGCAGTCTGACGATTTCGTTTCGCCGGATCGTCGGCTCCACCCGGAACTCGCCCGAGCGGATCAGCGCCAGCAGCCGGTCGCGGTATCGGCTCAGCCGGAAGAAGTGATTGCGCTCCTTCGTCGGTACGAGCTCGCGCGCGGGGTGCTCGATGCAGCGGCCGTTCACGATCTGGGCGGGCTGCTTGAACTCCTCGCATCCGACGCAATACAGCCCCTCGTACTCCCCGACGAACAAATCGTCCGGGTTGTGTGTCGCGATGCGCTCGAGCAGGGCCGTCACCCCCCGATGGTGCCGCGGCTCGGAAGTCCGGATCCAGTCGTCGTTGCTGCATTCGAGGCGCCGCCAGTACGACTCGAACGTCGCCGCCATCCGGTCCACCCAGGCCTCCGGCGCCAGGCCGTTCTGCTCGGCAGCCTGCAGGACCGCCTGCGAGTGTTCGTCCATCCCCATGAGGAAGTGGACCTCGTCCCCGCGGAGCCGGCGATAGCGCGCGATGCAGTCGGCGCCCACCTTCTCGAGCGCGTGGCCGAGATGGGGGTCGCCATTGGAGTAGTCGATGGCGGTGGTGAGGTAGTACTTGGGCACTGGCGGTTTCCTCGTGATCGCGATGCTGGCGGGACGGCGCAGTCAGGGGCGGCGCCGTCGTCCCGGGTCCTTCGCTGCGCTCACGGCGCTCACGGCGCTCACGGCGCTCACGGCGCTCACGGCGCTCACGGCAAGCTCCGCAAACGAGGGATCTTCTCCGCCGGCATCGATCCCCGGGTGAGCCGATCCCTCGCTGGTGAAGCCTGCCCTGGGTTCCGAGCGCCCTCGGTCGCGGCAAGCTGAAATCTAACCGCGTCCCTCCCCCTGTCCGCTCCCGCGCGGGCCGCCGCCGCGATGCCGCCGCCGTCGTCGGCGCGCCGACCGGCCCGGGGGATTCGCGGCCGTCCCACCCGACGGGGCGGTCTCCGTCCCGGCCAGCTCCGCCGCCGGCAGCTCGGGTTCCGCCGCCGGTCCGTCATCGAGGTTCGTCACCGCGGCCGCCGCATCGGTGGCCAGTGCCAGCCGGTGGCGCGACTCGGCGGTCAGCAGCACTTCCCCGAGCGCTTCGACCTCCTCCCGCAGCTCCAGGAGCGGGATGATCCGGGAGCCATGCTCCTCGCTGCGCAGGAAGACCCGCTCCCGGAAGATGTCCACGGCGATGACCCGTTCGGGGCCCCGCGCGGTGGTGACCGTCTTTCCCTCCTTGGGGAAGCGCCGCCGGGCCGTGACGTAGAACTCGTGCTCGTACTTGAGGCAGCAGAGCAGGCGGC
>DAIPLK010000083.1:0-11806 GCA_036769285.1 Gemmatimonadales bacterium | reverse complement strand
GTGGCAAGTCGCGCGCGAAATCGCCCGACCCAGAGGAGGTCACCGTAGCACATGCCGCGCCACACGATGCAGGCCGAGGAAGTGAAGCAGAAGTCGCCGGCGTATCCGGTGAGGTGAGTCGAAGTCCCCCTCAGCCCGCAGGAACTGAGCAGGCCGCCCTCGCGAGCGGCCTGCCTCTGCTCGGCAAGGCGACGGGTCAGGGAGAAATCGTCACGTGGGGATAGTCCGTCGGCTCCGCCCTGATATTCACCTTCGATGCCACCTCGACGGGGCCGGTGAAGCTGTCGTCGTTGTACGCGTATACGCGGATCTCCCAGGGCCCGACGGGGGGCGCGCCGGCGGGCGCTTCAAGGCCCTCGGCGAGCCCACCCGCCTGCTCCTGCTGCAGAGCCTCCGCGGCGGCGAGGCCACCGTGTCCAACCTGGTCCAGCGGACGGGCCTCACCCAGGCCAACGTCTCCAAGCACCTGCACCTCCTCCTCACGCTCGGCTTCGTGGCCCGACGCAAGGAGGGGCTGTTCGCGTACTATCGGCTGGCCGACAAGGAGGTGTTTCGGCTGTGCGACATCATGTGCGGCCGGCTGGAGCGGGAGCTGAAGGCGCGGGAGCGGATGTTGGCCGGGCGGTAGGGGCCCAGGCCGTGGCAAGATCAGGAAAGCGCTCCGCCAGGGTGAGGCCTCGGCGCCAACCGCTGGTGCGCCGGTCCCAGCGCCGGCCCGGCCCGCCGGCGGCCCCGACCCGCCGGGCATGGACCGGCCGGTGAAGCCCGGTGAGATACGCCAGCCCATCGAGGCGTCGAGAGACGGCGGCACTCGCCGGCGCACCAACCTCGACGCCCGGTACCGATCTGAAGACGTGAGGGCCCGGCCAAGCGCCTTGCGCGCGCAGGGCGGGCGCCCGTAGACTCCTCGCACCATGGGCACACGCACAGCACCCCTCGCCACCCTCCTGCTCGTCGCCGGTATCGCCGGGTGCGGCGGCACGAGCTCATTCCGGGACCGGGTCTCCACCCGACCGGTGACCAACGAGCGCCTCCGCGACGCGCCCGTCACCCAGGAGGGCTGGCTCACCCACGGCCGGGACTGGAGCAACCGCCGCTACGTTCCTCTCGCCGAGATCAACCGGGGGACGGTGAAGGGGCTCCACAAGCTGTGGGAGCACGACAACGGGATCCCCTTCCGGCGATCGGTCCGGAACGTCAGCACGCCGATCGTGGTGGACGGGCTGCTCATCTACACCGACCTCAAGAACCTCGTGATCGCGGTGGACGCGCGGAACGGCGAGGAGCGCTGGCGGTACCAGCCCAAGCTGGGTGCCACCGCGCTCTGCTGCGGCCCGGTGAATCGCGGCGTCGCCGTCTACGGCGACAAGGTGTACCTCGCCACCCTTGACGCCCGGGTCATCGCGCTCAACCGGAGCAACGGAGAGGTCGTGTGGGACGTGAGCGCAGCATCGCCGGCGGAGGGCTACTCTTTCACCATGGCACCCCTCGCCGCGGACGGAAAGATCATCGTCGGCGTGAGCGGCGGCGAATTCGGGATTCGCGGGTTCGTGGACGCGTACGATCCCGGCACCGGCAAGCGGATCTGGCGCTTCTGGACGATCCCGTCCCCTGAGGAGGGCGGCTGGTACGGCCGGTGGAGTCAGACCGCCCCCGACGGCGAGCCTCTCCCCCGCAACATCGCCCTGGAGCGGCGCGACAGCGCCCGGTTCGCGGAGGCCTGGCGGAAGGGCGGCGCACCGGTCTACTCCACCCCCGCGTACGACCCAGACCTCCGCCACCTCTACGTCGCCACCGGCAATCCCTGGTATGTGGACGAGACGACGACCCCGCCCGGCGACAACCTGTACAGCACCTCCCTGCTCGCCCTCGACATCGACACCGGCGCGATGAAGTGGTACTACCAGATGGTCCCGCACAACCAGTGGGATCTCGATGCCGCGAGCCCGCCGGTGCTCTTCGACCTGCCCGCCGGCGACAGCACGATCCCCACAGTCGCCCATGCGGGCAAGACCGGCTGGGTGTACCTCCTGGACCGCCGCACGGGCCGCCAGATCCGGCGCAGCGATCCATTCATCCCGCTGGAGAACGTCTTCCCCACCCCGACCCGGGAGGGCACCCGCTCCTCGCCGGGGACACGCGGCGGCGCCAACTGGCCTCCACCGGCCTACTCCCCGCGCACCGGCCTGATGTACGTGCTGGGAACCTACTCCCCGATGCTCTTCATGCTCGATACGACGCCCACCGCGTCGTACAGTTCCGGGTATTTCTTACCGAGGTCGCTGCCCGACAGCATCAGGTTCGGCCTCTTCTCGGCCATCGACGTCGGCACCGGGAAGATCCGGTGGCAAAAGCGGACCACGCCCCTCATGTACGGCGGCGCGGTCGCCACCGACGGCGGCCTCGTCTTCTACGGCGACCAGCAGGGGTACCTCAATGCGCTGGACGCCGAGACAGGCGAGACGCTGTGGCGCGACTTGGCCGGCGAGGGCTACACCGGGCCGCCGATCTCGTTCCAGGTGGACGGGCACCAGCGGATCGCGATCACCTCCCACGACGGGATCTCGGTCTACGGGCTGTAGGGAAGCCATCCCCCTCCTGACCGAGGCCGGGAACCCGACAGAGCGAGTAGCTCCCGGGTTGCAACGGGTGCGGGCGCTGATCTGGTGAGACGCCGCGCAGCGAACGCTCGCTGAATGCGTCAGGAATAGGAATTTCCATTAGCCTCCGATGTTACAGAAGAGGATCGCGGGTCGTGCGGTCCAGTAGGAGGAGGTTGGATGAAGCTCGGCATCATGATGCGTTCGATGGATCAGGACAGCGGCATGCGCGCCATCACGGAAGGCATGGTCGAGCACATGATCAAGCTCGGCCCGAACGACACCTTCCTGCTCATGTATCGGAGCCGCAAGCTCCTCGGCCGATTTGCAGCCTTCCCAAACGTCAAGGAAGTACTGATCTCCGCGCCGCACCTGCTGTTCTGGGATCAGGTCGCAGTGCCCTGGTGCGCCTGGCGCGAGAAAGCCGATCTGATCTTCAACCCGAAATTCAGCATTCCGCTCGTGAGCCCATGCCCGGTCGTGATGGGTCTGCACGAACCGGCCTGGTGGGTATGGCCCGAGTTCTATCAATGGCTCGACCTGCGCTATATGCGCTTCATGCTGCCGATCTACATGCGCAAGGCGCGGTGGCTCTTCCCGATCTCACAGTTCGTCGTGGACGAGACGAAGAAGTATCTGCGCGTGCCTTTCGAGCACAAGACGACGCTGGCCTACCCCGCGCCGCGGCCGTACTTCCGGCCAGTGACCGATCAGGTGGCGCTCGACGCCTTTCGGCGGAAACACGGACTGCCGGATCGCTTCATAGCAACGGTCACCCGCGTATCGCACATTCTCGATAAGGCTGGTTCCTTCTTTCCGGGCAAGTACCCCCACGCGACCGTCCGGGCCTTTGCCCTGGCACGTGACCGGATACCGCATCATCTGGTGGTGGCGGGGAAGGGAGTGCGGGAGTTTCTGGTGCACATGGGTTTCACCGACCGGGATCTGGATCGGGTCCACTTCCTGGATTTCGTGCCGCATGAGGAACTACCGCTCCTGCACAGTCTGTCGGAGCTGTTTGTCATTCCGTCACCGTATGAGAGCTTCGCGATGGCGCTTGTGGAAGCCATGTCATGCGGCTGTCCGGCGCTGGTCTCGCAGGAAGGTGCCTTGCCTGAGATCACGGCGGGCGCCTGCGTGTTCATCGACCATCGCTCGCCCGAGGACATTGCCACAAAGATGGTCACCGTGCTGTCGGACGAGGCGGAGCGCCGGCGCATGGGTGAGCGCAGTCGGGCTCGGGCTGCCTTCTTCAACTGGGAGCGAACTGCGCGCGGCATTCTCGACAGCTGCCGGCGCGTAGTCACATAGCCGCTTGGCTCCACCTGGTTGGGCCATGTGGCGCCGCTGGCGCCGCTTGCCGTAGCGGCTGCATGACGATCGATGATCGATTGCCCCGTTGCGGATTGACCTGGGCAGCGCGACGAGCCACAACCCCTCGCCCTTGCCGTCCGGCGCCACAACCGGGCCGATTACGCTGCCGGCGACCGTCACATACCGAGTGCGAGTCCAGCGCACGGACGACGGGGACGGGACGGGGAGTATACGAGATCATGGTGCAATGAACGGCGACGCCCCACGATCACCGGAGTGACAGCGGGGCGAATGACACGAACGAATGGGCCTGGGTAGAGTTGAACTACCGACCTCACGCTTATCAGGCGTGCGCTCTAACCACCTGAGCTACAGGCCCTTCCGACGGGGACGGGAGCATAGCCGCCGGCCGTCGGCAGCGCAAGGCCGCGGGCCGGGCCCCGCGGCTCAGCGCATCTCCTCTTCCTCGTCGAAATCCTCGAACTCCTCGAGCTCCTCGTCGTCGAGGTCGTCGTCCTCGTCGAGGTCGTCGTCCTCGTCGAGGTCGTCGTCCTCGTCCTCGTCGTCGTCGAAGGCGAACCCGTCGTCCTCGAACTCGTCCTCGTCCTCGTCGAACTTGCGACGCAGCTCCAGCGTCTCCGCCGACGTCTCCCAGGCCAACATGATGTCCTCCGCCATCAGAGAGAGTGTGATGCCGTCGTCCTAGGACGCATCCGCCACCCGCGCGGCCCGCGCGGCCTTCTTGCGGTCGTTCGCCGTGAGCACCCGCTTGCGGAGGCGGATGTTCTGGGGCGTGACCTCGATGAGCTCGTCCTCCTCGATGTACTCGAGGGCGTACTCGAGGGTGATCTGGCGGGGCGGCTCCAGGATGACGTTCTCGTCCGAAGCCGTGGTCCGCATGTTGGTGAGCTTCTTCTCCTTGGTCACGTTCACGTCCATGTCGCCCGGCCGCGAGCTCTCGCCGGCGATCATCCCCTCGTACACGTGGTCGCCTGGGGTGACGAACATCTGCGCCCGCTCCTGCAGGTTACCGAGCGCGAAGGCCACCACCGAGCCCTCCCGGTCGGCCACCAGCACGCCGCGTTTCCGGCCGGCCAGCGGGCCGGCCCACGGGCCGTAGTCGAGGAAGCGGTGGTGCATGATGCCCATGCCGCGGGTGTCGGTGAGGAATTCGGACCGGTAGCCGAACAGCCCGCGCGCCGGGATCCGGAAGGTGAGCCGCACCATTCCCTGCCCCGGATTCCGCATCTCGGTCAGCTCGCTCCGCCGCGGCCCCAGCTTCTCCATCACCACGCCCATGTACTCCTCGGCCACGTCCACCGTCAGCTCCTCGTACGGCTCCAGCCGCTCGCCATTGGGGCCGAGCTTGGTGATGACCCGCGGGCGCGACACCTGGAACTCGAACCCCTCGCGACGCATCGTCTCCATCAGGATGCCGAGGTGGAGCTCGCCGCGGCCGGCGACGGTATGGGTGTCGGGGCTGTCGGTCTCGTCCACCCGAAGCGCCACGTTCCGCTCCAGCTCGCGATACAGCCGGTCCTTGAGCTGGCGGCTGGTGACGTACTTCCCCTCGCGCCCCGCGAAGGGGCCGTTGTTGACGATGAAGTCCACCGAGATCGTGGGCTCCTCCACCGCGATGCCGGCCAGCCGCTCGGGGGCGTCCACTGCGGTGAATGTCTTTCCGATCTCGATCGTCTCGAACCCCGCGAGCGCCACGATGTCGCCAGCGCCGGCCACGTCCACCTCGACCCGGGTGAGCCCGTCGAAGGTGTAGAGCCTGGTGACGCGGTTCCGCTCACACGTCTCGTCGGCCACGAGCCCCGGCTCGCCCAGCGGCAGGAGCGCGACCTGATCGCCGACCCGCACCCGGCCCCGCTCGATCCGCCCGATCGCGATGCGGCCAAGGAAGCTCGAAAAGTCGAGCGTCGAGACCAGCATCTGGAACGGTCCCTCGGGGTCGCCCTTGGGCGGGGGGACGTAGTCCAGGATGGCCTGGAAGAGCGGCCGGAGATCGGTGCCGGGGTGGTCGAGCTCGGTCGTGGCCGTTCCCGCGCGGCTCGAGGTATAGAGGAACGGCGCGTCGAGCTGTTCCGGCGTGGCCTCGAGGTCGATGAACAGCCCCAGCACCTCATCGTGCACCCGGAGCGGCTCGGCATCCGCCCGGTCGATCTTGTTGATCGCCACGATCGGCCGGAGCCCCAGCGCCAAGGCCTTCCGAGTGACGAACCGCGTCTGCGGCATCGGTCCTTCGGCGGCGTCCACCAGGATCAGCACGCCGTCCACCATCCTGAGGATCCGCTCGACTTCGCCGCCGAAGTCCGCGTGCCCCGGCGTGTCCACGATGTTGATCTTGACGCCCTGCCAGCGCACCGCGGTGTTCTTGGCCAGGATCGTGATGCCGCGCTCGCGCTCCAGCGGGTTCGAGTCCATGACCCGCTCTTCCACCTGCTGGTTGGCGCGGAACGCTCCCGCCTGCCGCAGCATCTGATCCACCAGCGTGGTCTTGCCGTGGTCGACGTGGGCGATGATGGCCAAGTTACGGATCAAACGGCACTTCCTTCAGTCGGAACGGTCGAGGCCCGGACGCCCGGGCCTCCGCGGCGCATATATAGACTAGGCCGGGCAAGCCCGCAAGAACCTCCGGCCGGCAGGTCCCGAGTCATCCTGAGCGAAGCGAAGGGGGCATGCCCCAAAGCATGCCCCCGTTACGCTGCTCAGGATGGCTCCGGGGCTAGTGGGAGTGGCCGTGGTGAAGCTGCCCCGCGCCCGAACTCTGCGCGACCTCCCGGACCTCCTCGCATTCGTCCGCCACCTCGAGCTGCATCGTGACGTGGCCGATGCCCAGCCTCGCCATCTCGGCTCGGATCCCCTCCAGCACATCGGGATGGGCTGCCAGATCCGGCACCACCGCGTGGCCGCTCATCGCCACCACCCCGTTCACCACCGTCCAGACGTGCAGATCGTGCACCGCGGCCACACCCGGAACGCCCAGGATCCGTCGCTGCACGTCCGCCATGGCGACGTGGCGAGGAACGGCGTCGAGCAGGATGTCGGTGCTCTCGCGGAGCAGTCGCCAGGCCCCCACCAGAATGAGGAGGGAGAGCGCAATCGACACGATCGGGTCGGCCACGGTCCAGCCGGTGAGCCAGATGATCGCCGCCGCCCCCAGGGCGCCGACCGAGCCCAGGGCATCGCCCATTACGTGGAGGTAGGCCGCGCGGGCGTTCAGGCTCCCCTCCCGCGATGCGTGCAGGAGCGCCAGGCCCACCAGATTGACGGCGAGCCCCGCCGCGGCCACCGCCAGGAACAGCCCGGCCCGGATCGGCTCTGGCTCCTGGATGCGCTGCACCGCCTCGACGACGACCCACCCCGCGATGCCGAAGAGCACCGCGCCGTTGACCAGCGCGGCAAGGATCTCCCACCGCAGGTAGCCGTAGGTCTTGGTCTCGTCGGCGGGGCGCTGGGCGATCCAGGCGGTGACCAGGCTGAGCGCGAGCGCGCCGACGTCGGTGAGCATGTGGCCCGCGTCGGCCAGCAGCGCCAGCGAGCCGCTCAGCCACCCGCCGACGACCTCGAGCACCATGAACACCCCGGTGAGCCCGAGCACCGCCCAGAGGCGTGGCATCGGGGTCGTCGGGCCCCGGGTGAGGTGGGCGCACTCCGCGCGGGTTGCCGATGTTGCCATGGAACGGAATTTAACCCGCCACCCGCATCCGCACCGCCTCCGCGTGCCCGTACAGCCCCTCCGCCTCCGCCAGCGCGATGATGGCATCGGCGTCCTCCGCCAGGCGGGCCCGGGTATATCGGATCACGCTCGTCCGCTTCACGAAATCGTAGACCCCGAGCGGTGAGGCGTAGCGCGCGGTGCCACTGGTGGGCAGCACGTGGCTCGGTCCCGCCAGGTAGTCCCCCACCGGCTCGGGTGTCTCGTCACCGAGGAAGATGGCGCCGGCGTGGCGGATCGAGGCCGCCACCCGCTCTGCCGCCTCGGTCACGATCTCGAGGTGCTCCGGCGCCCGGCGGTTGACCACCTCCACCGCCTCGCGCATCGAAGGCACCAGCACGACCAGCCCGTTCCGCTCGAGCGCCGTCCGCGCGATCGCCGCGCGCGGCGCCTTCGCCAGCGCCTCCTCCAGCGCCGCCGGGAGCGCCTCCGCCAGCGCCGGGTCGGTAGTGACGCACCAGCTCACCGCGTCCTCGTCGTGCTCCGCTTGCGCGATCAGGTCGGCGGCGACGCGCGACGGCCACGCCGTCGCGTCCGCCAAGATGAGTATTTCGGTCGGTCCCGCAATCATGTCGATCCCGACCTGTCCCACGACCTGACGCTTGGCCTCCGCCACCCACCGGTTTCCCGGTCCCACGATCTTGTCCACCCGCGGGACCGTCGCGGTCCCGTATGCCAGCGCCGCCACCGCCTGGGCCCCGCCGATCCGGAAGATCCGCGTCACCCCCGAGAGCGCGCAGGCCGCCAGCACCACGTCCGTCACCCCCTGCGGCGGGACGACGGCGATGATCTCCTGCACCCCCGCCACCAGCGCGGGGATCGCATTCATTATTACGGACGACGGATAGGAGGCCTTGCCGCCGGGGACATAAAGCCCCACCCTGTCTAGGGGCGTGACCTTCATTCCGATCACGCTGCCGTCGGCCTCGGTCAGGTGGAAGCCCGGGTCCCTCTGATGCTCGTGGTAGGCACGGACCCGATCCACCGCCCGGCCGAGCGCGCTCCGGAGCCCGGGCTCGACCCGCGCCAGCGCCCCCTGCCAGCTGCCGGAGTCGAGCTCCCACTCGGCCGGGGCGAGCTCGACGCCGTCGAACCGACGGGTATACTCCCGGACGGCGTCGTCCCCCCGGACCAGCACGTCCTCAAGGATGCGCCGCACCGCCTCCCGCGTCTCCGGGTCCGTGCCGGCGCGGCGGGGAAGCAGCGGGTCGAGCGCCTCGAACGGCGGGACAGCCAACCGGCGGATCATCGCGAGACCTCGCGGTAAGACCTTTGAAGTACTAGACTTATAGCGTATGGAACCAGCAGCTCCATCCTCGATCGGCCTCGGTCTCGCGTCAGTCGTCGTCCTGGTGCTCGCGAACGCCTTCTTCGTGGCGGCCGAGTTCGCCCTGGTCGGCGCCCGGCGCACCCGACTCGACGAGTTGGCCCGCGCGGGGGATGGCAAAGCTAGGCTGGCACGCCGCGCGGTTCAATCGCTCGACCGCTACATCTCGGCCACCCAGCTCGGCATCACGCTCGCATCCCTCGGACTCGGCTGGATCGGCGAGCCGGCGCTCGCCGGCCTGGTCGGCGGCGCGTTCTCCTGGCTGCCGGGCTCGATGGCCGCCATCGCCACGCACGGCCTCGCGTCGGCCTTCGCGTTCATCATCATCACCTTCCTGCACATCATCCTGGGCGAGCTGGTGCCCAAGGCGCTGGCCCTGCTCTATCCCGAGACCGTGAGCAGCTGGCTGGCGGGGCCCCTCATCGGTTTCGCCTGGATCATGGCGTGGCCGATCGCGTTGCTCAACGGCACCGCCAACCGGCTGCTCCGGCTCATGGGGATCGCGCGCCCCGGGGAGCACGAACGGCTCCACTCGCCCGAGGAGATCCGGATGCTCGTGGAGCAGAGCGGCGAGGGCGGGAGCATGCTGAAGGAGGACGCCCGTCTGCTCGAGGGCGTCTTCGAGTTCAGCGAGAAGACCGCGCAGGAGGTGATGACGCCGCGCACCCAGATGATCGCCCTGGAGTCGAGCATGGCTGTCGCGGACGCGGCCGACGAGGTCGCCGTGGCGCGCCGCTCCCGCTACCCGGTCTACACCGAATCGCTCGACGAGATCGTCGGCGTGGTCCACGCCAAGGACATCCTGACGGCGCTTCGCGCCCGGCCGCACGAGACGGTCCGTGCCATCATGCGCCCCCCCCTGTTCGTCCCGGGCACTCGGGAGGTCGAGGACGTGCTGGCCGACATGAAGCGGCTCAAGACTCATCTGGCTGTCGTGCTCGACGAGTACGGCGGCACCGCCGGGCTGGTCACGATGGAGGATCTGCTCGAGGAGATCGTCGGCCCCATCTTCGACGAGTATGACCCGCAGGACCGGACCGCTCCGGCCGACGGCGCCCAGCGGCTGGACGGAGCCATGCCGATCACCGAATTCAATGCGCAGTACGACGCCGCGCTCGACGACACCGACTACACTACGCTCGGCGGCTACGTGTTCGGCCAGCTCGGGCGCCTGCCGCGGCCGGGGGACCGGGTCACCGTCGCTCCCCACACTTTCGAGGTGGTGGAGATGGACAATCGGCGGGTGAAGAGCCTCCGCCTCCAAACCACGCCGCCAGTCGAGGTGGAGCGGGGAGGTCATGACTAGCGGCTGGGAGCGGGCGGCCTCATCCCGAGCCGAGCGGACCCGCGCGGCGTTCCTCGACATGAGCCGCCGCCTGGGCGCCACACGCACGCCGGAAGAGGCCGCCCGCCTCATCGTCGGCGTCGCCCAGGAGCTGCTCGGCTGGGATGCCTCCACGGTGGATCTGTACGCGCCGGAGACCAACCAGGTGGACGCCGTGCTCACCATGGACTCGTTCGACGGCCCGCCGGTGGACGTCCCCTACCCCTATACCGCCTGCCCGCCGAGCCCCATTCTGATGCGCGTCATCCGGGAGGGCGCCTTGCTCATCCTGCGACCCGCACCGGTCGCGGAGGGCGAGGGCTGGATCCCGTTCGGCGACACCAGCCGGCGATCGCGCTCGCTCATGTTCGTGCCGATCCGTCACGGCGAGCGGATCACCGGCGTTCTCTCGATTCAGCGCTATGCGCCGCAGGCCTACGAGGACGAGGATCTCACCACGCTGCAGGAGCTGGCCGATCACTGCGGCGGCGCGATGGAGCGGCTCCGGATCGAGAAGGAGCTCCGGGACAGCCGGGCGCAGCTCGGGCGTACCGAAGCGTTCGCCCAGGTCATGACGGCGCAGCTTTCCGTGGACGGACGTTGGCTCAAGGTCCCGCCCACCCTGTGCCGGCTCCTGGGAGTGGACGAGAGCCGCCTCCTCGGCGCCCCCATCGGGGCCCTGCTGCACCCCGACGACGCGGCGAGGGAGCGCGCCGAGCGGGAGCGGCTCCTCCGGGGCGAGGCCCGGATGGTGGACCTCGAGCCCCGCTGGGAGCGCCCGGACGGGCAGCCGCTCTGGGTGTCCCTCAACACCTCGGTCGTGCAGGACGCCGATGGCCAGCCGGCCCACCTCTTGGTCCATCTCCGCGACATCTCCGAACGGAAGAGCCTGGAGGACCAGCTCCGACAGACGCAGAAGCTGGCGGCCGTCGGCCAGCTCGCCGGCGGCATCGCGCACGACTTCAACAACCTGCTCACGGCGATCCTCGGCAGCACCGAGCTGCTGCTTGCCAGCACGTCCCCCGCCGATCCCCGACGGGAGGACGTGCAGGAGATCGGCCGCGCGGCCCACCGGGCCGCGGCGCTCGTCCGCCAGCTGCTCACCTTCAGCCGCAAGCAGGTGATGCAGCCGCGGCTGGTCAATCTCAATGCCATCGTCCGCGAGATGGGCGGCATGCTGCGCCGGGTCGTCGGCGAGCGCATCAGGCTGCGGCTCGACCTCGACCCGGCGCTGGGCTGCGTGACCGCTGACCCCGGTCAGCTCGAGCAAGTCATCGCGAATTTCGGTGTAAACGCACGCGACGCGATGCCGGACGGCGGGTCCCTCGCGATCAGCACCGCCAACGCCAGCGGACCGGTCATCGCGGGAGCGGCCGGCGAAGGCTTCCCGCCCGGCACCCCGCTCGTGGCGCTGATCGTCAGCGACACCGGCACCGGGATGGACGAGCACGTGCTGGCCCATCTGTTCGAGCCGTTCTTCACCACCAAGGAGCTGGGGCGGGGCACCGGCCTCGGCC
>DAIPLK010000082.1:0-11865 GCA_036769285.1 Gemmatimonadales bacterium | reverse complement strand
GCCGGTCGCCGGTGGGTGATCGGGAGGTCCTCGTCTTGGACCAGGAGATGAGCATCACGCGGGAGGAATTTCTGCGCCTGCTGCCCGCGGCGGTGGCTCCCGATCGGTTCTCGGTCGATGGGGAGGAGATCCGCCACCAGGGTGCGAGCCGCTCATGGCGGATCGTGTTGGGGGCCCTGGCTGACCGGCAGCTGGGACGGTTGCGGCTGCCCCGCCTCAGGGTCCAGATCTTCCTCTGCGGGGATTCCCCGGCAGATACCGACGGCTTTCTGGAAGGTTTCGAGCTGCATTTCCGCCGGGCGGGCGGCTAGGTCGGGGTAACGCGGGGGGGACGTTCTGGCCGCCGGGACCGGAATTCACGCTGCCGGCCCCGCGGCCTACTGCCGCATTCGATCCGCCAGGATCATCATCAGCGCGATTCCCACGCCCATGAGGCTCTCGCCCGCAATGATCCCGGACGAAACCGGAATCGTGTAGGCCTCGGCGAGCTTCGGCTTGGCCTTGTGGAAGCCCATCGCGAGCACCGAGCCGATGAACATCGAGATCACGTTGAAGCCGTTGATGGTGAAGGCGAGCCCGAGGCCGGTCGGCGACGGGATGTACTTCTTGTGCTTCGGGAACCTCATCTCGAGCAGGGTGAGGATGATCCCGAGCGCGGCGCCGATCACGAGCCCGACGCGGGCGCTCTCCTTCAAGGCGCCCGGCCCCTTGGCAAGCAGCTCGGCCACACCGCGCCACACCAGTGCGGCCGGCGCCGGCCACTTCTCGGTTGCGAGCATCGAGACGTCGGGGATCAGGATGAAGAACACCGGAACCACGACGCACGCGCCGGCCAGCACCCCGAAGAACTGCGCGAAGAACTGCTGGCGCGGATTGGCGCCGAGCAGGTAGCCGCTCTTCAGGTCGGTGAGCAGGTCGCCCGCGCTGCTGGTCGCGCCGGCGGTGATGTTCGCCGTCATCAGGTTCACCGACACGTCGCCCGGCTTGATCGCGCCGAAGGTGAGCTGAGTGATCTTGCTGAGCGGGCCGACCGGCGTGATGTCGGTCTCACCCGTGGCTCGAGCGGCCACCACCACCAGGAAGAAGGTGGCCAGCACTGCGATCAGTCCCATCCACCACGTGATGTGGAAGATCAGGTGGCCGAGCACGATCGCCGCGAGCCCCAGCACCGCGAAGCCGCCCACAAACCACGAGCCGGGCACTTCGATCCGCTCCATGGGGTCGGGCCCCTGCCCCTCGCGCTGCTTGAAGAACGCGGTGATCGTGCCGAAGGCGCGCACCACCGTCCTCCAGTTGGCGAAGAACAGCAGCAGGCCCGAGGTCACCATCATCGGGACGCCGATCCACAGGCTCCAGGTCGAGATCTGGCGGAACGACGGGGCGCCGATGTCGCCGCGCTGGAGCATCATCGGGGCGAGGATCACGTAGTTGATCACCGCGCCGAGCAGCATGCTCCAGGCCTGGCGGAAGGAGATGATGGCGCCGACGGCGACGAAGAGCAGCGAGCCTTCGAACGACATGGTGAGGCGGTTGAGCGTGAGCGGCTCGCCCTTGAACGTGCCCATCCTGATCCAGCTCGTGCCCCAGGTGGACTCTATGCGCGGGTACCTGAGCCACCGCAGCCCCGCAACCGAGACCCAATTCCTGATGGGTGACCAGTCCGGCGCGCTCGCGATCGGGATCGCCTTGAGGAAGGCGAAATCCGCATCGCGCATCCACGTGACGATCGCCCCGATCGCGCCGGCCGTGAACAGCGAGCGGGCCTGCTGCGAGGCTCCCTCGCCCTTCGCGTGGAGGCTCCTGAGCGTGGTCGCCGCCGCCGTGCCGCTGGGGAATCGCAGCTGCTCGATGTTGATCAGCTGGCGCTTGGTCGGAACGGCGAGGAACACACCGAGCCATGAGATCACCGCCAGCCAGGGAATCAGCACCAGCACGCGATGGCCGAAGTCCGCGGGCAAGGCTCCGGGGTTCAGCATCATCAGCGCCGGGATCGCGTTCACCAGACCCGCGCTGGTAATGGCCCCTGCCGCCGAGGCCGCGGACTGCATCGCGTTGTTCTCGAGGATCGTGTAGGGCGGGAACAGCCTCGGCAGCAGCCTGTGCAGCGTGGCGAAGATGCTGAAGGCCATGATGCACGAAGTGATCGCGGTACCCAGCGCCCAGCCGGCCTTGAGGCCCACGTAGACGTTCGAGCACGCCATGATCATCCCGAGCATCATGCCCATGATGAGCGCGCGCGGCGTGAGCTGCTTCATCCGGTCGCCCTGGTAGACGTGCTCGAACCAGTGGCGCTCGATCTCCTCGGGGGTGCGTGGCTCCTCGGTGGGCGTTACCGCTTCGGTGGCCAAGGCGTGCTCCCGGGTGAAGGAGTACGGAATACGAGTTTCACGGTCCCTTGTGGGTCCGGGTGCTACGCTAGACCCGGCGACGTGACCGGAAGGGCCGCATGACGACCACCACCCTGACGGACCTCCCCGCGGGGTCCGTCGTCCCCACCCGGTACTGGCACCCGCTGGCCGACGGGCGGGTCCAGTGCGACCTCTGTCCCCGCGAGTGCAAGCTCGGCGAAGGCCAGCGCGGGTTGTGCTTCGTGCGGGCCCGGCTTGGCGGAAAGGTAGTGCTCACCGGTTACGGCCGCTCGAGCGGCTTCTGCGTCGATCCGATCGAGAAGAAACCGCTGCATCACTTCCTGCCGGGCACGCCGGTGCTCTCCTTCGGCACCGCCGGCTGCAACCTCGCCTGCCGCTTCTGCCAGAACTGGGACATCAGCAAGTCCCTCGAGACCGACACCCTCTCCGCCGTCGCGGGGCCCGAAGACATCGCGGCGGCGGCGGCCGAGCACGGCTGCCGGAGCGTGGCCTTCACCTACAATGACCCGGTCATCTTCCACGAGTACGCCATCGACGTCGCACGGGCCTGCCGGGCGCGGGGCCTCCGGGCGGTGGCCGTCACCGCCGGCTACGTGAACCCCGAGCCGCGGGCGGAGTTCTACCGCCACATGGACGCGGCCAACGTGGACCTCAAGGCCTTCACCGAGAAGTTCTACCACGACGTCTGCGCCGCCCGGCTGGCCCCCGTGCTCGAAACGCTGGAATACATCCACCGCGAGACCCGGGTCTGGCTGGAGCTCACCACCCTGCTGATCCCCGGGCTCAACGACGGCGACGACGAACTGGAACAGCTGACCCGTTGGGTGGCCGACCGTCTGGGACCCGACGTGCCGATCCACTTCAGCGCCTTCCATCCCGATTGGCGGATGCTCGACCGGCCGCCGACCCCGCCGGCGATTCTCTCCCGGGCCCGTAAGATCGCCCGGGCCAACGGGCTCCACTACGCCTACACCGGCAACGTGCACGACCGCGCCGGGGACACCACGTGCTGCCACGGTTGTGGAGCGGACCTGATCGTCCGCGACTGGTATCGAATCCTCGAGTGGCACCTGACCGACGACGGCCACTGCCAGCGCTGCGGCATCCGCTGCGCCGGGGTGTTCGAGGGGCCGCCCGGTCACTGGGGACCGCGGCGCCTGCCGGTCACCCTGCACACCGGCCGTCACGGCTGATTCCCGCGGTCTTGCCGACTCGGCGCCGAGGCTCACAGATCATGGGCAGGGCTGCATGGCCTCAGCAGGTCACGACGCTCGAGGAGTTCGTCGTGCTTCCGGAGGACAGATCCCGCCGGCGTGCCCTCCGCCCGCCCGGGCGGGAGGCTAGGCCCCGGTACCCCTGGGGGCGGAGGTCCGGATCGCCGGCGCTTCCCCGCCGCCGCGGAGAGACCGCCCCGGGAAGAACTACCAGCTCAAGGCTGTCGCGCGGAATTCGGACCGGCGGAAAATGACCACCCAGGAGCAGACGGGCTCGCGACCGCCCACTTGACACCCGCCCCTCCGTTAGCGTCCCTTCCCGACGAACCCCAACCTGCCCGGCCTCTGACTAAACCACGGTTGCTGCTGATCGCGCTGGACGCGGCCGATCCGGTGCTGATCGAGCGCTGGACCGGCGACTCCACCATGCCGAACCTGGCAGCGCTCAGCCGTGCCGGCGTCTCCGGTCGGCTCGACAGCTCGGCGCGATACCTCGCCGGCTCTCCCTGGCCCACGTTCTACACCGGCCAGCCGCCCTCGGCTCATGGGCTCTATCACGATTTCCAGTGGCGCCACGAAGACATGGCGTTCGCCGCACCCGGACGGGATTGGCTGTCGGCTTCTCCGTTCTGGCGGCACCTGGGCGGTGATGTGCCAGTCATCGCGTACGACGTGCCCATGAATCTCTGCATCGAGCCGTTCAACGGGCTCGAGGTTTCGGGTTGGGCCGCGCACGACAAGCTCGCACCGCCGGCCACGCATCCGGCCGAACTCCTGCCCGAGATCAAGCGCCGGTTCGGAGAGTGGCACATCGGGCCGGAGCAGTATGGCCCCCCTCCGGTGGCCGAGCTGCTCGAGCTGCGCGATGGGCTGGTTGGCGGCATCCGCCGCTCGGCCGACCTGGCACTCTGGCTGATGCAGCGGCCCTGGAATCTCGCGATCGTCGCCTTTGGTGCCCTCCATCGGGGCGGGCATCGGCTGTTCGCGCGCTCCAGCATCGCGGGTCCCGTCAGCGAGGCCGAGGGGGACAGCTTCGACCACGGTCTGCGCGATCTCTACGTGGCCTGCGACACGGCCGTCGGCCGGCTCGTGGCCGCGGCACCGGACGCCGCCGTCATTGCGTTTTCGGTGCACGGCATGATGGCGAACACTTCACGCGTGGATTTGCTGGATGAGATGCTGGCCCGCGTACTCGAGGGACGAACCGATGCCCGGCCCCGGCAGGGCGTGCTGCGCCGCCTGGGCGAGGCGATTCCGATCGAGCTGCGGCGCGCGATCACGTCGCGGATACCGACCGCGTTTCGCGACCAGCTGGTCACCATGTGGAGCGCCGGGGGGATTGCGTGGGAGCGGACCCGGGCATTCGCGTTGCGCGCCGATCTGCAGGGCTACGTCCGGGTGAACCTCGAGGGGCGGGAGCCGCGTGGCGTCGTGCCGCGCGGGCCGGCCCTCGATAGCCTGTGTGACCAGATCACCGACGGATTGCTCTCGTTCCGCGACTCCGCCACGGCGGAGGCGGTGGTCGCCGCCGTCGAGCGGATCGATCGCCTCTACCCGGACGGCGACCGGCGCGACCGCCTCCCCGACCTCGTGGTCCGCTGGAGCGACAGCTCGGCGGAAGATCACGTCGCCCTCGACTCGCCGCGGTTCGGACGTGTCCTTCGCTCGACGCCGGGCCGGATCCCCAACGGCAGGAGCGGTAACCATCGCGGTGAAGGATTTCTCATCGCCCGCGGACCGGGAATTCCGGCCGGCACGCGGCTCGACCCGGGTACCGACATCCTGGATCTCGCCCCGACGGTGGCTCGGATGCTCGGCACCCGCGCGGCCGTGCCGCTCGCGGGACGGGTGATTCCGCAGCTCGTCACTTCGTGAACGCGACCCGCCCCGTGGGAGTCGGGGTGATCGGGTGCGGTGGCATCGGCCGCTGGCACGCGACCAACTTGCAACAGCTCCCCGGTGTCAAGCTCGTGGCATTGGCCGACACCGACGCGGCGGCTCGCGAGGCGGCCGCGCGCAAGTTCGGCGTGCCCGCGCTCTCGTCGGCCGAGGCTCTACTGCAGCGCCAGGACATCGAGCTGGTGTCGATCTGCACGCCGCCCGGCGCGCACGTGCCGCTGATCGAAGCAGCGGCAGCGGCCGGCAAGCATGTCCTGGTCGAGAAGCCGATGGCCACCACTGTAGCCGAGGCCGACCGTGCCATCGCGGCCTGCCGAACCAACCGGGTGCAGCTCGGCGTCGTCCACCAGCAGCGCGCGCAGTCGTCGGCCCGCGCGCTTCACCGGCTGGCCGCGTCGGGTGCGTTTGGACGGTTGCTTCTCGCCACCGCTACTCATACCTGGTTCAAGACGCGCTCGCAGCTCGAACGCGATGGATGGCGGAGTGACGCGGCGGCAGGAGGGGGGCTGCTGTTGGACCAAGCGGTCCACGCGATCGATCTGCTGGTGTGGTATCTGGGCGCGCCGGAGTGGGTGGGCGGAGCCAGCGCTACGTTGGCGAGTTCGGCGGGCGTCGACGATACGGCGGTGGCTACCATTGGCTTTGCCGGGGGCGCCCTCGCCGTACTCGCCGCCGGCAGTGCGACCAACCGGTCCCGCGACGACATCGCGCTCGAGCTGAGCGGTACCCGCGGCGGCTTTCGGCTCGAGGTCCGCGACTACGATGCCGCCGAGGTCACCCGGCTGGATCTCGCCGAATCGGAAGGAGTCCGCGCCCGCGCGCTCGGCGCCGCGGAGATCGAGCGCATCGTCCAGGACGCGGGCGGCAGCTGGCGCCGGGGCCCGGCCTCTCTCGTCTGGCGGCTCGCAGCCCGGGTGGCAGGGCCGGATCGGGGAACCCATCCGTTCCGCTCAATGAGCGGCTACTTGCGCCGCCGCGCCGACCGGGTGGCGCAGCGCGAGCGCGGCGAGCCCCAGGCACATGCCGAAGTGCTTGCACGCATGGCGGCGGCGGTCCGCGGCGAGGGCGGTCCGTTGGTCACCGGCGACGATGCGCGGCGCTCGCTGCAAATCGTCGAGGCGATCCGCCGCTCCCACGCCCTCGGCGGACAACGGGTAGCGCTGCGGCACTCGGAGGCAGGGTGAGAGTCCTGCACCTGATCGACCACATGGGTCTGGGCGGAGAGCAGCACCTTGTGCTGGATCTCGTGGGGGCGCACGCACCGGACATGAAGTACAGCACCTGGGCCCTCCGCCGGAAGGATTTGCCCGGCGTGGCGGAGCGCTTCGCCGCGGCGGACGTGCCCTATCGGGCGCTGGGACTGACGCGAAGCAACCCGCTCGGGGCGCTCGCTCTCCGTTCGCTGCTTCGGCAGGCACGACCGGACCTCCTGCACCTCCATCTCGAGGCCAGCACCTTGATCGGCACGGTTACGGCGCTGTCCTTCGCGCCACCCCGACCGCTTCTCGTCGCGTCCGTGGCGAACGACCCCCATCAGCAAGCGTTCGTCCATCGTTGGGCCGGTCGGCTGCTGGCGCCATACATCGATCTGCACCTCACCAGCTCCCGAGGCATTCACGATGCCGTGCTGGACGCCTATGCCCGCCGCACCCGCCGGGTCGAGATCGTCGGACCGGGAATCGACCTGGTTCGGTTTGACCGATCACGGGTGAATCCCGCCCGGGTCGCCGAGTACCGCGGAGGTGCCAGGCGGCTCGTCGGTACCGTGGCGCGCCTGGCGACGCAGAAAGCCATGCACGTGCTGCTGGACGCCACGCCGCTGCTGTTGCGAGAGGACCCCGATACACGAGTGCTGATCGTCGGCGATGGACCGCTTCGCGCCACGCTCGTGGACCACGCTCGCCGGCTGGGCATCGCCCACGCAGTCAGCTTCGCCGGTTACCAGGAGGATGTAGGTTCGGCGTATGCGGCGATGGACGCGTTCGTGCTGCCGTCGCGCGATGAAGGCTTCGGGCTGGTGTTCCTGGAGGCGATGGCGATGGGAGTTCCGGTCGTTGGCACCCGGGTTATCGGCACAACGGATGCGGTCCAGGACGGTGTCACCGGACTGCTCATCCCGTATGGGGACGCGCCCGCCCTCGCCAAGGCGGTGCTTCAGCTCCTCGGTGACCCGGAGCTGGCTCAGCGTCTGCGCGTCACCGCCGCGGAGCGCGTGCGCCGTTGCTTTTCGCGCGAGCAGGCTGCGGCACGGATCGAACATCTCTACCGGGAACTCGCCGAGGAGCGACGCAAGAATGCCGCATGACTCCAGGTACCAGCGCGTCTTCATCCTCGAGGTGTCCGGACCGACGCTCGATTTCCTGCGCGAGCGCGTGGCCTCGCTGCCCAACATTCGGCGCTTCCTGGAGCAGGGAGCCTGGGGCACGCTACGCGGCCCTCTCCAGCCGGTCGCGCCCCAGTCCTTCGCGACGCTCCTCACCGGCCGGAACCCGGGTGCTACCGGCCTCTTCGATTTCTTCAAGTTTCCCGCTGGCGGCTACGAGCGCGTTCCCTACGGCACTCAGCTCCTGCACCAGCCGACCGTCTACCAGCTCCTCTCCGATCGCGGAATGCGGGTGGGGATGCTGAACGTGCCGCTCACCTTCCCCCTTGCCGAGGTGAACGGCTTCGTGGTTTCCGGAGACGAGGGCATCGGCGATGAGTTCGCGTTTCCCCCGGACATCGGCCGGCGGCTGCGCGAGAAGGGATACTTCGTGCCGTTCGGCGCTTCCTATGCGCCGGGACGGGAGCGCGAGTTCTCCGACCGCGCCTTGCGGGTCCTGGACATGCGCCGGCAGGCGATGCGAATGTTGTTCGGTGATGGGCAATGGTCCTTCGGCATGCTCACGATTCATATGTACGGCGAGCTGCTGCACGCCTTCTGGAAGTTCTATGATCCGGCGCATCCGGAGTACCGGCCCGCGCCCGTGGTCTTCAACGGCCGGGATCCGTTCCTCGAAGCGCTGGTGGGCATCGACGAGTTGCTGGGGGAGATCGTCGAGCTGGCTGGGCCCCGGGGTTTGGTCCTCTTCGTCGGTGCCTGGGGGCACCGGCTCGAGCACTCCAAGGTGCATCTCAACGCGCTGCTCGAGCGGGAGGGTTACCTGCGGTTCCGCCGCGATCCGGGCACCCGCTTGAAGCACCTCGTGTATCGCCTGGGAATCACGTCGGCATCGGCCGAGCGGCTGGCTCATAGGCTCAACCTCTGGAGGTTCTTCCACTACAAGCTTGCCCGAGGCCAACGGGCCAAGGTTACCGGGGCCACGTTCCTCTCCTACCGAGACGTCGACTGGGCCCGCACCCGCGCCGTCGCGATGGGTTATCTCGGCCAGGTCTTTCTGAATGTGAGCGGCCACCGTCCGCTCGGCGTGATTCCGCCCGAGCGATACCACGCCGAGCGAGACCGGCTGCAACGCCTCCTGGCCGACCTGCGCGACCCTCGCACCGGGCAGGCGATGGTGGAGCGCGTGGCGACCCGAGACGAGAGCTACCGAGGCCCGGAGGTCACCCACGCCCCTGACCTCGTGGTGGAATGGAAGCCGGGGTACTCCGGTGACGCGGGGCTCTCGGGGGCGGGCAAGATCGTCACCCAGAGCCCGCCCAACCATTCGAGCGACCATTGGAATCAGAGCTTCTTGCTGGCGTCGGGAGAGGGAGTGCGCTCGGGGGAACTCGCGGCGACGCTGGAGGACATCGCACCCACCGTCCTCCGCGCACTCGGGGTGAGCGCGCCGGTGGATTTCGACGGTAGGGTGCTGCCGCTCTGGCCATGAGAATTCTCACCCTGTGCTACGAGTTTCCGCCCCTCGGCGGAGGAGCAGCCAGAGTGGTGTACGGGCTGTCCCGGGAACTGGTGCGGCTCGGACACGAGGTCGATGTCGTCACCATGGGGCGGCGAGGCCTCCCCCGCCAACAGGACGTCGACGGCGTGCAGGTGCATCGGGTACGCTGCCTTCGTCGTGCGCCGCATGTGTGCAGCATGCCCGAGGCGTTCTCCTATCTGGTGGCGGCGTTGCCCGTGGCGCTCGAGCTGGTGCGGCGGCGACGCCACGATCTCAATCACACCCATTTCGTCTTCCCGGACGGCCCGGTCGCCTGGATGCTGCGACGCCGGACCGGCCTGCCCTATGTGATCACCGCCCATGGGTCCGATGTCCCGGGCTACAACCCGCATCGGCTCCAACGGACGCACCAGGTCTTGGCCCCCGTCTGGCGAAGCGTGGTCCGCAATGCGGCGCAATTGATTTGTCCGAGCGAGACGATTCGATCGCTCGTGCTGCGTCAGCAGGTCACGACGAATATCGTGACCATTCCCAACGGCATCGACCCGGATCGGTTCCGCCCCGGCCGCCGCGGCAGCCGCATTCTCGTTGTCAGCAAGATGTTCGAGCGAAAGGGTATCCAGTATCTGCTCCGCGCGCTCGAGGGTCTGCCGCTCGAGCACGAGGTCCAGATCGTAGGCGACGGTCCCTACCTCCCGGTGCTGCAGGAGCTGGCGGCGCGCACCGGTGTCGCTGCGCGATTCTGGAAATGGCTCGACCAAGACTCCGCCGAATTCACCGAGCTGTACGAGGGGTCGGGCATCTTTGTCCTCCCTTCCGAAGCGGAGAACTTTCCAATCGTGCTCCTCGAGGCCATGACCGCGGGACTGGCGATCGTGACGACCGAGGGGACTGGATGTGCCGAGGTCGTCGGCGATGCCGCGCTGCTGGTGCCGCCCAAAGATGTGGCGGCACTTCGTGCGGCCGTGTGTCGTTTGTTGGGAGACCCCGCCCTGCGGACCGCGCTCGGCGCAGCCGCGAGGCGCAGGGTGGTAGAGAACTTCGGGTGGCCCGCCGTCGCTCAGCAATACTTGGCGGTATACCAGCGGCATGCGGGCTGGCGCGAGGCCAAAGGCGCTTGAGGAACATCAGGCGAGTGTTGCTGCGGTGCCTCACGATCGCCGTTGCCGGCGCACTCTTGTACTACGTCTTCCGCATTGTCCCCTTGGCCGATGTCATGCGATCGCTGCGCTCCGCGCAGATCGGTAAAGTCGTGCTCGGCCTAGCGCTCCTCTTTGCCACTCGGATCATCTCGGCGGTCCGAATGAAGCTGCTCACCGACAAGCAGGGGCTCTCATTCACTCTCCCCGAGATCTTCGAGATCAGCACGACCGCAACGTTCTACGGCCTGATCCTGCCCGGCACGGTGTCGGGCGGTCTGGTGCGGTGGTACAAGCTGGCCAGGCAGGGTGACTCGGTGGGCGCGCTGGCGTCGTTGACCTGGGACCGGCTGGCCGACGCGACGACGGTGGCCATCATTGGGGTCCTGTGCTGGGTATTCAGCCAGCCAGCCGGAGCTCACGCGGCGGTCGGCCCACCCCTGCTCGCGGTCACGGGCGTACTCGTGGCGCTGTATCTCGCCGGGTTCTCCCAGGGCGTTGGGGAGTCCCTGCTCCGGCCGATCGAGACGCTCGGTCGGCGGCAGCCGTTCGGGTGGGTGCACACCAGGCTGGGGCAAGTGGCTGCGGCCGCGCGGCGCTATCACGGATTGGGGAGGGGGTTTCCCTATCGGGTGGCCGCGCTGTCGCTCGCGGCACAAGTGGCGGGCGCGGCGGCATTCTTCGTCTGGGCCCGCGCCCTGGGCACGTCGGTCGGATTCGCCGAGCTCACCTGGGCTCGATCCTGCTACCTGCTGATCGTCCTCCTCCCAATCACGTTCGCGGGGCTCGGCGCGCGAGAAGGCATCCTCATCCTGCTCCTCCAACCCTACGGGGTGTCGGCGGCGAACGCCGTGGCGCTCTCGTTCCTTCAGCTCGGGGGGACGCTGGTGATGGCCGGTCTCGGCGGACTCTTCGAGCTGAAGAGTTTCTGGCGAATGCATCGCGTTCCCGAGACCGGCCGCACCGCCGCATCGCTCGGCGACGATTCGTGAATGCGAGGCGTACCGGTGAAGCTGCCGGCCGCCTTTGGCATCCGCAGCTAGAAGGAGGAAGGCGTTCCGCGTCTGATCGCAACTGGCCCCCTGGCGCCCCCGCCGCAGTGTCGTACTGTGGATGGGAATCGGCCGGCCGAACCGCCTTCTCCCTTGATCCTCAGAGCAGAGACCATGGCTGATCTCACCGACGATTCCCCCGTGCACCTCGAGATCGACTACCCCGACCGCGAGCTCGACCGCCTCACGACCTTCTTCCGCCCGTTCACCGTCATCCCCATCGCCATCATTCTGGCCCTCGTCTCCGGCCCGGACGTGCATGGCCGCGCCGACACCTCCCCGGCCGCGGCCGGCGGGATCCTGTTCCTGGCGACGATGCTGATGCTGGTGTTCCGGCAGAAGTACCCGGGGTGGTGGTTCGACTGGAACGT
>DAIPLK010000081.1:0-11870 GCA_036769285.1 Gemmatimonadales bacterium | reverse complement strand
ACGCCATGTTCACGTTGTTGCGCTTGCAGAGCGAGACCTGGTCCGGCGTCATCGTCCCGGCATCCTTGAGCCGGCCAAGCTGCAGCGTCATGAACTGCGCCTTCGTGATCTCGGTCAGCATGTCGACCAGCCGCACCTGTTGGATCTGGGTTCCGGCGATGGGCTTGTCGAACATCACCCGGTTGCCGGCGTAGCGGAGCGCCTCGTCATAGCAGGCCATCGCCGCGCCGATGGCGCCCCAGGCGATGCCGTAGCGGGCCTGGGTCAGGCACATGAGAGGACTCTTGAGGCCGGACGACTGCGGCAGGATCGCGTCCTTGGGGAGCTGCACGTCCTCGAGATGGATCTCGCTCGTATCGCTCGCGCGGAGCGAGAGCTTCCCCTTCTGGTCCTTGGCCGCGTACCCCTTGGTGTCGGTCGGCACGATGAAGCCGCGGATCGACTTCGCGTCGTCGATCCCGCCGGTCTTGGCCCAGATGATCGAGACGGTGGCCTGCGAACCGTTCGTGATCCACATCTTGGTGCCGTTCAGCACCCAGCCGTCCTTCGTCTCCCGGGCAGTGGTGATCATGCCGCCGGGGTTCGAGCCGAAGTCGGGCTCGGTCAGCCCGAAGCACCCGATCTCCTGGCCCGACGCCAGCAGCGGCAGCCAGTGACCCTTCTGCTCATCGGAGCCGAAGGCATAGATCGGGTACATCACCAAGCCACCCTGCACCGAGGCGAATGAGCGGATCCCGGAATCGCCCCGCTCGAGCTCCTGCATGATGAGACCGTAGGCCACGTTGTTCAGCCCGGCGCAGCCGTACTCCTCGGGCAGGTTGGCGCCGAACAGCCCCAGCTCGGCCATCCCGGGAATCAGGTGCTTGGGGAACCTGCCCTCGATGTACGCCTCCGCGATGACGGGAAGCAGGTTCTCGTCGACCCAGGTCCGGACGGTGTCCCGGACCGCGCGCTCCTCCTCCGACAGCAGACTGTCGAAGCCGAGAAAATCAACGCCGGTGAATTGGGAAGCGGCGGCTGCGGTGGCCATGTCGTTGCCTCGTGCGGGGGTCTGGGCGTCGGCGGAAAGATAGGCGACCCCGGCGCCCACCGCAGCACGAGCTTCGGGGGATGTTCGGCCCGGCGGAATCTGGCGCAGCGAGGAACGATCCGGCGTGCCGCTCAGCTCTGAAACGTGTCGCAATCCTCCGGTCGGCCGGAGTCGAAGCCTCGCCGGAACCAGGTCGTGCGCTGCTCTGCCGAGCCGTGGGTGAAGGCCTCGGGGTGCACCCCCCGCCCCGACATGCGCTGGATCCGGTCGTCGCCCACGGCGGCCGCCGCGCCCAGTCCTTCCTCCACGTCGCCCGCCTCGAGCAGTTGGCGCTGGGCCGTTTCGTGGCCCCAGACGCCCGCGTAGCAATCCGCCTGTAGCTCGAGCCGCACCGAGAGATCGTTGGCCAGGTCCGGCCGGCGCTGCTGCGCCTCGCGCACCTTGGCCTCCGTGCCGAGCAGCCGCTGTACGTGATGGCCCAGCTCGTGGGCCAGCACGTATGCCTGGGCGAAATCTCCGGGCGCGCCGAACCGCTGCTGCAGCTCGTCGTAGAAGCCCAGGTCGATGTAGACCCGCTCGTCCCCCGGGCAGTAGAACGGGCCCGTGGCCGCTTCGGCGAAGCCGCAGGCGGACTGAATCGCGTCGCGGAAGAGTACGAGCTTGGCGTGCTCGTAGGTCTGCCCGCGCGCCTGAAAGAGGCGGTCCCAGGTGGACTGGGCGTCGTCCAGCACGAAGGAGACGAATTCGACCCGCTTATCCTCTTCCGGGGTGCTGGCAACGGGTCCCGCCGCCGTCGGTTCGGCGGCGCCGCCGCCGCCCGCGCCGATGAGTGCGAAGAAGTTCTGCTTGAAGATCAGGCTCAGGACGAGCAGCACAGCGGCGCCGCCGAGTCCGATACGCATGCCGCCGCCGAAGCCACCGCTGCTTCCCCGGCGATCCTCCAGATCCCCACTCCGCCCACCGGGCGTCCACCGCATGAGACCTCCTCGTTTGAGCCCGAAAGATAGCGCGCACCACCCGGAGGCGACGCGGCTGGAGACCCGTCGCTAGGCGCGGCCGCCGGCCGCGCTGGGATGCGTCAGCCGTCGCCGGGCCAGCGGCTCGATGCCGAGCTCGACCGCCTTCCGGCGGAAGTTGCGCCCGTGGTCTACCGCCAGCCCGGTCTCCGCCTGCCACTGATGGACCATCTCGTGGAGCAGGGTGTGCTCCACCTCCGGCCAGGGATGGCGCAGGATGTGGCGCCGGCTAAGGGCGATTTCGGTGGGACGCCCGGTCCGAAGGTCCATGGCAAGCTCCCCGAGGCGGGTGCGCATCCGTCCGGACAGACGGATCGGGATGGCGGCGAGCAGTCCGTCGAAGTGTTCCTCGTTAAGGCGCCCATGCCGGTAAACCAGCCGTTGCAGCAGGGGCACGTCGCCGGGGCGGGGCCGGTCCCGGCGCATTGGCTGCTCGGGCGGTGGGGCGTGCTCCTCCACCGGGAAGGCGAGGAACTCGCGCTCGGCGCTGCGCCGATCGGCACGCGGGAGCCGGGAGTCCAGGAACCGGGCAATGGCCCGGAGCACCCGGTCGGGCGCGCCGGCGTACCCGCGATGCAGCCGGAGCACTCGGGCCGCCGTCAGGCTGATCATCACGGTGCGGTTGGTGTGGGTGAGGATCCGTTCGACGTCGCGAAGGCCAAGCAGCTTGAGCCGGTTTGCGAGCAGCTCGCTCACCTCACAGCCCCTGGTCTCCCCCCGCCACCGAGACGGTGAGCCGCGGTGGCCCCTGCCGGGCGAAGGAATTGGTGTCCGACCGGTGGAAGCGCCGGCTCTCCGCCTCCCAGCGGAAGTGCTGGATGTGCACCGCGTGTCCGTCGATCTTCACGAGGTTGAATACCGACGGACGACCGCCGCGGGTCCGGAAGCTGTGGGTGCCGGACGTGCTCACCGTGAGTGCGCCTTCGATCTGGCCGGCACCTTCGTGATGGTCGTGCCCGCACAGGACCACGTCCGCCCCGGTAGCGAGCAGCCGGCGGTAGGCCGACCGCCAGTTGGCCAGCCCATGGCGACGGGAGATACCGCCCGGCAGCACGTTGTGGTGGAGGGCGAGGATGTGGACGGCATCGGCCGGCGCCTGCTGGAATATCGCGGACACCCTGGTCGTCTCGGAGGCGGGGAGATGCCCTTTCACGGCCACGTCCCGCAGGTTCCACGTGAGGGAGCCGAATGCCACCCCGTAGCTGCTGAGCGCGCCGGCGATGACGGCGCCCGGCACCTCCAGTACCGGCGTGAGGTCCCCGAAGTACCGGCTGTACTTCTTGAACTTCGTGCTCTCGCCCAGCAGGCCGAGCGGGCTCTTCCACCATTCGATGTCGTGATTGCCGGGCACGACCAGAAGAGGTGCGTGCCGGCGCAGCCGCTGCAGGAAGGCGTGCGCGGCCTGGAACTCGCCGTGGCGGGCACGCTGGCTCAGGTCCCCCGAGACGACCGTCGCGACCGCGCCGAGCGTCGGCAGGAACTCCTCGAGCGCCTCGATCTGCGCCAGGTCGGCGTAACCGCCGAAGTGCAGGTCGGAGACATGGGCGATCGAAACGGGGGGGGAGGTCATGCGTGCAAGCTACATTGACGCTCCTCACCACACCACGCGAACGCGGTAGGTCAGCACCGTTTCGCCGCGCGCCGGCGCTTTCACCCGGAAGCGCGTGATGGTGGACGAGACCTTCTCGGCAGGAACGCTGCTCTGGAGCACGCTCCATTCGCCGCCGCGCTCTTCGTGGACGTCCACGGTAACCGCGCTGTCGGTGGCGTTCCGCACCGTGACGCGGTAGTCGGCAGTGGCCAGCGTGCGCCACCCCGCGCGGGTGCTGTCGCGCCGGGTCGTGTAGGACGTCTGCACCCGCCGGGCGGTGAGATCAAACGCGGTCCCGGCCGAGAGGCGCACGTCCTCGCCGGCCGGCGTGTGGTCCATCCCCGCTTCGCCGACCAGCTGCACGCGGCCCGCGCTGTCTGCCTGGAAGAGGCGCACCGTGCCGCCGGGCAGCGGCCGGTCGCCGAACTCCGTCTTGCGCGGCCGCTTGAGGGTATAGAACACCTCGACCGGCGCTTCGGTCTCGTCCCCCTGCTGCGGCAGCATCCCCCACCATGGGACCAGGCCGCGCACCACGTAGCCGCGTTCGTACTTCACCTGGGCCGGGTCGAAGAGCGCCACCGTGGTGGTGAGGCCCGGCAGGAGGGAGCTGCGTCCGGGGAGGGTGTAGAGATGGAACTCCCCCACGCGCTGCTCGCCCATCCCGCTCTTCTCCATGGCTGCTTCCGCCATGACGGCGCGAGCCGGGAACGGCGTCGGGGGCTGCGGCTGCTCGGCGCGTCCGACCGCCCCCGCGAGCAGCTGCACTTCGGCGTCCTCGATCCGGAGCGCCTGCGACTCCAGCACGGCGCTTCCGGTCACTCGCGCCTCGCTCGCGCCCAGGATGACCTGGTAGCTCGCCCGCCACGAGGCGCCACCCGTGAAGTAGCCCAGGCGGAGCCGGTCCTGGGCCCGCGCGCTCTCGAGCCGCAGCGAGACGGTCGGGTCCGCCACCACCACGTCCGCCGGGTAGAGCGCGGCGCCCGGCGCGCTGAAGGTGATCCGCCCGTCGGGTAGCTGGAGACGCAGGGGGTCCACACCAAGCACGAGCGCGCTGATCGTGTCCTTCGACTCCGGAAGCCGGAAGACGAGCCGGCGGCCGACGGAGCGGCGGAGAACGCTGCCCTCGTCCACCGCGCCGTCGTAGGCGATGCCATTGATCGTGACCGTCGAGTCGAGCGAGAACAGCGACGCCGGGTCCAGCGAGCCCAGCGCGAGACGCTGGGTGCTGGCGCCTTTCGGCACCGGGACCGGAACGGACCGGCGCACCAGCACCCGGCCGTCATTGTAGATCGTGAGCGACGCCTGCGCGTCGAGCGAGGCGGTGAGGACCGAGCTGAGGACCAGAAGGAGGCGGGCCGCGCGGGCGGTGGTCATTTCGGGAGAAACTCCATGGCGGCGCGACTCGCGACCCGCCGTACGATGATGTAGGTGGCGAGCACGGCCACGGCCCCGTAGAGCCGCGACGTCGGATCGCCTGGAAGCCGGAACGCGACGTACGCGGCCATCAGCGCCGTCGCCGCGAGGGAGATGCGGTGAGCCAGCCGGGATGCACGCCCCGCCCGCTCGGCGCGGCAGTCCGGACACAGGTCGCCCCAGGCCAGCCCGCGGACCCGCCGTTCGCACCTGGCACAGGGAACTTCAGGCAACCCGCCGGGCAACGGCACGCCCGAACTCCTCCGTGGACGCCGCGCCGCCGAGATCGCGGGTACGGACATTGTCGCGGACGATGGTGTCGGCAACGGCGTCGCGGATTCGCTTCGCGCGGTCCAGCTCGCCAACGTGGTCGAGCATCATCGCGGCGGCCAGCATCTGGGCGGCGGGGTTGGCGATGCCTCGTCCCGCGATGTCGGGCGCGCTTCCGTGCACCGCCTCGAAGATCGCCGCCTTGGTGCCGATGTTGGCGCCGGGCGCCAGCCCGAGGCCGCCCACCAGTCCCGAGACTTCGTCGCTGAGGATGTCGCCGAACATGTTAGTGGTTACCACGACGTCGAACTGCTCAGGCCGCATGACCAGCTGCATGGCGGTGTTGTCCACGATCATGTCGGTCGTCTCTACCCTTCCCTCGTACTCCCGTGCGATGCCGCGCCCCACCTCCAGGAACAGCCCGCTCACCATCTTGAGGATGTTGGCCTTGTGAACGATGGTGACCTTCTTCCGCCGGTGTTTCAGGGCGTAATCGAACGCGTACCGGATGATCCGCTCGCAGCCCATCCGGGTGACGATCGCCATCGACTCGGCCACGGCGCGGGGGTCGCCGCCGACCTGGACAAAGTGCTCGACCCCGATGTAGAGCCCCTCGAGGTTCTCCCGCACCAGCACGATGTCCACGTTCTCGAATCGTCCGCCGGGAACGATCGTCCGGGCGGGGCGGATGTTGGCGTAGAGCTCGAACTCCTTCCGGAGGCCCACGTTCACCGAGCGGAAGCCGGTGCCGACGGGTGTGGTGAGCGGACCCTTGAGCGCGAGGGCGTTCTTGCGGATGCTCTCGACGGTGGCGTCGGGCAGCGGCGTGCCCGTCGCTTCGACCGCCGCCATGCCGGCCAGCTCCTCGTCCCAGTTGAATCTGAGCCCGGTGGCCTCGAGCACCCTCACGGTCTGCACCGTGATCTCGGGGCCGATCCCGTCGCCGGGGATCAGCGTGACATCGTAGGTCACGGGGTGAGCGGGAGCACGGCGTCGAGCGCGGCGGTGAGCGCCGCGTCCGGGGTGGCCCCGCTGCCGAGCGCGAGGCTCCGCCAGACCACCTTGCCGGACCGCGTGTCGGCCGCCACCAGCGACAGCTCGGCGCGGACGCGTCCATCGCCCTCGCGGCTGAAGCCAAGGGCGGCCGGCACCATCGCGACACGTCCGCCGGCGACCGCCATCAGGTTTCGGAGGGATGCACGGAGCGGATCGGGCACGTTTTTGAGCTTGGGCGCCCGCAGCAGCGCCTGCCCCATCTGGTCGGGGTCGTCCACGATCCCGGGGGCGCGGCGCGCCAGCTTCCGCAGCGTGGGCGGCAGCACCCACTTCACCTCCGGTGCCCGCCCGACGAACGCCTCACCGATGATCGAGTCGGCCCGCAGGAGTGCGGCGCGGCGGTCACGGTAGCGGTCGAAGAGGGTGTCGGACTGGAAGGCGGGATCGGTGGCGACGAGCGAGAGCGGCACGAGGGCCACCTGCTGCCCCGCGAGCCCCTCGGTCGGTACCGGCAGAATCGGCACCTGCGCCGCGAGGGGCACGGCCAGCAGGACGGACAGCGCGATCGTCAACCTGGTGGATCGGGGCACGGCGGGAAGGTAATCGGGGTGGGGGGCGGCACAAAGTGAGCGAGGGCACTACTCCAGCGACAACCCCCCGTCCACGACGATCGTCTGCCCCGTGATGTGGCGCGCCGACTCCGAGCAGAGGAAGGAGATCACGTGCGCCACGTCGTCCGGCTCCGCCACGCGGCCCAGTACGGAGCTCTTCTGCGCCCGCTCGATGACCTCTGATGGAAGCATGGCCATCCGCTCGGTGCGGATGAATCCTGGCGCGACGGCGTTCACGTTGACGTTGGCGGGGCCGAGCTCGACGGCGGCGGCGCGGGTGAGCCCGAGCAGGGCGGCCTTGCTGGCCGCGTAGTTGGCGACCCCGAACCCGGGCCGCTCGGCCTGGTGCGCGCTGACGCTGACGATCTTGCCGTAGTGCTGGCCCCGGAAGATCGGCGCGACGGCGCGGATGCAGTTGAACGCGCCGGTGACGTTGGTGTCGAGCACGTCGCGCCACGCGTCCTCGCTCAGCCGCCAGAGGGCGCCGTCGCTCGCGATGCCGGCGTTGTTGATGAGGAAGTGGATGCCGCCGAGCTTCTGCCGAGCCTGGGCCACGAAGTGCTCGACGGCCTCCCGGTCGCGCACGTCGCAGCGCAGGGCGAGCACGTTCACGCCCATGGCCTTGAGCGCCGTCTCGGTGAGCAGCGCCTGCTCGCTCACGTCTCGACCGGGCATGTTGACGAAACAGAAGGCGATGTGACAGCCGAGCTTGCCGAACTCGATCGCGATGTGGCGGCCGAGGCCGGTGGCGCCGCCGGTTACGATCGCGACCTTTCCCCGCCAGCCCGTCCGGGCCGGCTGGGGCTGCGGCTCCTCGAGGGCGGCCCCCTTCGCCTCGGGGCTCACGGACTCCCACGACGGGCGGTGGCCGAAACCGAAGGATGGCAAGGGCATGGGCTTCGAAGGTACGGCGCGCCAGAGGGGAGGGCAAGCAGCGGCGCGCCCTTCACCTCAGCTGGCTCCAGCTATTAATTGACGGCATGCTGCGAACCCTGGCGTGGTCGCTCGTCGCCCTGGCCGGCGCCGCCGGATGGGCCGTGCTGGCCCTGCACCGGGGCGAGACGATCAGCGCCGCCTGGCTGATTCTCGCCGCGGTCGGCACCTACCTCGTCGCCTTCCGGTTCTACAGCCGCTTCCTCGCGGACCGGGTCTTCGGCCTCAACGACCGACGCGCCACCCCCGCCGAGCGCCTCGCCAACGGGCGCGACTACGTCCCGACGTCGCGCTGGGTGCTATTCGGCCACCACTTCGCCGCCATCGCCGGCGCGGGCCCGCTGGTGGGGCCGGTGCTGGCGGCGCAATTCGGCTATCTCCCCGGCACCCTCTGGATCGTGTTCGGCGTCGTGCTGGCGGGCGCGGTACAGGATTTCGTCATCCTGTTCGCCTCGATGCGGCGGGACGGCAAGTCGCTGGGACAGATGGCCAAGGAAGAGACCGGAGCGGTCACCGGCATCCTCGCGATGGTCGCGGTGCTCGCGATCATGGTGATCCTGCTCGCGGTGCTCGCGCTGGTGGTGGTCAATGCGCTCAAGGACAGTCCGTGGGGGGTGTTCACCATTCTCTGCACCATCCCGATCGCGGTGCTCATGGGCTACTGGATGAAGACCTGGCGCCCCGGGCGGACGCTCGAGGCCTCGGCGATCGGGGTGGTGCTGCTGCTCGCGTCCCTGGTCGGCGGCCGGTACGTCGCCGCCTCGCCGGTGCTCGCGCCGTACTTCACCTGGTCGGGGCTCACGATCGCGTACGCCGTCATCGGCTACGGATTCGTCGCCAGTGTGCTGCCGGTGTGGATGCTGCTCTGCCCACGGGACTATCTCTCGACCTTCATGAAGATCGGGACGATCCTGCTGCTCGCCGTCGGCATCCTGCTCGTGCTGCCGCCGCTTCGAATGCCCGCGGTGACACAGTTCGTCGACGGCACGGGACCGGTCTTCGCCGGGAAGCTCTTCCCGTTCGCGTTCATCACCATCGCCTGCGGGGCGATCAGCGGCTTCCACGCGCTGGTCGCGTCGGGGACGACCCCCAAGATGCTCGTGCGCGAGAGCGACGCTCGCCTGATCGGCTATGGCGGGATGCTGATGGAATCGTTCGTCGCCATCATGGCGCTCTGCGCCGCGGCCCTGCTCGATCCCGGAGTGTATTTCGCCATCAACGCCCCGCTCGCGTCGCTGGGCGGCACGCCGGAGGCCGCGGCGGCCGTGATCCGCACCTGGGGCTTCACTGTCACCCCCGACCAGATCACCGCACTGGCCAAGGACGTCGGCGAGCAGACGCTGCTCGGCCGCACGGGCGGCGCGCCGTCCCTCGCCGTAGGGATGGCGCACATCCTGAGCGGCGCGTTCGGGACGGGGCTGATGGCGCTGTGGTACCACTTCGCCATCATGTTCGAGGCGCTGTTCATCCTCACCACCGTGGACACCGGGACCCGGGTAGGCCGGTTCATGCTGCAGGAGCTGGCCGGCCATCTGTGGACGCCGCTGGGCCGGACGTCCTGGTACCCCAGTACCATCCTGGCATCGGCGGCCGTGGTCGCGGGCTGGGGCTATTTCCTGGTACAGGGGGTGCTCGACCCGCTGGGCGGGATCAACTCGCTGTGGCCGCTGTTCGGCATCAGCAACCAGCTGCTCGCCGCGGTGGCGCTCTGCGTCGGCACCACGATCCTCATCAAGAGCGGCAAGGCGCGCTACGTGTGGGTCACCCTCGCCCCGCTGGTCTGGGTCTTGGCGGTGACACTCACCGCAGGCTGGCAGAAGGTATTCGCCGACGATACGCGGCTGGGCTTCCTCTCGCATGCCGCGCGCACCGTCGAGCAGGTCGCGGCAGGGTCGATAGCGGCGGCGCGAGGCGCGCGCCTCATCTTCAACGACCGGCTCGATGCGGCCGTCGCGCTCGCATTCATGACGGTGACGGTCCTGGTGGTGGCCGCCTCCGCGCGGGAGTGGGTGCTGGTGCTGACCCGCCGGCGCCCGGCCATGGCCAAGGAGTCACCGTTCGTGGAGACCGCGTATGTGGGCTAGGCTGGAGCGGGTGCTGCGGGTGGTGCGCCGGGTCTCGGGGATGCCCGATTACGCGGGATACGTGGAGCACCTGCGCCGCTCTCACCCGGAGCGGCCTGTCCCCTCCCCACGCGAGTTCTACGAGGCATTCATCCGCGCCCGCTACGCCGACGGCCCGACGCGCTGCTGCTGAGGTGACAGAGTGTCCCGGCCGCGCGGCCCATGGGACAGTTCTGCTCCGCTGGCGCCCTCGGATCCCGGACGCGTCCGCTGATCTGCCCCTATCTCCTGGCATGCCGGTTGCCTCTCCGTAGGCGAGATCGTCCCGGCTCCCGGACAAGCACCCGATGCCCTTTCACGCACGCGCCCTACTCGCCCTCCTCTGCGTACTCCTCGTGCCTCCCGGCTTCGGGTGGGCCGCCACGGGCCCGCCCGCCGCGGAGTCCGCGGCGCTACTCGGGCTCCCCCTCGTGGAGGCCCCGGTTGCCGATGGCTCCGGGCCGACCCTGGCCGTGCTGTTGAGTGGCGACGGCGGTTGGGCCGCTGGGGACAAGGCGATGGCGGCGGCGCTCAACCAGCACGGTGTGCCGGTGGTCGGCCTCGATGTCCCGTCGTATCTCAGCGTGCCGCGCACACCGGACGTCGCCGCCGCGGATCTCCAACGCGTGCTCGAGCATTACCTGGCCGCTTGGCACAAGAGCTGGATCATCCTGATCGGCTATTCCCACGGCGCGGACCTCGCGCCGTTCATGGTATCTCGTCTCCCGCACGAGCTGCGCGATCGCATCAGCCTACTGGCAATGCTCGGCCTCGCCGGGCAAGCGAGCTTCCGGTTTCACCTCGCCGACATCATAGCCCAGACCGAGCACGAGGGCGATCGGCCAGTGCGGCCCGAGCTGGAGAAGCTGCGCGGGATCCCAATGCTGTGTGTGCGCGGGGCCGACGAGCGCGACTCGCTGTGTGCATCGCTCCCGACGTCGCTCGCGCGGGTCGAGACGCGTCCGGGTGGCCACCGGATTCCGGGAAGCGAGGGGCGTGAGGTAGTGGATCTGATTGTCGCGGCCACCGAGTCCCGGCGATCGTGAGGGCAGGCGGGGGCCACGCCATCGCGTGCCTCGGCGTCGTCCTTGCCTCCGGGGGGCGCGGAGGTGGGGGCCGTCTCGCGGATCTGACCGGCCTGCCGGTCATCGAGCGCCCGGTCCGGCAGAGCCGCGGGATGCTGGCGGTGCTGCTGACCGGCGATGGCGGGTGGGCGAAGGGCGATCGCGGAATGGCGGACGCGCTGGGACGGCAGGGCGTGCCGGTGGTCGGCTTCATTTCTCCGTCCTATCTGCAGGTTCCCCGGACGCCGGACGGCGCCGCCGAGGATCTCCGGCGCGTACTGGAGCACTATCTAGAGACGTGGCACTGCGGTCAGGCGCTCGTCATCGGCTATTCGCGCGGCGCGGACATGGTGGCGTTCATGGTGCCGCGGCTGCCCGGCCCGCTACAGGACCGGATTACCCTCGTCACGCTGATCGGCGTCTCGGACATTGCGAGCTTCCAGTACCGCCCGACGGACCTCTTCGCCGGCGCGCTCCGATCCCACGACTATCCAGTGAGGCCCGAGCTCGAGAAGCTGCGCGGCCGGCGGCTGCTCTGCATCTCCGGTGAACACGAGCACGGCTCGCTGTGTCCGGCCCTCGACCCAGAGCTGGCGCTCGTCGCCACCCATGCTGGGGGGCACCGCGTGACGCTTCAGGCGGGTGGGACCATCGCGAGGCTGATTCTCGCAACGGCCGCTCAGTCCCCCCGGGCCGATCGGAGGATCCGTTCCGCCAACTCACGGTAGGCGCCGCCGAAGTGGTGGCCGCCCTCCACCGGCACGAGAGTAGCCAGGCCGGCGGGAAGCGCCGGACAGGCGGAGTCCTTTTCCTCGGTCCCATACAGGCAGAGGACCCGCAGGCC
>DAIPLK010000199.1:0-3607 GCA_036769285.1 Gemmatimonadales bacterium | reverse complement strand
CGCTCAGCTCCCCGCGGCGACCGCGGCAGGCATGCGTCAAGAAGCAGAGCGGCTGCGCCGAGAGCAGCAATTGCCCGAGGCGCTCGCTGCCTATCGGGCCCTGGTCGAGCAGGACCCCGAGAGTTTCGAGGACCGCTTCTGGGTCGCCAAGCTGGAGAGCTGGACCGGCCAGCTCGAGGCGGCTGAGTCGGCATTCGTGCAGCTGGTCCAAGAGCGCCCCGACGACTACGACAGCCGGATCGCCCTGGCCGATGTGCGGATGTGGCGCGGGCACGACTCCGCGGCACTGGCCGTCCTGGAGGACCTGGACCGCACCCATCCCACCGACCCCGAGGTGCTCCTCCGGCTGGGACAGGTTTCCGCGGCCACGGGAAATCTCCACGAGGCGCGCCGCTACTTCGCGCAGGTGATCGAGATCGATGCGGACCATCCGGGCGCCCAGGAGGCCCTGCGCCGCCTGGCGCTCAGGTCCCGCTGGGAGGCGGACGTGGAGTATTACGGCGAGCGGCTCCCGGGCCAGGCGACGACCAACGGCGCCACGGTCTCGCTCCAAACCCAGAGGACTGATCGCCTCCGGTGGCGCGCGGCAGCCACGCTGCAGGAGAAGTTCGACCGTACCGAATCCCGTTTCGGCGGAGAGCTCGCATACCGCGTGCGGGCGCCCACCGAGCTGCGGTGGTCGGCGTACCTGGCGCCGAGCGCGGAGGTGCTGCCACGGCAAACCTATGGCCTCGGCCTGGGCCAGAGGCTCGGGCCACGCATGGTACTCTACGCCGACTACACCTTTGTGGATTTCCGGGACGCGGAGGTGCATCAGCTGGGCCCCGGTCTCGAACTCTACACCGGCCACCACTGGCTCCTCGCCGGACGCTACGGGTACTCCAGCACCCGCTTCAGCGGCACGCAGGGCGCGGTGGGGAACCACGCGGGTTCGCTGGCGCTCGGCTATCTCTACGGCGCCGCCAATCAGCTCCGGCTCTTCGTGGCGGCAGGTGCGGAGTCTTTCACCCAGCCTTCGCGCGACGTGATCGGGCAATTCCACGCCCATACCATCGGGGTCGCCTGGCGGCACTTCGTCAGCCCCCGACTGGGGTTCGCGCTGCTCTACGCCCACCAGGATCGCTCCGACGGGACCAACCAGGAGTCCTACAGTCTGCGGCTGGTGCAGCGGTGGTGAGCTCGTGGGAGGTCGGCCTGCTGCTGACCCTGCTCGCCACTGCCGCGATGCTGGTCGGGGTCCTCCTGCTCTCCAGCCGGTGGCACGGCCGCCGGGCGGACCGGGCCAGCCACCTGGAACAGACCCTGGAGCGAATGCTGCCAGGCTGGGGTGAGCGGGGCCTCTCGCCGTCGGAGCTCGACTGGCTCACCCACCTGTCGGCGGCCGACCGGCGCGTGCTGCTTGGTTTCTGCATCAGGATGTTCCCCGGGCTCGAGCAAGACGCCTCGGAGCGGATTCGCGGCGCCTTGTGTCACTCGGGGCTGCTGGAGCCGGAGGTCGCTCGGCTCCGGCATTGGTCCGCGCTGCAGCGCATCGAGGCCTGCCGCATCCTCGGCCGAGTGGGACAGGCCGACGCGATCCCCCCACTGGTCGAGCGGCTCCGGGATCCGGACACGGCCGTGCGGCGCCAGGCCATCGGCGCGCTCGCCGATCTCGGCGCCGTAGAGGCGCTCGGCCCCGTCGTGGAGGCGATCGATGCCGCCGCCGAGTGGGGCAACCTGCTCGTGATCATGGCGGTCGCTCGGCTGGGTCCCGCCCGCGCCCCCCAGATTGGCGCCCTGCTCGAGGCCTCCCGGTCGCCGGCGATGACGAAGGCGCTGCTTCAGGTCACCGGCCTGCTCAGGGTCGCCGCCGACCCGGCTTCCGTGCGAGCCCTCGCCACACACCCGGACCCGGAGATCCGCATCGAAGCGATACGGGCGCTGGGCGCCCTCGCCCCCGACGTGGAATCGGTCACGGTTTGCCTGGCGGCGATGGACGACCCGGAATGGCCCGCGCGGGCGCTGGCAGCCCGGTCCCTCGGCCGTCTGGGCGACAAGCAAGCCATCCCCCGGCTCGAGCGGGCCATGGGCGATACCGCCTACTGGGTCCGCCACCACGTGGCGGAAGCGATGGCGGAACTGGGCGAGGCAGGCGAGGCGGCCCTGCGGCGGGGCCTCGACAATGCCAATCCGTTCGTCCAGGACATGGCCGCTCAGGTCCTGTTCATGCACGGACTGCTAGCGGGAGATACGGCGTGAGCGAACTGGCCGTCTTCTCCCTCCTCATCACCGGGTACTTCGTGATCGTCAATACGATCTATCTGGTCCAGCTGGTCGTGGCGTTCCCGGCCGTGCGTCGCCGGCTCAAGGCAGTCTCCTTCGAGGACTTCAGGGACATCCGCGAGTCAGGCCTGGGGCCGCCGATCTCCATCCTCGTGCCGGCGTACAATGAGGGGAAATCGATCGTCGAGTCGGTGCGCTCGCTCCTCGCTCTCCGCTATCCCAGACTCGAGGTGGTCGTCATCAACGACGGCTCGACCGACGACACGCTCGAACGGCTGATCGCGGAGTTCGGGCTCCGCCTCACACCGCGGGTCTATTGGCAGCGGATCAAGAGCAAGCCGGTGCGAGGCATCTACTGGAGTGCGGCGAACCCCGGACTCTGGGTGCTGGACAAGGCCAACGGGCGCAAGGCCGACGCGATCAACGCCGGGATCAACCTGGCGTCCGCGCCATACATCTGCGTGATGGACGGGGACACCGTGATCGAGGCCGATGCGATGGGGGCGATCATGAACGCCATCCTGCCCCACTCCGCGGAGACGGTGGCTGCCGGCGGCACCATCCGGATCGCCAACGGCTGCACCATGGCCAGGGCAGGCGTGGCCACCGTCGGGCTGCCGAAGACCACCCTGGGCGCCACCCAGGTGCTCGAGTACCTCCGGTGCTTCCTCTTCGGGCGGGTGACCTGGGGCGAGCTGCAGACGCTGATGATCGTGTCCGGCGCGTTCGGGGTCTTCCGCAAGGACATCGTGGTCGAGATCGGCGGCTACCGGCACGACACGGTGGGGGAGGACATGGATGTCGTCGTGCGGATGCATCGCTGGATGCGGAACGCCGGCCGGCGCTACCGGGTGATCTTCGTGCCGGATCCGGTGTGCTGGACCGAATGCCCGGAGACATTCCAGGGCCTCCGCCGCCAGCGGGATCGGTGGCAACGGGGACTGGGCGAAACGTTGGAACACAATCGAGAGATGCTGGGGAATCCCCGGTTCGGGCGAATCGGCCTCTTCGCGATGCCGTATTTCATGGCGTTCGAGTACCTGGCGCCGATCATGGAGATCGCGGGCTACGTCATCCTGCCCTTCGGCTGGGCGCTCGGGCTGGTTGACAAGCAGCACTTCGCCCTGTTCCTCGGCGCAGCCTTCGCGTACGGCCTCTGCCTCTCGCTCGCGACACTCCTCCTGGAGGAGTTCTCCTTCCGACGGTACTGCGAGGCCAAGCAGCTGCTCCGCCTGGTCGGCGTCGCAGTGCTGGAGAACTTCGGGCTCCGCCAGCTCCTCAGCTGGTGGCGTCTGGTGGCCCTCATCACCTGGCGGGGCCGCGCCCCAGCCTGGGGCAGCGCGCC
>DAIPLK010000080.1:0-11892 GCA_036769285.1 Gemmatimonadales bacterium | reverse complement strand
TGGACGTGGTGGTGCTGCCCCAGGAGCGGCACCAGGGCCACGCCCACCGCCTGCTCGCGGCGTTCGAGGAGCGCGCCGCGGAGTCCGGCGGGCACATGGCCGAATTCTGGACGGACGACCAGCGGTCCGAGGGCCTGCTCGCCGCCATGGGGTGGCGCCGTATCTTCCAGCGGGAGGACTACATCGGGCATCGGGGGTGGAGCCTGATGGAAAAGCGGCTCGGCAGCGACGCCGGTTAGACGGGCGGCCAATTGGCGCAGGCACGACCAGTCACTGTATGTTTCGTGGCTGGTCGTTTTGTCATGCATGAGGGAAGGTTTACCGTCGTAAAGGGAAACACATGGGCCTCGCCACCGACCCGGCGCGCGAACTCGCCTTGAAGATCGAAGTGCTCAAGGACCTCGAAGAGCCGGTGCGCGAGCTCATGGAAAACCATGAGCGGAAGCGCGAGCTGTGGTTTCCCGCGGACTTCCTCTCCCCCCAGCCGGAGAGCTCCCCCGACGACTTCACCCGCCGGCTCCGTGACCAGGCCAGTGGCATTCCGGACCCCATCCGGGCGGCACTCGCCCTCAACATGCTGACCGAGGAGGGGCTGCCTCATTTTCACCGGTTGCTGGCGGTGTACCTGGGCGACGAGAGCCATTGGCGCAGCTGGAACAACCTGTGGACCGCGGAAGAAGACCGGCATGGCCAGGTGCTCCATGACTATGTCCGCGACACGAGGCTGTTCGAGCAGCGCAAGATCGAGGAGATGCAGTTCGAGTATCTCCGCCGAGGCTTCCATCCTGAGTGGGATCGGGACCCCTACCGGGTGTTCGCCTACACGACCGTGCAGGAGCGGGCCACCCAGTTCTCCCACAGCGAGACCGGCCGCATCGTCGCCGAGTACGAGCCGCGCCTGGGCGAAGTGCTGACCCACGTCGCCAAGGACGAGGCGCGACACTACGCGTTCTACCGGAACGTCTTCGAGCTGATCCTCCAGCGCGACCCGAACGGGGCCCTGCATTCGGCCTCGTTCATCCTGCCCGCGATCGACATGCCCGGCGTCACGATTCCGGGGTTCAAGGAGCTCGCCGAGGTCATCCGCCGGGCGGGAATCTACGGGCCGCGCGACTACCTGCGGATCGTCCAGGAACAGATCCGCTACTGGGGAATCGAGAGCCTGCAGGGGCTCAACGAGATCGGCCGCGTCGCCCAGGAAAAGATCATGGGTATCCCGGCCAGGCTGAAGCGGATCGCCGAGCTGATGGAGACCCGGAGCCGGGCCAAGACTTTCAGCTTCGAAGTCGTGTTCAACCGCGAATTCGCGATGGATTGATGTCCCGGGCCGCGGCCGGAGGCGTGCTCGCGGTGGCCGTACTGGTCGCGGCATGCGGTACAAAGGACGCGGCCCGGCCCCAGGAGGTCGAGGCCCGGCCCACCCTGCTGCACGACCAGCAGGACGCCGAGACGCTGGGGCGGGAGATCTTCGAGCTGGTGGATCGCGCGATCGACTACCGCGGCTCGCACCGGGGCCGCCCCGCAGCTTCCTTTCGGCAGATGGGCATCGACAGCCTCACCCCCACCACCGTGCGCCGGCTCGTCAACCTCCAGCGCGAACCCATCGTCACCGTCGCCTTCCGGCGGACGGAGACCCGCGAGATCACTTCCTGCCGCGGCGACAGCCAGATCCTCGAGGAAGCGACGTTGAATGGAGGGCGTTTCACCCTGATGTGCACCACCAGCTCGGGCGCGCAACGTCCCATGCACGTCGGCGACAGCAGCCCCGGCCGCTGATCCCCGCGCGCCCGCCATGCTCTTCGCTACGATCGATCTCGCCGCCCGCTTTCTCGTCGTGGCCGCCTTCGCGTACGCCTCGATGGTGGCGCTCACCCATTGGGCGGTCCGGAGTCGCCGGATAACACCGTTTGGCGCCTGGCCGCGCTTTATCCGCCGCGCGAGCGACCCGGTGCTGCCGCCGCTCGAGCGCCGGATCCTTCGTGCCGGCGGCAGCCCGCAGGACGCGCCATTCTGGCTGTTGGGCCTCGTCATCGCCGGCGGGCTGTTGCTGCTCACCCTGGTCCATTGGCTGGCGGGTTTCGCCGCCACGCTGGGCATCCTGGCCGAGTCGGGGCCGCGCGCCTGGATCCGCTTCCTGGCCAGCGGACTGTTCACGGTGCTGATGGTCGCCCTGTTCGTGCGGGTGATCTCCTCCTGGTTCGGGATCTCGCCTTACCGCCCCTGGATGCGCCCGGTCATGTACCTCACGGACTGGATCATCAACCCGATCCGGCGCATCCTGCCTCCGCTCGGCATGGTCGACTTCAGTCCCCTGGTGGCCTGGCTCGTGCTGAGCCTGGTGCGGAGCTTCGTCCTGTCCCTGCTCTGATCGAGGCGACTCCGACCGGCATCCGGCTTCGCGTGCGGGTGCAACCGCGAGCCTCCAGCACCGAGATCGCCGGCCGGCACGGCGACGCGCTCAAGGTCCGCCTCACGGCCCCACCCGTGGACGGCGCCGCCAATGACGCGCTGGTCCGGTTCCTCGCCGAGCGGCTCGACGTCCCCCGGTCGGCGGTGCGGATCGAGGTCGGGGGCACCGGGCGGTCCAAGGTCGTGGTGGTCGAGGGGATCAGCCCCGAGGCGGCGAAGCGGCGGCTGGAACTCTAGCCTTTGACCGGGGACGGTCCGCGGGTGTACGTTTCCGGGGTCGAACAACTGCGTCGTGGCGATTTGCGCTGCTTGCGGCCACGTTAAACAACCGCTAAAACGCATCCCCCGAGGCGTTTTGGCCTTCAGGGGTCTTTTCGTGTTCCCGGAGCGCCCGTGCTCGTCGATCACCCACCCTCCACCGCTCCATCCGCGACCGGCCTGACCCGGGAGGTGCGGCTCTCCCGGCTCGATCCGCTCCTGGCGAAGCGCATCCTGGTGCTCGACGGCGCGATGGGAACGATGATCCAGACCTACGGGCTGGGCGAGCGGGAGTACCGCGGCGCGCGGTTTGCCGACTGGCCCCGCGAGCTGCGGGGACACAGCGACCTCCTCACCATCACCCAGCCCGAGATCATCCGGGCCATCCATTCGGCCTACCTCGAGGCCGGCGCCGACATCATCGAGACCAACTCCTTCACCTCGAACGCCATGTCGCTGGCGGATTACGGGATGGAGGAGCTGGTCTACGAGTTGAACCACGCGGCCGCCCGGCTGGCCCGGGACGTGGCCGACGAGTGGGAGCGCCGGACGCCAGACACCCCGCGTTTCGTGGCGGGCGTGCTCGGCCCGACCAACCGGAGCGCCTCGCTGTCGCCGGACGTGAACGATCCGGGGTTCCGGAACGTCACGTTCGACGAGTTGGTGGCGACCTACACCGAGGGCGCCCGCGGTCTGATCGACGGCGGCGCCGACCTCCTCCTGATCGAGACGATCTTCGACACCCTCAACGCCAAGGCTGCGATCTTCGCGGTCGAGGGGCTGTTCGAGCGGCTGGGACTCCGGCTACCGGTGATGATCTCGGGCACGATCGTGGACGCGAGCGGCCGGACGCTCTCGGGCCAGACCACCGAGGCATTCTGGCACTCCGTGGCGCACGCCCGCCCGCTCAGCATCGGGCTCAACTGCGCCCTCGGCGCACAGGCGCTCCGCCAGTACGTGCAGGAGCTCTCCCGTGTGGCGCCGGTATACGTGAGCGCGCACCCGAACGCCGGCCTCCCCAACGAATTCGGGCAGTACGACGAGACGCCCGAGCACATGGCGGAGGTGCTCCACGAGTTCGCGGAGCACGGCCTGGTCAACTTCGTGGGTGGCTGCTGCGGCACGACGCCGGCGCATATTCGGGCGATCGCGGACGCGGTGCGCGGGCTCACGCCGCGCGAGCGTCCACGCCTCGAGCCCAAGTGCCGACTGAGCGGGCTCGAGCCGCTCACCATCGGCCCAGACAGCATCTTCGTCAACGTGGGCGAGCGCACCAACGTCACCGGATCACGCAAGTTCGCGCGCCTGATCCTGGCCGGCGACTACGAGGCCGGGCTCGAGATCGCACGCCAGCAGGTGGAGAGCGGCGCGCAGATGATCGACATCAACATGGACGAGGGGATGCTCGACTCCCAGGCGGCCATGGTGAGATTCCTCCAGCTCATCGCGGCCGAGCCGGACATCAGCCGCGTCCCTGTCGTGCTCGACTCGTCCAAGTGGTCCGTCATCGAGGCCGGGCTCAAGTGCGTCCAGGGCAAGGGCGTCGTCAACTCGATCAGCCTCAAGGAGGGCGAGGAGGCTTTCGTCCGCCAGGCGACGCTCGTGCGCCGCTACGGCGCCGCCGTCATCGTCATGGCGTTCGACGAGCGGGGCCAAGCCGATACGGCGGACCGCAAGGTCGCGATCTGCAGTCGGTGCTACCGGATCCTGACCGAGCGGGTCGGCTTCCCGCCCGAGGACGTCATCTTCGACCCGAACATCTTCGCGATCGGCACCGGGATCGAGGAGCACAGCGGCTACGCCGTGGCGTACATCGAGGCCGTCCGCCGGATCAAGGCGACGCTTCCCCACGTGCTGGTGAGCGGCGGGGTGAGCAACGTCTCGTTCTCCTTCCGCGGCAACGACCCGGTACGCGAGGCGATCCACGCCGTGTTCCTCTACCACGCCATCGAGGCGGGGATGGACATGGGGATCGTGAACGCGGGCCAACTCCCGATCTACTCCGACATCCCGCCCGACCTGCTGGAGCGGGTCGAGGACGTCGTGCTCAACCGCCGCCCGGACGCGACCGACCGGCTGCTGGCCGTCGCCGACCAGGTGCAAGGCCGGCTCAGCGCGCAGACCACCGACCTGGCCTGGCGGCAGGCGCCCGTCCAGGAGCGGCTGGCGCACGCTCTGGTCGAGGGGATCGCAGACTACGTCGTGGAGGACACCGAGGAGGCGCGCCACCTCGTCGAGCGCCCGATCCAGGTGATCGAGGGCCCGCTGATGGCGGGCATGAACATCGTGGGCGACCTGTTCGGGGCCGGCAAGATGTTCCTGCCCCAAGTGGTGAAGAGCGCGCGGGTCATGAAGAAGGCGGTGGCGCACCTCGTGCCGTACATCGAGGCGGAGCGCGAGGCCTCGGCGGTGGCGCAGACCAAGGGGCGGGTGCTCCTGGCCACCGTCAAGGGGGACGTGCACGACATCGGCAAGAACATCGTGGGCGTCGTGCTGCAGTGCAACAACTACGAGGTCATCGACCTCGGCGTCATGGTACCGTGCGCAAAGATCCTCGAGGCGGCGCGGCGCGAGGGGGTGGACATCATCGGGCTGAGCGGGCTGATCACCCCGTCGCTCGAGGAGATGGCGTTCGTGGCGGGCGAGATGGAGCGCGAAGGCTTCCGCATCCCGTTGCTCATCGGCGGCGCGACGACGTCGCGGGTGCACACCGCGGTCAAGATCGAGCCCCACTACAGGGGCCCCACCGTGCACGTGCTCGACGCCTCGCGCGCCGTCGGCGTGGCGGGAAGCCTGCTGAGCGACACCCTCCGCGACGGCTTCGTGGCCGAGCTACGCGAGGAGTACCGCGACGTGCGCGAGCAGCGGAGCCGGCACCGCCCGGAAGCGCGCCGGCAATCCCTCGCCGACGCGCGGCGGAACCGCCTGGTCCTCGACTGGGCCGGCGTCGTCCCGCCGGCGCCTTGCTCGACGGGCCTCACCGTGCTCGACGACTACCCGCTCGAGGACCTGGTCCCGCGCATCGACTGGACGCCTTTCTTCCAGACGTGGGAGCTGGCCGGCCACTACCCGGACATTCTGCGGGACCCGGCGGTCGGTCCCGCGGCCACGAACCTCTTCCGCGACGCGCAGGAGCTGCTCGACCGGATCGTCCGCCAGCGGCTGCTCCGGGCCCGCGGCGTGTTCGGGGTCTTCCGCGCCAACGCCGTGGGCGACGACATCGAGCTCTACGCCGATGACGGTCGCACCGAGCCGCTCGCCGTCATCCACACTCTCCGCCAGCAGATGATCAAGCCGCCGGGCCGGCCCAACCTCGCACTGGCCGACTTCGTGGCGCCGCGTGACACCCACGTCGCCGATTACGTCGGCGCCTTCGCCGTCACGGCCGGGGAGGGACTCGACGGGCTGGTGGCGTCGTTCGCGGCGGCGCACGACGACTACGGCGCGATCCTGGCCAAGGCGCTCGCCGACCGCCTGGCGGAGGCGTTCGCCGAACGGCTGCACGAGCGCGTGCGACGCGAGTACTGGGCCTATGCGCCGGATGAGGCGCTCGACAACGCGGGACTGGTTCACGAGCAGTACCAGGGGATCCGCCCCGCGCCGGGATACCCGGCCTGCCCGGATCACACGGAGAAGCGCGCGCTGTTCGACCTGCTGCGCGCCGAGTCGAATGCGGGGATCACTCTAACCGAGAGCTACGCCATGCTGCCGGCGGCATCCGTGAGCGGGTACTACTTCTGGCGCCCCCAGGCGCAGTATTTCGGTGTTGGAAAGATCGAGCGCGATCAGGTGGAGGACTACGCGCGCCGGAAGGGCATGGACGTTCCCAGCATGGAGCGCTGGCTCGCCCCCATCCTCAACTACGAGCGCTAGCGTGCCGACCCTGCGCGACCTCATCGCCGACGGCCGGGTCCACGTGGTGGACGGGGCGATGGGCACCATGCTCTACGGGCGGGGCGTGTTCCTCAACGTCTGCTACGACGAGCTGAACCTGAAGCAGCCCGACCTCGTCCGCGAGATCCACCGCGAGTACGTGCGCGCCGGGGCGGAGCTGCTGGAGACCAACACCTTCGGCGCCAACCCGAAGAAGCTGGAGACCCACGGCCTGGCCGCCGAGACCGAGCGGATCAACGCGGCCGCCGCCGCGCTCGCGCGTGAGGCCGCCGGGACGCGTGCGGCAGTGCTCGGCGCCATCGGACCGCTCGGCGTCCGGGTGGAGCCGTTCGGCGAGCTCTCGCTCGACGAGGCCCGCGCGATGTACCAGCGGCAGGCCCGCGGGCTCGCCGACGGCGGCGTGGACGGGTTCATCCTCGAGACCTTCAGCGATGTCGCCGAGCTGGGCGCCGCGGTGCACGCGGTCCGGGCCGTCTCGGATCGTCCGATCATCGCCCAGATGACAGTCGGCACCGACGGTAAGACCCACTACGGCACGGACCCGGTGGTCTTCGGGCCCGAACTTGCCGCCATGGGGGTGGACGTGGTCGGGGTCAACTGTTCGGTGGGCCCGCACGGGGTGCTCGACGCGGTAGAGAAGCTGGCGCGGGTGGTGAGCCTCCCGATCTCGGCCCAGCCCAACGCCGGGCTTCCCCGTGAGGTCGGCGACCGCAAGATCTACATGGCCTCGCCTGAATACATGGCCAGCTATGCCCGCCGCATGGTCGAGGCGGGCGCCCGGTTTGTCGGCGGCTGCTGCGGCACGACCCCCGACCACACCCGCGCGATGGTGGGCTTCGTGCAGAGCGTGTCGCCGCGCCACGCCTTCGACCTCGGTACGCTCCCCGCGCCTCCGCCGGCGGTGGCGATCCAGCCGGTCGCGCTCGCCGCCCGCTCGCGGTTCGGCGCCAAGCTGGCCGAGGGGCGGTTCGTGACCACCGTCGAGATCGTGCCGCCCAAGGGCGTCGATCCCGCGCCGATGTTCGAGCAGGTGCGGCAACTGAAGGCCGGCGGCGTGGACGCGGTGAACGTCCCCGACGGGCCGCGAGCGCAGAGCCGCATGGGCGCCCTCCTGTCGGCGCTCATGATCCAGCGCGAGGTGGGGCTCGAGGCGGTCGTGCACTATGCCTGCCGCGATCGCAACCTCCTCGGCATGCTCTCGGACCTGCTCGGCGCGGCCGCCGCCGGACTGCGGAACCTGCTCATCATCACCGGCGACCCGCCCAAGATGGGGCCCTACCCCGAGTCCACGGCGGTCTTCGACATCGACAGCATCGGCCTGACGAACCTCGTCAGCCGCCTCAACCACGGCCTCGATCCAGGCGGAAACCCGATCGGCCTGCCGACCCAATTCGTGATCGGCGTGGGAGTGAACCCGGCCGCACCCGACTTCGACCGTGAGCTCAAGCGGTTCGCCTACAAGGTGGAGGCCGGTGCGGAGTTCGCCGTCACGCAGCCGGTGTTCGATCTGGCGCAGCTCGACCGCTTCCTGAAGCGGGTGGAGAGTTTCCGCATCCCGATCGTGGCTGGGATCTGGCCGCTCGTCTCGCTGCGCAACGCGGAGTTTCTGGCCAACGAGGTGCCCGGGGTCTCGGTACCGGACGTCATCGTCGAGCGGATGCGGGCGGCGAGCGCCGGCGGCAAGGAGGAAGCGCTGGCGGAGGGAGTCCGCATCTCCCGGGAGATGCTCGTGGCGGTGGCCGAGCGGGTGCAGGGCGTCCAGGTGTCGGCGCCGATGGGACGCGTGCCGGTGGCGCTCGAGGTGCTGGAGGCCGCGCCGATTGAACCCGTTGCGAGTCCGGGATATACTCCCCCGACCTGAGGTACGCTGCCGTCCCCTTCCGGAGCCCGAGTCCCTATGCAGGACCTCCGCAGCGCCGCGCCTGCCCTCACCACGTTCTCCGAAGAAGAGAGCATGTTCCGCGACGCGGTCCACAATTTCGCGGAATCCGAGGTGCGGCCGCATGTGTCGGCGATGGACGAGGCCGCGCAGTTCCGTCCCGAGCTGATCCCCAAGTTCTTCGAGCTGGGCCTGATGGGCATCGAGGTGCCCGAGCAGTATGGTGGCGCCGGCGGCACCATCTTCATGTCGGTGCTCGCCATCGAGGAGCTGGCGCGGGTGGACGCCTCCGCGGCGATCTACGTGGACGTGCAAAACACACTGGTGAACAACGCGTTCCTGCGCTGGGGAAACGAGGAGCAGCAGCGACGATACTTCCCGCGGCTCACCACCGAGTTGCTCGGCGCCTTCGCCCTGTCGGAGCCGGGGAGCGGGAGCGACGCCTTCGCCCTCGCGACCCGTGCCGAGCGGGCGGGCGACGGCTGGGAGCTCACGGGCCGGAAGTTCTGGATCACGAGCGGCGCCGAGGCCGGGGTGTTCATCGTGTTCGCCAACGCCGACCCGTCGAAGGGCTACAAGGGGATCACCGCGTTCATCGTCGAGCGCGGGTTCCCCGGATTCTCGGTGGGCAAGAAGGAGAACAAGCTCGGCATCCGCGCATCGAGCACGACCGAGCTCATCCTGGAGCAGTGCCGTGTCCCCGACGCGAACGTCCTCGGCCCCGCGGGGCAGGGCTACAAGATCGCGATCGAGACGCTGAACGAGGGGCGCATCGGGATCGGTGCGCAGATGATCGGCGTCGCGACGGGCGCCCTCGACGCGGCCACCGCCTACGTGAAGGAGCGCCGCCAGTTCGGCAAGGCGATCGCCGAGTTCCAGGGCGTACAGTTCCAGCTCGCGCAGATGGCCACCGACCTGGAGGCTGCGCGGCTCACGGTCTACAACGCGGCGCGGCTCAAGGACTCGGGCCTGCCGTTCGCCCAGCAGGCTGCGATGGCCAAGCTGTTCAGCTCGCAGGTGGCCGATCGCACGACGTCGAACTGCCTCGAGCTGTTCGGGGGCTACGGATACTCCAAGGAGTACCCGGCGGAGAAGTTTTACCGCGATGCCAAGATCGGGACCATCTACGAGGGCACCAGCAACATGCAGCTGCAGACGATCGCGAAGACGCTGCTGAAGTAGCGCGGCTTTGCGTCGTCCGCTTCTCCCGTTGGCCTCGACTCGTCGCGTCCCCTCCCGTTCGGCCGTTGCCCTTCCGCCACGGTTTCGTCGAACCTCCGCCCCGATCGGGAGGGACGGCATCCCGCGACCGCGCCTGGAGTCACCTGCAGGCAGGCCCGGGATTTGCACCTCTTTCGTTGGTCTGGCCGGAACTGCTTGTCCGGGGTGAGCAGGGCCCGGGAATCTGAGATAGTTCGATGCTGACCATGGCTTTATGCCACTGACCGCAATTCTCTCTCCGTTGGGATGGGCCGTGCGCCTCTTGCCGTTCCGCTGCCGTGTCGTGCTCCTGGCGCTCGCCGCCTGTCTCCCGATCCTGTCCGCGCCGCTCCGGGCGCAGGCCGACTCGCTCTGGGTGACCGAGCGCCTGGATTCGTGGTACCAGCGCTCGCTCCGTTCGGCGCCCGGCGAGTGGGGCATTGCGATCGCCGACCAGTCCGGTCGCATGCTCTGGAGCATGCACCCCGACGAGCCACTCCTGCCGGCGTCCACGGTCAAGCTGTTCACTACCGGGTTTGCCCGGAGCGTCCTGGGCGGCACGGCACGCCGCCCCACGCGGGTGGTCGGGGTCGGCTCGCTCGACCCGGCCACGGGCGAATGGGTCGGGAGCTGGGCCATCGAGGTCAACGGCGATCCGTCGCTCGAAGGGGTGGGAGGCTCGGGCCCGACGCTGTACGACCTGGCACTGCAGCTCGCGAGCACCGGAGTGCGGAAGCTCACCGGCCCACTCCAGCTCCAGAGCTCCAACGGCCCGGCCAATGCGCTCTATCCCGCGGTCTGGTCGGCCCGGCATCAGGGCCGGATCTTCGCGCCGCTGGTCGGTCCACTGACTCTTCACGAGAACGTCGTCTGGATCACCGTGCGGCCAGGGACGCGCATCGGGAAGCGCGCGCTGGTCATCGGGACCGCCCCCGGGGGCATCGGCCGCATGGTGAGCGTCACGGCGACGACGCGCTCCGGCCGGCGCTCGCGCCTCGCGCTCCGGTCCCGCGCCGACGGCGGCTGGGCGGTCACGGGAACGATCGGCGTGCGGGCAGCGCCGCGGCGGCTCGCCGCAGTCGCGCGCGATCCGCAGGCGATGCTGAGCGCCGTGTGGGGCAACGCCCTGAGCCGAGCAGGGATCTCCTGGAACCCTTCGCCGTTCATCGGCGCGCCGCCATCCGGCAGTCCACAGATTCTTGCAGAGGTGTCGTCGCCGTCGCTCGACTCGCTGGCCAGCGAGATCAACCGGCGGAGCCTCAACGTCGGTGCCGAGCTGCTGCTGCAGTGGGCCGGCGGCCGCGACCAAGGGCCCGCGCTGCTCACCGATCACGTGCGGCAGGTGGTCGGATCCGACGAGGGCGTGTATCTGGTGGACGGCAGCGGCCTCTCGTACGAGGACCGGGTGACACCACAGGCGTTCGTCACCTATCTGTCCAAGTTTCCCACGACTACGGCCGGCCGGAATTTCCCCATGCTGTTGCCGGCCAACGGTTCCGGCACCCTGCGCCGGCTCAACTCCGGCTTCCCCGAGGTAGGCGTCGTGCGGGCCAAGACGGGCACCCTCGGCCGGGTCTCCAACGTGGTCGGCTACCTGGGCCGGCCCGAGGGCACGCTGCTCGTCGCGCTCATGTACAACGGTGGACGCCCGTGGGCCGCTCGCCAGGCGCAGTGGAAGCTGTTCCGCGAGCTCGGCGCCAGCGGGGTCGTCATCCCCACCGACACGATGCCGGAGCCGCTGGTGCAACTCGGCGGCGATGAGACGGCCCCGGTGCCCTCCTGGTGGCCCGCCGGAGCCATGGAGAGTGATACTGCCTCGCCTCCCGACGGCAGTATCGAGCCCGAGTCACCCTGAATCCTTCGCTGCGCTCAGGCCCGGCTCCGAAAATGAAGGGGGCATGCACCGGCGCATGCCCCCTTCGCGTTGCTCAGACTGACTCGGGGCCCGCGCCGGCCGCCCCTCAGAACACCACGTGCGCCAGTTCGACCCCCTTCGGTTCGTTGGATCGGTTGACCACCGACTCCATTGTGAGCGCCGCCCCCATGACCGGCGCGGCCACACCCGGCATCGGCAGCGTCATGAACGCCGGCCGCTGCATATCGGCGTTCACCTCCACCGACCGGACCATCCCAGTCTCCGTGATGAACCAGAACTGATACACGCTGCCCGACGGCGCCGGTGGCAGGCCGTGCACGATCACGCACCAGCGGTGCGAGACCGCATCCTGGAAGATCAGCATCCCGCCCCGGTG
>DAIPLK010000079.1:10801-12025 GCA_036769285.1 Gemmatimonadales bacterium | reverse complement strand
TGGTGTTGCTGACGCTGTCGAACACGGTGCAGAACGCCATCATCGGCAACGACACTTCCCTCCTCGGCGGGGCAGTCGGAGCGGCGGCCCTGTTGGGGGCCAACGCGATCCTGGTCCGGATCTTCTACCGCGGTCCCTCGGAGGAGCTTCTCTTCAACACCGACCGCGACATCTGCCTCATCAAGGACGGCCGTCTCCGGGAAGACGAAATGCGCCGGTTGCGCATCAACGCCGCCGAGCTCACCGACAAGGCGCACGAGCGCGGCTTCGATTCCCTGGCCGAGGTCGAGAGCGCGATGCTCTACCCCAACGGCACGATCTACTTCCGCGGCCGCATGCACGAGACCGAGGCCGCCCGGCACGCCGAGCTGCTCCGCCGCCTCGACGCGCTCAGCGCCGAAGTCGCCGCGCTCCGCCGGTAGCGCGTTAGATTCCCGCGATGCCGACCGTCAGCACCGCGCTCGTCACGGGCGCCACCCAGGGCATCGGACGGGCCACGGCCTTCGCGTTGGGACGCGCCGGATACCGGGTCGGCGTCTGGGCGCGCACCGCCGCGAGAGTGGACGCCCTCGTGACGGAGCTCAAGGGCGAGGGGATCGAGGCCGCGGGCGCCGCCGCCGACGTGAGCGACCCGGCCCAGGTGACCCGTGCGGTGGCGCACCTGGCGGAGGCCCTCGGCGAGGCCAGTCTCCTGGTGAACAACGCCGGCGTGCTCATCGCCCGCCCCTTCGGGGAGCTGACCCTCGAGGACTGGGACGTGACGATGGCCACCAACCTCCGCAGCCTGTACCTGGTGACGCGCGCGGTCCTCCCCGCCATGCGCCGGCGGCGCGAGGGCACCATCGTCAACGTCGCGAGCCTGGCGGGGCGGAACGGCTTCGCCGGCGGGACGGCGTACGCCGCCTCCAAGCACGCGGTGCTCGGCTTCGGCCGGTCGCTCATGCTGGAGCTTCGGAAGGAAGGGATCCGGGTGATCACCATCTGCCCGGGCTCGGTGGATACCGGGATGCTCCGAGACCAGCCGATGCTCAAGTCCGACCCACAGCGCATCCTTCGCCCCGAGGACGTCGCCGACGCCGTACTCCACGCCGTCCAGCTCCCGGCCCGTGCCCTGGTGAGCGAGCTCGACATCCGCCCCACCAACCCGTAGGCGTGTCGCACGCCCAGGGACGCACCGGCGCCCGAGGGCTTGAACCCCGATCGTCGCCGGGTCACCTTTCGTCC
>DAIPLK010000079.1:0-10701 GCA_036769285.1 Gemmatimonadales bacterium | reverse complement strand
CGCGCACCGAGTTCATCGGACGCCAGCGCAACGCATCGGCCCTCAACCCCGAGATCAGCGCCACCGGCGACATCCGGCTGGTGGCGCGTGAGGGTCGCCAGCGCGACAACGGCGTGGCCCGGGAGTTCGAGATCGCCCTGCAGTCCGCGCTCGACCCGTACTCCAGCACCAAGATCTTCCTGACGTTCGAGGACGAGGAAGTCGGAGTCGAGGAAGGCTACATCTACTGGACGGGCCTTCCAGGCCGGCTGCGGGTGGACGTCGGCAAGTTCCGCCAGCAGATCGGCGACCTGAACCGCTGGCACCTCCACGCGCTCCCGGAGACCGAATACCCGCTGGTCTACCAGCGCTTCCTCTCGCCCGAGGGGCTCGCCGGCGTCGGCTTTTCCCTCTATACCGCGCTGCCCGTCTCGATCGCCCGCGGCACCCACGAGATCTGGCTCCAGGGAACCACCGCCAAGAGCGACCCCCTCTACGCGGGCGGCCGCCAGCCCACGCTGCTGTTCCGTCTGCAGAACTTCTGGCAGCTGAGCCGCTCCACCTACGCCCAGATCGGCGCGACCGGCACCGGCGGCAACAATGACGACGCGGGGCTCCGGAGCCGGCTGGCTGGGCTCGACTTCCGCCTGACATACCGGCCGCCGGAAGCGGGCACGCGCCGCGAGATCACCCTGCGGGCCGAGGGCTACCGGCTCCACGCCACGGAGAACGGCACCACGACCAACCGCTACGGCACGTTCGTGGATGTCAACGCCAGACTGACCCGGCGGTGGGTGCTCGGTACCCGGTACGACTGGGTCGAGGCGCCGCGGGGCCCGAGCGACACCGAATGGCGCCTCACTCCGTCCGTCACCTGGTGGCAGAGCGAGTTCGTCTATCTCCGCCTCGAGGGTGAGCACCGGCGCACGGACCTCGACGGCTCCCGCAACGTGCTCTCGCTCCAGGCCGTCTGGGCGATGGGCCCGCACAAACACGAGACCTACTGACATGGACAGACACCGGATGCTCGCCGCAATCCTGGCCTCGGGAGCGCTGTTCGCTTCCCCCATCACAGCCACCCAGCCGGCCAGCGTAGCACCGCCGCTCAAGGTCGTCACCAGCCTGACCACCTACGGCGCCATCGCCCGCGAGATCGTCGGCGACAAGGGCAGCGTCACCTCGATCGCCCACGGCGACGAGGACCCGCATTTCGTGCAGCCGAAGCCCAGCTTCGTGGCCGTGCTGCGCGACGCCGACCTGTTCGTCACGACGGGCCTGGACCTCGAGCTATGGGTACCGCCGCTGCTCGACCGCGCCGGCAACCGGAAGGTGTCCGAGGGCGGGCCGGGTTACGTCACGGCCTACACCGGGATCCAGCTGCTCGAGGTGCCGACCTCGCTGAGCCGAGCCGAGGGCGACATTCACGCAGACGGCAACCCGCACATCCACACCGATCCGGTGAACGGCATCATCATCGCCCGGAACATCCTGACCGGGCTCCGTCGCGTGTCGCCGGAGAATGCGGCCGTCTTCACTCAGCGCGAGCAGGATTTCGAGCGCCGCGTGCTCGAGGCCACCATCGGTGCGGATCTCGTCGATCTGCTCACCGCGCCCGTCGCCTTCGACCTGCTCAAGAGCGACAAATTGTATGACTTCCTCCAGCAGAAGCAGTACCAGGGCAAGCCGCTGCTCGACCGGCTCAGCGGCTGGATGAAGGCGGCCCAGGTGTTCCGCGGGAAGGAGATGGCCTGCTACCACAAGGAGTGGGCGTACTTCAGCAATCGGTACAAGGTTACCTGCGCCGAGTACATCGAGGCCAAGCCCGGTATCCCGCCGACCCCGGGGCACGTGCAGGAGGTGATCGCGCTGATGAAGGAGCGGAAGATCCCCGTGCTGTTCGCGTCGAACTACTTCGACCGGAACCAGATCCAGCAGGTGGCGGAGCGCACCGGTGCCCAGGCGGTGGTCGTGCCCGAGAACACCAACGGCGCGCCCGGCGTGAACACCTACTTCGACCTCATGAGCGCCTGGGTGAACGGACTGGCGTCGGCCTTCAAGGGAGGAGCCTCCTGATGGATCTCAGCCTGTTCCTGCCGCCCCTGGTGGCCTGCCTGGTCATCGTGGCCATCCACTCGTACCTGGGGCTTCACGTCATCGCCCGTGAGGTAATCTTCGTGGACCTCTCGCTGGCCCAGATGGCGGCGCTCGGCTCGGCGGTCGCAATCCTGGCCGGCAGCCAGCCGGATTCCACCGCGGCATTCCTGTACGCGCTCGGCTTCACGACCATCGGGGCAGCCGTGTTCGCCCTCTCGCGCACCGAGGAGAAGGGAAGCGTGCCGCAGGAAGCGTTCATCGGAATCGTGTTCGTGGTCGCGTCTGCCGCGGCGATCCTGGTGGCCGACCGCACGCCACGCGGCGGCGAGGCGATCAAGGACATCCTCGTCGGCAGCCTCCTCTGGGTCACCTGGCCCGCGATCGCGCGCATGGCCGAGGTGTACGTGCTGATCGGAATCTTCCATTGGATACTGCGGCGGCGCTTCCTCACCATCTCGTTCCAGCCGGAGACCGCGCTGGCGAAGGGCTGGAGCATCCGGTGGTGGGACTTCCTGTTCTACCTCTCGTTCGGCATCGTGATCACCTTCTCGGTTCCCATCGCGGGTGTGCTGCTCGTGTTCTCGTTCCTGGTGGTGCCGGCGGCAATCGTCTTCCAGTTCACCCGCCGCTACGGCCCGCTGGCCATCGCGTCGTGGCTGGTGGGGGCCGTGGCCTCGGCATCCGGGCTGCTGGTCTCCTTCCGCTACGATCTGCCCACCGGGCCGATCGTGGTGTGCATGTTCGGCCTGCTCCTCCTCGTGTCCGTCGCGGTCCGCCGCCTGACCGGCGTCAGCGTCCCGGCGGTCGAGCCCCGAGTGGGAAAGGCCGCCTAGCCTATCGGACCTTCTTCCACCCCGGCAGGTACGGCGGCGGCATGAGGGCCGTCCGGCGCAGCAGCTCGAGGTGGCAGGCGATCACGTCGGCCAGCTGCTGGGCCGGACGCACATGCAGCTCCCGGAGGATTCCGGGGTGCTTTGCCGTGAGGACCAGCGCGCCGTGCACCCGGCCGGCCACGCGCAGCGGGACAATCAGCCGGGCCTCGCCCTGGACCAGCAGGAACGAGTGGGGGATCTCACCCTGCAGCACCGCCGCCAGCGTCGTTCCCGCGACCGGAATGAGCGGCAGGTCGGGCAGTGGCCGGCTCTCCCCGGGCTCGAGCAAGACCACGCGATCGCCTTCGCTCAGCCGGAGTGCGAAACGCATCTCGTCGAACGGCAGCAGCCGCGCGGCCAGATCGGCCACGCGGCGCGTCGTCTCGGCGAACTCCACGCCCGTCGCCAGCAACTCGGCCGCGTCGAGCAGCGTCGGCTGCCCCATCCGCTGGCCCGTCGGCTCGGCTGGCGGCGGAGCCGCCGGCGCCGCGGCCGGGCCCGTCACCAGCACCGACACCTGTGCCGCGATCAGCCCACCCACCCGGCCCAACAGAGCCGCATCCGCCTCGTCGTAGAGCTCGGCGGCGCCTACGCTGCCCGCGAGCAGGTAGGCCGTGAGTCCCCCCGGGCCGCGCACCCGCGCCCCCACAACCGACCGCAACTCCGCCCCAGCCGGCTCGTCGACCGTGAAGTAGCCGCGCGGCCAGCGCGTCTCGTGGTAGGTGTCCGGGATCAAGACGGTGTCGCGCTCGCCGAAGAGCGCTTCGAGATCCAGGTGCTCGCGGCCGATGGCCAGGGATGGATCGGCCCAGAGCGCACCACCGGCGTGCTCGCCGAGCCGATACGATCGAGCCCCATCCCGATCCGCCACGAGCAGCTCGAGGTGATCGTGCGGCAGCAGCGGCTCGAGCGCCCGGCCAAGCTCCGCGACATAGAGCTGCGGGGTGCCCGCGTGCGCGCCCGCGAGGGCGACCGCGTCCAACAGCGCCGCGATCCGCACCATCTGCGGGGTGGCGCCTGTCGTCGTGCTCCACTGCCGGGCCATGCGGCCGAGCACGGGCGCGAGCCGCTGGGCCACGACCTCGAGCAGCATCCGCTCCGCCTCGTCGTAGCGCGAGGGTCGGAGATCGGCCACCAGCAGCAGCCCCACGTCGCGACGGCCCGATCGGACCGGAACGCACGCGACTGATCCATACCCCGCGTCACGCACGATGTCCTCGAGCGACGTGACCTGGGAGCGCTCCACTTGCGGCGAGGGCAGGGGAACGGCGAGGTCGTCCTGGGCGAGCGCCTCGGGGCCGAGCAGCACGGCGCCGCCGTGCGAGGGGTAGAGCCAGAGCCCGAGCAGGTCGTGCGGTACGTCCGTGGAGAGCGCGTTGGAAAGCGCCGCATGCCAGGTGGCCAGGGCGTCCGGGTCGTTCAGCCCCTCCTCGGCCCGGAGCAGAGGAACCAGCGGCTCCCCCCGAGGGACAGGATCGGACGACTCGAGCGAGCGTGGGGCGTCGTCAGGCGGCATGCCGCTCTCAGGGGCACGACGTATGCCGCATGTTCCTCCGAGTCATCGTATTGCAGATCAACGGGTTCCGGAGAGGTGCCGGCCAGTGTGGCACTCGTGAGCACCTCGCTCGTGGCGTCCTGCCCGCTGGCCTTGCAGGGTGCTGTCGGCGGTCGTTGGGCTGGAAGCGCAGATCGGACGAGGAGTTGACATACCCCCACCCCCTATACTAGTGTTCGGTGAGTCGAACCGCACACACGGGAGGGACCATGCAAAGGCTCACGCTGCACATCGAGGGGATGAGTTGCGGGCACTGCCTCAACGCCGTGAGCCGCGCGCTCAGCGGACTGCCCGGGGTGGAGGTGGAATCGCTGAAGATGGGACGGGCCGAGGTGCGCTACGAGGAAGGCGTCGTCGATTCCTCCCGCATCGAAGCGGCTGTGGCCGATGCCGGCTACCGGGCGACGAGCGCGCCATGACGTCCGCGCAGATCATCGTAACGCTGGCGGGGCTCGCCGGTGTGGCCTGGATCAACTGGTATTTCTTCCTGGCCGGCCGCGGCGCAGCCGTCGCTGCGACGGCTGGAGCGGGAGGAGTTCAGCGGGTGCGCATCGAAGTGAAGGGGGGGTACACACCGGCAGTGGTGCGCGTGCGGGCGGGCGCGCCGGTGCGACTCGAGTTCCATCGCGACGAGGTCAACCCCTGCACCGAGGAAGTCGTGCTTCCCGATTTCGGGATCCGCACCTTCCTGCCCGCGCACCGGACCACGACCGTGAGCTTCACGCCGGCGGAGGGGACCTACGAGTTCGCCTGCGGCATGGGGATGGTACGCGGACAGATCATCGCCGAGAAGAACGGATAACGGGTCATGCCCGAGACGCTCAGCGCCCCCCCTGAATCCTGCACCATCCCGGTGACGGGAATGACGTGCGCCGCCTGCAGCGGGCGGGTACAGCGCACGCTCGAGAAGACGCCCGGCGTCGCCGCGGCCAACGTGAACCTGATGACCGGCGCCGCCACTGTTTCCTACGACCCGGACGTCACCTCGCCCGAGCAGCTGGTGGAAACGATCCGCGCGACCGGGTACGGTGCGGAGCTTCCCCTTCCCGAGGAGGCGACCGAGGACCTGCTCGGCGCCCAGGACGAGGCGCGCGCGAAGGAGGAGCGGGAGCTCCGGCGTAAGTTCGCGGTGGCCGCGGTCGCCGCAGTGCTCACGATGGTCTTCAGCATACCGCTCGCCGAAATGGGACGCGCCATGACGGACCCGCTCATGCGGGTCATGCTGCCGCTCAGCCGTGGGCTCCGGCATCTCGTGCCCGCCGTGGACCGGGTCTCCGCGGATGGCTGGCGCTATGCCCTCCTCGTGCTGACGCTCCCGGTGGTCGGCTGGGCAGGCCGCCAGTTCTACACCCGGGCATGGGCGGCCTTCCGCCACCACAGCGCCGACATGAACACGCTCATCGCGGTCGGCACCGGCGCCGCCTTTCTGTTCAGCGCCGCCGCGACATTGGCCGACGACTGGCTCACGGCTCGCGGGGTGGAGCCGCATGTCTATTACGACGCCGTCACCTGGATCATCGCACTCATCCTGCTCGGCAACCTGCTCGAGGCGCGCGCCAAAGGGAGGACCTCGGGCGCCATCCGCCGCCTCATCGGGCTCCGACCCACCACCGCGCGGGTCATGCGCAGTGGCCGGGAGGAGGAGATTCCACTCGCCGCGCTCCGTGCGGGTGACGAGGTGCTGGTACGCCCCGGCGAGAAGATCCCCGCCGACGGTGTCATCCTCGACGGCACCAGCCATGTCGACGAATCCATGCTCACGGGCGAGCCGATCCCCGTCGCCAAGGGCCCCGGCGACCCAGTCGTCGGCGCCACGCTCAATCGTAACGGCGCGTTCCGGTTCCGTGCCGAGCGGGTCGGCCGCGACACGGTGCTCTCCCGGATCATCCGGCTGGTCCAGCAGGCGCAGGGGAGCAAGGCGCCGATCCAGCGGCTCGCCGACCGGATCTCCGCCGTCTTCGTGCCGGTGGTCCTCTCGATCGCGATCGTGACGTTCGTCGTCTGGTTCGACTTCGGCCCCGCGCCGGCCTACCTGCACGCGCTGGTCTCGGCGGTGACCGTGCTGATCATCGCCTGCCCATGCGCCATGGGCCTGGCGGTGCCCACCGCCGTCATGGTCTCCACCGGCCGTGGCGCCGAGCTCGGCGTGCTCATCAAGGGCGGGGAGCCGCTGGAGCGGAGCCAGGCGATCGACACCGTCGTATTCGACAAGACCGGGACCATCACCGAGGGCCATCCCGCCGTACGATCGGTCGAGCTGGCGCCTGAGGGGGACCGCACGGCCGTCCCGGACGAGCGCCGGCTCCTGGCGCTCGCCGCTGCGGTCGAACGGCTCAGCGAGCATCCGCTGGCCGAGGCGATCGTGGCGGAGGCCGACCGGCACGGCGCGGAGCCGGTGCGAGCGACCGAGTTCGAGAGCCGGACCGGACGCGGAGTCATGGGCAACGTCGAGGGCCGAGCCGTCGCGGTCGGCAACGCGGCGCTGCTCCGCGAGCTGGGCGTCGACCCCGACCCCGGCGCCTCCCGAGCGGACGCGCTGGCCGCACAGGGCCAGACCCCCATGCACGTGGCAGTGGACGGTCGGCTGGCCGGGCTCATCGCGGTCGCCGATCCGGTGAAGCCCACCAGCCGCGCTGCCATCGAGGAACTCCGCCGACTCGGCCTCGAGACGGTCATGCTGACCGGCGACAACCGGCGGACCGCCGAGAGCGTGGCGCGGGAGGTCGGCATGTCGCGCGTGATCGCCGAGGTGCACCCTGACAAGAAGTTGGCAGAGGTGCGCCGGCTACAGGAGGAGGGCCGGGTGGTGGCGATGGTGGGCGACGGGCTGAACGACGCGCCGGCCCTGGCCCAGGCCGACGTGGGCATCGCCATGGGCACCGGCACCGACGTGGCGATGGAGGCGGGTGCCGTCACCCTCATGCGCGGCGACCCGATGGGCGTGGTGACCGCGATCGGGCTCGCCCGCCGGACCATGCGGGTCATCCGCCAGAACCTGTTCTGGGCATTCATCTACAATGTGGTCGGCATTCCGGTCGCGGCCGGCGTGCTCTACCCCGCGCTCGGTCTCCGGCTCACCCCGACCATGGCGGCGGCCGCCATGGCCGTGAGCTCGGTGAGCGTCGTCTCCAATAGCCTGCGGCTCCGCCGCTTCGCCTCGAGAGGACACGTATGACCGATGAGATGGTCGTCACCTGCGCCTGTGGCGTTCGCCCGGGTGACGGCACCCACGCCGTCGCCGTGGACCAGGAGATCAAGCGGGCGGTGCTCACCCGCCTTCGGCGCATCGAGGGGCAGGTGCGGGGACTGCAGAAGATGGTCGAGGAGGAGCGCTACTGCGCGGACGTGCTGATGCAGGTGTCGAGCGTCCAGGAGGCACTCCGGGGGGTGAGCCGCTCGCTGCTGCACAACCACTTGAAGCACTGCGCGACGGAGGCGATCCGCTCGAATGAGCCCGACCGCGCCGACGCCATGTACGACGAGCTGCTCGATCTGGTCTTCCGGAGCACGCGGTAGCTATGAAAAAATCGAAGTTTATGACGGAAAAGTTGACATTGTCGTTTCCAGCCGGCCCTCCTAGACTGGTGGCGTCGCCCTAACCCAGGAGGAGGACCATGTACGCGACGCTCTTGACCCTGGCCCTCGCCGCGGCGCCCGCCGCGACGGAGGCCCCCCCGATCGACCGGCACGCCGCCACACGCCAAGGCGAGGCGCACCAGGCACTGATCGCCCAGCACCACAAGGCCCGCAACGCGGCCGGGGCGCTCTACCAGCACGCCGCTTCACGCATCGTCGCCGACCGGCAGCTGGCGCAGCACATGGCGGTGGACATCAACAGCAGCCTCGAGGCCGGACACCAGGAGATCGGCCGTATCGCCGACCAGCTCACGCCCACGCAGCACGAGGCGGCGAAGCAGCGTCTGCAGGAGCTCCGCGACCGGCAGGCCAAGGCCGTCAGCCATACCAATGGGCTGAACAACGAGCTCGCCAAGACCGTGATCGACGGGGCCGAGGTGCGGTTCCTCGCCGGCGAGATCTACCAGTCGGTGAGCTTGGCGGAGGACGCGCACCAGGCGCTCCTCCAGCAGCTCGACGTGAAGGTCGCCGAGCGCGGCTCGATGCGCGCCCGGTAAGCGGTCAACCGAACAGCTCGGTGCGCGCCGCCTGGGTGATCGCCACCACGGCGGGATGCTTCAGGCGGCGCTCCACCGAGACAGCATAGAAACGCTCGCGCATCTTCGGCAGCCGGCCGGCAACCCGTACCTGATACTGGCGGCAGACGTCCCGCTCCACCGCGCTCGGCGCGGCGAAGAGGCCCGCGCCGGCTCCACCGAAGGTCTTGAGCACCGCGCTGTCCCCGATCTCCCCCACGACCGTCGGCCGTACCCCTTCCCGTTCCATCCAGCCCTCGAGTGACTGCCGAAGCATCGTGTGCGCTCCGGGCAGCAGGAACGGCATGCCTTCGAGCGACCGCGGAAACCGGCGCCGCACCTGCGCGGCCAGGGTGGGCGCGCCGAAGATCGTGACGCCGCACTCACCGAGCGGATGGCTGAACACACGGGCCTTGACCGCGCCCCCGGCAGGCGCATCGAGGAGGACGAGATCGAGCGCATGGAGGCTCAGGTCGGCGAGCAAGCGGTCGGGCTCGTCTTCTCGGCAGACGAGGCGTAACGGCGTGTCGAGTGTGAGCGCCGGTGCGAGCAGGCGATAGGCGAGGAGCTTGGGGATCGCCTCGGCTACACCCACCCGGAACCGGAGCGGCCGGCCGGTGGGGCGCCCCTGCACCGTCTCCTGCAGCTCGCGGCCAAGAGCGAAGATTTCCTCGGCGTATCGGTAGACGAGCGAGCCCGTCTCGGTGAGCGCGAGTCCACGGCCCCGCCGCTCGAACAGCTTCTCGCCGAACGCGCCCTCGAGCGTCCGGAGCTGGCTGCTCACGGTGGGCTGCGTCAGGTGGAGCACCGCGCACGCGCGGGCGATGCTGCCTTCGCGCGCCACGGTGTAGAAGTACAGGAGATGGTGGTAGTTCAGCCAGGCGAGGGCCGGCCGCCGCGGCTCGACATCGGGCACAAAACGCTCCGGGAAGAGGTGCCGGAAGGTGGAGCGCAGGCGCCGAACCGGCAAGACGACGTATTCGGCCGGGAGTGGTACGCCGGACAGATAAGTCCTTTCGATGAATCGGCGCGAGAAATTCATATTGACAAGTCGTCTCCCGCGCCGGCAATATTGGTCCACAGAAGTGGGGAGTAGCCTGCCGCCGGCATCCCGGCGGTGCTGCCGATCGTCATGCCGGAGCGCCAGCGCGCCTCCCGGTCGGCCGCGACAAGGGGCGAGACCACTACGACACGATACGTGCCGTAGGGTCTTGCCCCTTTCGCATGCCCCCTGGCCAAGCCTCGAGGAGCGGCATGGAACTCAGCGTCTGGTGGTGGGTGGGGTTCAACCTCTTCGTCCTCGCCATGCTGGCGCTGGACCTCGGCGTCTTTCACCGCCGGGCGCACGTGGTCACGATGCGCGAGGCCGCCGCGTGGAGCGCGGTCTGGGTGGCGTTCGCCCTGGCGTTCAACGCCGGGCTCTATCTGCTGGCCGGCTCCAAGCCGGCGCTCGAGTTCCTAACCGGCTACCTGATCGAGAAGTCGCTCAGCATCGACAACATCTTCGTCTTCGTCCTGCTTTTCACGTATTTCGCCGTGCCGGCGCAGTACCAGCACCGTGTGCTCTTCTGGGGCATCCTCGGTGCTCTGGCGATGCGCGGCGTCTTCATCGCGGCAGGGGCGTACCTCCTCGACCAGTTCCACTGGGTGATCTACCTCTTCGGCGCGATCCTGATCGTGACCGGCTACAAGATGGCTCGCCGCGGCGGAGCGGCGGTGGACCCCGAGCGGAATCCGGTCACCCGCTGGGTGCGCCGGGTGCTGCCGCTCACGCCCCGCTACCACGGTCAGCGCTTCTGGGTGCGGGAGGGCGGGCGGTGGGTGGCGACGCCGCTCTTCCTGGTGCTGCTGCTGGTGGAGTTCACCGATCTCGTGTTCGCGATCGACTCGATCCCGGCGATCTTCGCCGTAACCCGGGATTCGTTCCTGGTCTATACCTCAAACGTGTTCGCGATCCTGGGGCTCCGCTCGCTCTACTTCTTGCTCGCCGGGATCGTGCACCGCTTCGTGTACCTCAAGTACGCGCTGGCGGCGATCCTGGTCTTCGTCG
>DAIPLK010000078.1:5349-12052 GCA_036769285.1 Gemmatimonadales bacterium | reverse complement strand
TGGGCCAGATAGACCGTGGCCATGCCGCCGGCCCCGATCTCTTCCTCGAGGCGGTAGTGGTCGGCTAGCGCCCCAGCGATCCTCGACGGCAGGCTGCTCATGGATGCTCATTTGGCGGTGGGATGCCACCAAAATGCACCCGCGTGACCCCGCCGTCGAGGGCTGCGGGAGACCGCAAACCGAAGACCCGGCGCCACCTGGGTGACGCCGGGTCGCTATCGCTTCGCCACTGGGCGGTATACCGCCGTCGGCGGATGCGCCCTCAATGGGTTGCCACGAACCGGATCGATTGCCGGGTGAGCTGGCGAACGGGATGGTTGCTCAGGTGGGCCGGACGGAAGATGGCCGTCGCCATCGCCTCACGCGCGGCCGCCTCGAAGGCCTGGTGGCTGCTCTGCAGCACCCGGATGGATCTGCCTTCGACCTTGCCGGCCGTATCGATCACGAACTCGACGGCAACCTTGCCCTCGATCCCCGCAGCCGCCAGCGCCGTGGGATACTTCGGTACCGGCTGGAAGACCACGATTGCCTGTTCGAACCGGTCGTCCCTGGTGGTCGCCTCGTAGATCGCGCTCAGATCGGGCCCACCCTCCGGGTCCACGGTGCCGGTGCCTCCCACTATGCCGCTCGCCAGGCCACCCTCCACGCCACGCCCAGTGAAATCGCGGGGATCGAGCGGCCGCTGGGTCAGGTCCACCGGTGGAATGATGTCCGGGATGTCTCGCGGCGCCACGACCGTCTGGAACCCCTTGGGCGGCGGCTCGGCGACGACGGTGGTGACCGCGGCTGGCTCCGGCTTGACCTCGGGCTCCGGTGGCGGCGGGGGCTTGGGAACGAACAGCAGCATGGCCGGATCGGCGGCCGTGACGGGCGGGTTCTCGAGGGCGCTCCGGGTGACCGTCACGGCGAGCATGATCAGCAGCGCGTGCGTGATCATTGAGGTGGTCACCGAGCCCGCCCGGACCTCCCGGTGGGCGGCGGAGGCGACGAGCACGTCGAACATACCCGCCTCGCGATTGGATGTGGGGCTCAACCTAAGAGGAGACCCGTGATGGGGCGGTGAGCCGCGGATGAAACTCGGTTCATGGACCTCTGAGCAGGATTTCGGTGCGAATTCAGCGTCGCTTCAGGTCGCGCGCGCCATCTTCACTACCTATGGTCGCGACTCGCGGGCGACCGGGTGGAGGTCGTCAATCCGCGAGAGAAGGGCGGGTATATGCGTGCGTTCAGCAAGGTAGTGCGAGCCTTGACGATGACCACGCTCGTCGCCGGCTTCCCGCTGCTCGCGCAACAGCGAACGTGGGAGTTCTCCATCGGTGGGGGTCCGGGCGCGCCGATCGGCGACTTCAACGATGGATTCGACATTGGCTGGCACGGTCTGGGCGCTGTGTCCTACACGCTCCCGAACCTGCCCCTGGCGGTGCAAGTGGAAGCCACCTACGCCCAGTTTGCCGACGCGACGCCGCTCGACCTGAAGCAGCGGCTGTTCTACGGGACCGGCAACCTCATCTACCAGTTCCGGCTCCGGCAGACGGTGGTCGAGCCGTACCTGATCGGCGGCGCCGGCGTGTACAACCTGGATCCACAGGGATCGGACGCGGTGGGCGCCGCCACGAAGACTAGGTTCGGCGTCAACGGGGGTGCGGGTCTGTCGTTCCAGGTGGCGACGCTTGGGGTCTTCTTCGAGAGCCGGATCCACAACGTGTTCGAGGGCATGGGCACATCGTCAATGCAGTTCAACAACTTCACGCTCGGGGCAAGGTTCCGGATGTGAGGCCGGTCTGGAGTCGCCCTGAGCGCAGCGAAGGGAGCATGACCTGACGCATGCCCCCTTCACTGTGCTCAGGGTGACTCGTCCCCCGATTCCGCTACTCCACCTTGATCTGCTTCATCATCCCGTGCATGAAGTGCGGCTTCCCATCTTTCGTGTCCGGCATGAAGCAGATCAGCCCATACTCCCCCGGGCTCAGATCCGCCTCAAGCACCGCGTTACCCCCGGAGTCGATCACGGCCAGCCCCCCGGCCGGCATCGCCGGCGGCGGCCCCTGCATGCCTCCGGTCGTGGCCCACGTCCCGAAGTCCTCGACCGACTTCCCGGGTGCGAGTTTGAGCAACACGATCTCGTGCGGTTGCGGGCCCGCGTTGTCTATCAGGATGGTATGGTGCCCGGCCGGGAGCGGCCGCGACTGCTCGAAGGCGTAGTCGACCAGGCGCACTGTGTCGCTGGCGGCGGGAAGCGCCACCGCGGCGGTGCCGCCAGTGACCTCGAACGGCTGGACCATCCCCTTCATCACGTGCGGAACCCCGTCGGGACTCGGGATGGCGCATATCGCCACGTACTGTCCCGGGGTCAACACCTGCGTGCTCGTCGCCTCCTGTCCGGGAGCCGCGGCGGTCGGTCCACCGGCGAACTTCATCCAGGACGGTGGCGGGCCGCTCTGCTTCATCGCTGCCTGGAGATCCGCCGCCGTCTTGCCTTCCTCGAGCCGGACCAACTGTGCCTGGTGGATCTCCTTGCCGTGGTTCACCAGATGGATCGTGACCGAGCCGGCGGGGATACTCGCGGGCAGGTCAAGCTTGAAATCGGTCGCGGTGACATTGACGGTGGCGGCGGCCGTCGGAGCGGCGGCATTGTCGGCAGTCGGCCGGTCCGACTTGCAGCCGGCGAGCACGGCGGCGGTTAGCAGCAGCGCACGGTGCAGCGGGAAATGCATGGTCTCTCCCCTTTTTGGCGTGATCGAGCAAGGGGGGCCGAGGCGCCCCATGACGGCGAACGGGCAAACCCTGCGCCAGCCAGCGGCGGCTCCAGCCCCATCCGCCGCCGCCCGATCTCCCGATGTACGGACAAAGTGTCCGCTTCGGCGGCCATCTTGTCCGGCCGGCTCATCTCAAAGATCCGCCAGGATCCTCGCCTTCACCTGCTCGAACTCCGCGTCCGTCAGCAGGCCCTGCTCTCGCATCTCCTTGGCACGCTGGAGCCGCGCAGCCGGGGTGCCGTCCGCGGGCGCCCCGGTCGGCGCGGATCCTGAGAGGCTGGCGCCGAGGCTGATCCCGCCGGACTTGGCGCGCAGCTCCTCGAGCTCGCGCACGCGCCGCTTCTCCCGCCACGCCTGCTCCTGCGCCTGGCAGGCCCGATAGACCTCCTGCGCCTCCTCTTTGCGCAGCCCGTCGATCCTCAGCACGCGGCGCGGTCCCTCGGTCGTGGCGAGATCGGCGTTGCCGTGCACGGACACCGTGAGGCTCGCTCCGAGTACGCCCACCCGGAGCTGGGCGTCCTGGAGGTCCTGCCAGCGCACATCCTGCGGCGTGTAGTCACCGAACAGGCCGCGGGTCACCGCAATGAGCCGTCCGGTCGTCGCGCCGACGATCGTTCGGCGATGGGTCAGCGCGAAGAGGCGCCGCTGGATGGCGTGGGTCTCGAGCTCCTCACCGGGGATGAGGAGAGATCGGAGCGCGGTGAGGGCGCGCGAGATTCCGGGTTCGCCGGGAAGGGAGGCGGTCATGCGGACTAATCTGTGGCTTCAATAGTTCGAACACCAGCGAGGCGGCAGCGGTCGAGGCCCCCGGAGCACCTTGAGCGAAGCGAATGGGCCATGCCTTCAATGTTGAAATGCGGGCGATTCCTCATCCACATCATCCACACATGTACACGCCCCGCCGACTCGCCCGGCCCATCGACAGTTACGCTCAACACCCGATGCACAGCGTGCGGATTCGACCCGAACAAAAATGAGCGCTTGAAGCGCGCTTCCGTGGCCCTAGATTGAGCACCTTCACCCGACATCGCCATACCGAGCGGCGGAGGTCTCCCATGACGCGCGAAGCCCGCCTGAAGCCCGAGCACGCTCACCTCTATCCCGACATCGAGCCTGGGCGGTGGGAATCGGCTGTCGTGCTTGCGGACAGGGCGCTCGCGTGCCGCCTGTTGCTTCCGAGCAGCGGATTCGTCCTGCACGAGCGGGTATTGGGTGGCGGCCACTTCGACTTCCGCGGCGGGGCCGGCCCGAGGAACGCGGCGCCCGAGCGGTTGGCGCTCGATCCGCGCGCGGTCGGGGCGCTCGAGGTGGTGCCGGGCCCAGGGTGACTCGATGGCCGGACCCCGGGCCTACCGTCGTGCCGCCGCCGCTTCCGCCAGCAGCTTCCGCACCCGGGCCACCAGCTCCTCCGGCGCGAACGGCTTCTGAATGAACGGGGCCGACGCGGGGAGCAGGCTGCGGGCGAGCACGTCGTCGCCGGTGTAGCCCGACATGAAGAGCACCGGGATGTCGGGTTGGGTCAGGGCCAGCGCCTCGCTCAGCTCGCGGCCGTTGAGCCCGGGCATGATCACGTCGCTCAACACCAGGTTGGGCTGGTCCGGCATCGTGGCGACCAGCTCCAGCGCCTGCCTGCCGTTCTCCGCCTCCATGACCTCGAGACCCACCGCCTCCAGCGACCGCCGCACCATGCTCCGGACCGACGACTCGTCCTCGACGACGAGCACGAGCGCGGGCTCAAGCCGGGCCGACCGCTCCGCCGGAGGCTCGGCGTTCGGCTCCGCCGCGCCGCTTGCGCCGACGGCTGCCGCCGGGAGGTAGATCTTCACCGTGGTGCCGAGCCCCGGCTCGCTGTAGGCCCAGATGAACCCGTCATGCTGCTTCACGATACCGTACACGGTCGAGAGCCCCAGTCCTGTGCCCGCCCCCACGGGCTTGGTGGTGAAGAACGGCTCGAAGATCTTGGCCAGCGTGGCCTGATCCATCCCGCACCCCGTGTCGGAGACGCTGAGTCGCACGTAGGGTCCGGGGACGAGCCGGCGCAGGCCATGCGCCCGGGCGTATGACTCGTCGAGCTCCACGTCTTGGGCACCGACGGTGAGTCGTCCGCCCGTGCTCATCGCGTCGCGCGCATTGGCGGCGAGGTTGATCAGCACTTGGTCCACCTGCGTCGGGTCTGCCAGTATCTGGCGACCGGTCTGGCGCGCGAGGATCGTCAGGGTCTTGTCCGCACCAAGCAGACGCTGGAGCACCGGGGCGAGCGCTTCGACGGCCGCATGCAGATCCATGAGCCGGGTCTGGTTCACCTGCCGCCGGCTGAAGGTCAGCAGCTGCTGGGCCACCCGCGCCGCCCGGCTGGCGCCGCGGATCATCTCCTCGACGTCGCCGGTCTGGGGATGACCGGGCCCCAGCTCTTTGAGCACGAAGTCGCCGAATCCGAGCACCGCCATCAACTGGTTGTTGACCTCGTGGGCCACGCCGCCCGCGAGCGTGCCGACGGCCTGGAGCTTCTGGGCCTGGCCGAGCTGCTCTTGCGCCTTGACCCGGTCGGTGATGTCGGCGTGCGCGCCGATCCACTCGCGCACCGTGCCATGCTCGTCAAGCACCGGCACCGCGCGCACCTCCATGTGCCGGTATTCCCCGTCCCGCCGACGCAGCCGGTGCTCCGTCAGCATCGGGCGCCGGTGCCGCACCGCGTCCTTCCACACCCTGACGGCCTCCGCCTGATCATCTGGATGAATCGCTGCCAGCCAGCCGTCCCGGCCGGCCTGCTCGGCGTTCTGCCCGGTGAAGGCCAGCCACTGGCTCAGGTCGAGCGGGCGCCGCCCGTCGGCTGACGCCGTCCACACGATCCGCGCCGTCGCCGCGACCAGCGCCCGGTAGCGGGCCTCACCCCGCCGGAGCGCTTCCTGCGCCCGTCGCTGGTCGGTGACGTCCTTGTCCACTTCGATGACGGCGTCGGGGCGTCCCGCCTGGTCGCGGTGAAGGATCCAGTGGCTGGCGACTGGGACAGTCCTGCCGTCGCGGGCTCGTCGGCGGAGCGCCGCATGCCACTCGCCGTGCTCGAGCAGAGCCGCCTCCGCCTCGCGTTCGAGAACCGGAAACTCGGTGGGCAGCAGATCGCGGGCGACGGCGCCGGTGGCCTGGTCCGCGGACCAGCCGTAGAGCCGCTCGGCGCCCGCGCTCCAGAACCGGATGCGCCCGTCGAGTCCCCGGGCCAGCACGGGGGCGTGGGTCAGGATGTCGAGCAGCTCGCGTGTCTGCCGCTCGCTCTCGCGAGCGGTGGCGGCGACGGCCGTCTCCGCCTGGAGCCGCTGCTCGCGCAGCGCCAACTCCGCCTGCGCTCGGTCCGCCGCCCGGCGCTCGGCGTCGGCCCGGCGGACGATCGAGGCCGCCCACAACGCGACGCCGAGAAACATGCCGATGCAGCCGGAGACAAAGACCACCAGGCCGACGTGGATCTCGTACAGCCCGAGACGCAGCGCGACCAGACTGCCGGCGGCGAACAGCAGTGGCAACAGCACGGCAAGGGGCAGCAGGAGCCGGATCAGGATCGTGCCGGGATCGCGGCCCCGCACCAGGGACAGGGCGTCGGCCTCGTGCGTCGCGGCGCCGACGCCCACCGCCAGGAGCAGCAGCGCCACGGCGGTGTGCAGCGCCGTCCCGATCCGGAAGGCGAACGTGTGGAGCTCGGGGACACCGAGCAGATGGCCGACGATCGGGACGACGGGAAGCACCAGGGCGGCGAGCATGATCGCGGTGTGCCCGCCTCGACGCCGCGCGCCCTGGCGGACCGCCGGCAGCAGGAGGGCGAGTCCGAGCAGGAGGAACTCCGCGCTGGTGATCGGCGCCGGACGCCCCTGATAGATGCGCGACAGCCCGTGCACCGATCGAGGGAAGAGCAGCCGGTCGATGCCGAGGTCGCGGCCGAGGACGTACTCGGCCAGGAG